>JAAYLH010000080.1 GCA_012521995.1 Bacteroidales bacterium | reverse complement strand
CCAGAAGGGCAATCAGCAGCGGCTGCGGGTGTATGCCTCCACCGAGACCCATTCGAGCGTCGAGAAGGGGGTTAAGATCGCGGGCTACGGGCGTGAGAACCTGCGCATCATCCCCACCGATGAGGCCATTGCGATGATCCCTGTGGCGGTTGAGCAGGCCATGCTGGTAGACCTGGAGGCGGGATACCAGCCAGCCTGCGTAGTGGCGGCCGCGGGGAGCACCTCGAGCATGGCCATGGACCCCGTGGACGCGATGGGCGACATCTGTCGAAAATACAAGCTATGGCTGCACGTGGATGCTGCCTTTGCAGGAACTGCGGCCGTGGCACCGGAACTGCGGGGCTTTATGAAAGGCATCGAAAAGGCCGATTCGCTGGTGTTCAACCCCCACAAATGGATGCTGACCAATTTTGACTGCTCGGCTTATTTCGTGCAGGACCCGGGGATGCTGATTCAGACCTTTGAGATCCACCCCGAATACCTGAAGACCGCCGCCGACAAGCAGGTGAAGAACTACCGCGACTGGGGCATCCCGCTGGGGCGGCGTTTCCGGGCGCTGAAGCTGTGGTTCGTGATCCGTTCTTATGGCATCGAAGGCATCCGGGCCTTTGTCAGGGAGCACGTGCGCCTGGCAGGCTTATTTGCCGACTGGCTGATGGAAGACCCGCGCTTTGAGATTCTGGCGCCCGTGCAGCTCAGCCTGGTATGCTTCCGGCTGAATCCCGGAGGGCTGGATGAGGATCAGCTCAACGACTTGAACAAGCGCTTCCTGGAAAAGATAAACGGCGTTGGAGATGTTTTCCTGACGCATACCAGCCTGAAGGGCAAATACACCCTGAGGCTGGCCATAGGCTCGCGGCTGACCGCCGAAAGGCACGTGGCCAGGGCTTGGGAGATCGTCCGTCAGAAGGCCGGGGAAATGCTTTAAATGCCTTATTTTTTGGCGGCCTGCCGGAGGAAGGCACGGATGCCTTCAACCAAACGGTCAATGTCTTCCCGGTTGTTGAAGAAGTTACAGGAAATCCTTATGTTGTGCTGGCGGACGCAGGTGATCACTCCCAGTTTATCAAGATAAGCCACGCAATCTGAATTGCTGTAGCTTTTCAGGTTGATGCTGATGATTCCTGATTGCTCAAAGGACTGGGTGTGGGGACTGAGGATTTCCACTTCCTCAATTTGCATCAGGCGTGCAATGACCTTATCGGTGAGCACCAGGATTCGCTTCCGGATCCTTTCCCAGCCGATCTCTTCCATAAATTCAAAGGCGGATTTCAGCCCCAAAAGGTTTTGAAAATTGATAGTCCCGAAATTATACTGCATGGCATCGGGGTATAGGGTTAGGGGTGTTCCCTTGGCTGTGGGGATGAAGTCGTCAGGCGGAGGCAACACGGAGAGCCATCCGGCAATGGGGGCGGGGAATCGGCGGCGGTAATCAGGGGAAGTGAAGAACAGGGAACCCACGTGGGCGGCACAACCCCATTTATGCAGGGAAGCTGTTAACACGTCAATATGCATTTGTTCCACATCAATGGGAAACATCGGGAAGCCCTGAGTGGCGTTTACAATGAAGAGCATACCCTTTTCCCTTGCAGCCTTACCAAGCGCTTCCAGGTCCAGCCGGAAGCCCGTCCCATACTGGACGTAAGAACACACGATGCCCCGGGTGTGCTCATCCACCAATTCCAGGATCTTTTCCAAGGGATAGCGGCCGTCTTCAGGCTGGGCATATTTTATTTGAATGCCTTGGTATTCAAAGGGAACATTGGTCGAAGGGAATTCGTCCTGCAAAGAGATGAGGTTCATTTCTTCGCCAAAGACCTTTTTCAGTGACAAGGCCACAAGGGAAAAGGCAGTAGAGGTGTTCTGCAGGATGCTTAAATTCTCGGCTCCCGTGTTGATATGCTTTGCAAGCATTCCTCTGAGCACCCCGAACTGTTCCATGTCTTCTGGCCAGTGCATATCGCCATAGAGATAGATCTTCTCATAGGATTGCTCAATAGTCTTCAATACTTTTTTGGGAATGGGTGACATGCCTGCACTTTGGAAATAGGCTAACTCTTTGGTTAATCCAAAAGCCCTGCGCACTTTCCTCCAGTTGTATCCGTTTTTCATAGCATTTTGTTTTAGTTTTTCTTGTTCATGAATAGGTTTGGGCCGGTTATGGGTTGTTTAAATAACCTTGATCCTGCCTTCACCGTTTTCCATGATTTTTCCGATGATTACCCATCGATAGGGATGTTCAGATTTGAATTGATTGATGAATGCTTGTGCGTGAATCTCAGGCAGGGCCACCAATAATCCCCCCGAGGTCTGGGCATCGCAGAGGATCAGTTTCAAGAACTCAGGCATCTCATCAGGCCAGTCTACCATGGGTCTTGTGAATTCCAGGTTGTTTCGCGTGCCTCCCGGGATGGCTCCGGCCATGGCCAGTTCATGGGTGCCCTTGATAAGGGGAACCTTATCGGCATAAACGAAGGCATTCACCCTGGAACCCTGCACCATTTCCTTCAGGTGTCCCAGCAAGCCAAATCCTGTGATGTCGGTACAGGCATTCACAGGGAAGGCTTCCATCACTCCGGCAGCGTCGGCATTCAGGGCAGCCATCACTTCGCGGGCGTCGTGGGCTACAGCATCCTCGGCGAGCCCTCGCTTCACCGCTGTGGCTATAATTCCTGTGCCAATGGGCTTGGTCAGGATCAGCACATCCCCGGGTTTGGCACCTGCATTTGTAAGCACTTTTGCGGGATGGACATCCCCGGTGACCACCATCCCGAACTTGGGCTCGTTATCCTCTACAGTATGTCCGCCCAGTATAGGAATACCGGCTTCTGTGGCTTTATCGGAAGCTCCTTTCAGGATGTCTTTCAGTACCTGTATAGGCAGGCGGTTGCTGGGGAAGCCTACTATATTGAGGGCGAACAAAGGTCTGGCGCCCATTGCATAAATATCACTCAGGGCATTTGCTGCGGCTATGGCGCCAAAGGCATAGGGGTCATCCACGATGGGGGTGAAGAAGTCGACTGTTTGGACAATGGCAGTCTCCTCGCTGATCTTGTAGACAGCTGCGTCGTCAGAAGTATTGGTGCCCACCAGGACTTTTGGGTCCATTACCTTAGGCATATCCTGCAGCACTTTTTCCAGGTACTGTGGCCTGATCTTGCAGGCGCAGCCCAGGCCGTGGGTGAAGTGGGTGAGGTGTATGGGGCCGGTTTCCAGGATCTGGACTTCTTCCAGGCTTTCCCCTGGCCTCATTCGCTTCACGGCTTCAATGATGATGGCTGCTGCCTGTTCCATCTCCTCCGGGCTGCTGTGCTTGCCTGTGGAGAAGCGGATGGTGCCCATGGCAAATGGCAGGGGGACCTTCATGGCTGTAAGCACTGTGGATACGTCCACCTGGTCAGCGTGGCAGGCGGCCCCGGCAGAAGCGGCGATGCCCTGCAGCTCATCGAGCAGGGTATTGGCCTCCGTATTCGGGAAGCCAATGCTGAGGGTGTTGGGCAGCCTTTGTGTGGGGTGCCCGTTCAGGCGGATGCCTGGTAAAGCCTCCTTCAGGCGGTCATAGAGCAGGTCACGGCTGAGGCGCATCTGGCGGGCATTGGCTTCAATGTCCCGTTTGGCAATTTCTGCCGCTTTTCCCAGGCCCACGATCTCAAGCACGTTCTCGGTGCCGGCCCTCAGGTTCTGCTCGTGGTTGGCCCCGTGCATCAGTTTCTGCAACTGAACGCCCCGCTTGATGTAAAGGGCCCCGATGCCTTTGGGAGCATAAAGTTTATGGCCTGCCACAGAGAGCAGGTCGACCCCCATTTTCTTAATGTCCGTATCGATCTTTCCCACCGATTGTGCGGCATCGCAATGGAAGAGGATGCCGCGGCGGCGGGTGATCTGTCCGATGGCTTTAATGGGCTGAATGGTGCCCACTTCATTGTTGGCGTGCATCACGCTGATAAGGATCGTCCCGGGCGTAATGGCCTTTTCAATATCGGCTGGGTTCACCAGGCCGGTTTCATCCACTGCGACATAGGTGATGCGGAAGCCCTGGCTCTCCAGGAACTGGCAGACCTCGGTGACGGCAGGGTGTTCGATGGTGGTGGTGATGATGTGGTTGCCCCTGTCGCGGAGCTGGAAGGCGGCCCCCTTGATGGCGTAGTTGTTGGCCTCGGTGCCCCCGCTGGTGAAGACGACCTCATCGGGATTGCAGTTCAGCAGGGCGGCCATTTGCCTGCGGGCCTCTTCCACCGCCTTCTTTGTTTGAATCCCATAGAGGTGGACGCTCGAGGGGTTTCCGAAATACTGCTCCAGGAAGGGCTGCATTGCCCGTGCCACCTCGGGGTCGATGGGCGTGGTGGCGTTATGGTCAAGGTAAATGGGCTTGTCCTTATTCATCTTTCAGGTGTTTTATCTGCTCAAGCACCAGGCGGGCATTCTCTTCCGCCAATTCGGTCTGGGTCTCCAAATGGATGAACTGTTCGGGCTTTCGCTTGCCCAGGTCGTAGGTGTAGGCCTTGTCGTAATAGTCGAGTACGATGGCAATGGCGGTTGCAAAGTCATCCCGTTCAATGGCCTCAGTGGCAGCCTTGGTGTTTTGTCCGCCCAGGCGTTTCTGGATCTTCCCCACAGAGTGGAGCAGGAGCTCTTTAGGGAAGCCGGCATAATCAATGATAAGGCGTTTTACCCGCAAGTCCTTGGGCATATCGAGCCGTGCCACCCTGGCCAGGTTCATTTGCTGGTATAGGGTGTGTGGGATGAATACCGATCCTATGGAATGGCTTTCGTCTTCAAGCCATACGGGTCTGGAGGGGTCAAGGAGCATCCACTGGTCGGCAAGGTCGTTTTCAAACTGCTCGCTTGTAGGCTGGGGACTTTCTCCGATGGCACCAAAGGCCGAGCCCTTGTGATGGGCTATCCCTTCCAGGTCGATGACCTGCTGGCCCAGCTCCTGCATATATTTCAGGATCTCCGTCTTCCCGGTTCCAGTTTTCCCGGAAAGGATCAAAATGTTGGCCGGCTTTTCCCAGAGGCTGAGGACGTGCCTGCGGTAAGCCTTGTAACCTCCTTTCAGAAGGCAAACGTCAAAGCCTGCCAGGTTCAGCAGCCATGCCATGCTTTCAGAGCGCATGCCCCCGCGCCAGCAGTGCATCAGCAATTTTTTGCCGGGGATGGCTTTCCTGGCCTGCTTCACGAAGGCCCTGAGCTTCTTCCCTGCGAAATCTAGACCCTCTAAGATGGCTGCTTCGCGGCCCGATTTCTTATAAAGAGTGCCTACCACCTTGCGTTCCTCATCATCGAAGAGGGGGAGGCATACTGCCCCGGGGATATGTCCCTGGGCATATTCGGAAGGGGAACGCACATCCAGTAGGGGGTAATCGGCCCTTAAGGAATTAAATTCTTGTATATCAATGGTTTTGATCATAAGAACAATTACTCAAACAATGGTTCTGCTTCAATCATCTGAATGGTTTCCGGCTGATGTCACGCAGGGCACAGGATACGGAAAAGGGAACAGGGAATGGCTTTCAAAGTTAATAAAAAAACGCCGGCCCGTTCCCTCAATGAGGAATATCGGGCCGGCTCCACTTAACCCAAGAAACGGATTTTTGGAATTATGACAGATTAAATATGCTCAAAAGCCTGTCTCAGGTCGCCAATGATGTCTTCCGCATCTTCGATCCCAACGGAGAAGCGTACCAGGTCGTCGGTGATTCCGGCGGCTTTCTTGTTTTCCTTGCTGACACCGGCGTGGGTCATGGAAGCGGGGTGTTGTATCAGGGTTTCCACCCCACCCAGGGAGACGGCCAGCAGGGCCAGCTGGACGTGGTCCATCAGCTTGCGTCCTGCCTCATAGCCGCCCTTCAGCCCGAAGCTCATCATCGACCCGAAGCCTTTCATCTGTTTTTTGGCCAGTTCGTGCTGGGGATGATTCTTCAGCCCGGGATATCTGATCCATTCTACTTTGGGATGGCTAGCCAGGAAATCTGCCACCTTTTTAGCATTTTCCTGAGCCCTGTCAATGCGTATGGAAAGGGTCTTCACTCCGCGCAGTACCATAAAGGCCTGGGTAGGATCCATATTGCAGCCCATAAACACCATCGAGTGACGTATCTTTTTGTACACTTCGGGGTCTTTGGCCACAATGATTCCGCCCACGATGTCGGCGTGGCCGTTGATAAACTTGGTCACGGAGTGCAATACCACGTCAGCGCCCAGGTCGAGGGGCTTTTGCAGGTATGGGGAGGAGAATGTGTTGTCGACCACCAACAGCAATCCGTGCTCTTTAGCAATCTTTGCACAGGCTTCAATATCGGTGATGTCCATGGTGGGGTTGGCGGGAGTCTCAATATAGAGCACCCTGGTATTGGGCCTTATGGCTTCCAGGATATTTTTGGTGTTGGAGGTGTCCACAAAGCTTGCTTCCACATTGAAGCGCGAAAAGTCCTGTTCGAGGACACCCCTGGCGGGGCCATAAACTGCACCTGTGCTGATGATGTGGCTATTGGCGCCCAGCAAAGCCATATAGACGCTGGTAATGGCTGCCATCCCTGAACTGGTGGCGATGCCGTCAAAGCCGTTCTCCAGCGATGTGATATTTTGCTCCAGGGCACGGATTGTGGGGTTCCCAATACGGGTATAGATGTAACCCTTGCTCTTGCCTGCAAAGCAATCGGCCCCGTGCTGGGCATTCTTGAACTTAAAGGTGGATGATTGGTAAATGGGCACCGTTGCGCTTCCAAATTCATCTTCAAAGGCTCCGGCGTGAATCAGTTTGGTGTTAAAACCAGCATTCGGATTTTTCATTGCTAAATATTTAAATTCATAAAAGGTTAATCAGTTAATATTCAATGCCTTTCCTGGCCTTTATCCCCTTGGTGAAATAATGCTTTACTTCCTTCATCTCGGTGACCAGGTCGGCAAGTTCTACCAGGCTTTCTGGAGCATATCTCCCCGTAAGCACGATTTCCATGTTTTCAGGTTTCCCCTTTAACAGGGTGATGAGTTCTGAAGGTTCAAACAAATGGTAATACAGGGCAATGCAAACTTCGTCCAGGATCAGCACATCGCAAAGATCGTTCTTAATGATCGTTGTCACTTCTTCGAGGCCTTTCCTGGCGGCTTCAATGTCTTTTTGGGTGGGCCGGTTCACTATAAAGCAGTCCAGCCCGTATTGCCTGACTATAATCTCAGGGATATTCTTCAGCGGTTTTAATTCTGCATAAGGCATACCCTTGACGAACTGGGCGATAACAACCTTTTTTCCAGCGCCGGCCGCCCTGAGGGCCAGGCCCAGTGCTGCCGTTGTCTTGCCTTTCCCGTTTCCCGTATAGAGGTGTATGTATCCTGCCATCAGAAGGGTTTGAATTTAAAAGTGAGGCGCCAGGTCATACAACCTGGCGCCTGCTTGAGAATATTAATGCCTCATTTTGGCGGCAATGATCTCAGCTGCTTTGATGAGCGGATAGCCTGCAGGTGATGCCGTCAGACAGGGGTGTGTACCTATCTGGGAAGTGATCAGGCTGTTAACGGTCATTCGGTTTTCAATGGCCAGGCCGATCACGTTGGTCAGCTCGCCGGCGCTTTCGCCGCCGATTACCTCGCCCCCGATGATCACACCTGAATTGCGTGAAGCAGTCAGTTTAACCATTTGCTTGTGGGCGCCCGGAAGATGACCGGGGTGGCGGTCCACGCCTTCAAAAAGTCCCGTGTATACAATGATGTTTTCTTCTTTGGCGCGGGCTTCGGTGATGCCTGCCGTGCCAAATCCAACGTCATCAATGGCTGTGGAATAAATGCCAATGGTGCCGCTGAAGGTTTTCACCACGTGAATGTTGAAAAGGTTCATTCCTGCAACGCGTGCTTCGGCGCAAGCCGTGGAAGCCAGCATGATGGGGGTGCGTCGACGGGTGACAAAGTCTCGCTTCTGGGCACAGTCGCCTGCTGCAAATACATCAGGAACCATTGTGCGCATATACTCATCAATGATGATAAAACCATCTTCATCTACAGGAATGCCCGATTTAACCGCCAGTTCGGTGCTGGGCTTATATCCCATCGAAAGAATTACTGCATCGGTTTCCATCACCTCACCATTCTCGAGCTTGATGCCTTCTACCTTGGTTGATCCGATTACTTCCGTTACTCCGCTATTGGTCCTAACCTTCACCCCGCGCTTGATGATGAGCTCTTCAATGCGACTTGAGAGTTGTTCGTCAAAAGCAAGGCTGAGGATGTTGGGAAGCTTTTCGATCAGGGTTACTTCATGGTGGCGCTTGTTCATCTCATCTGAAATCTCCACCCCAATAAAACCTGCACCAATGACCACCACCCTTTTGCAATCTTTAAGCTTGGCGAGCATGTCGTCGAGGTAGTATTTGTCCTTGGGCACCAGAAACACATTGTCGAGGTCGGCGCCCTTCAGCCACCTGGGTTTTACCGGCTGTGAGCCCGTGCCGATCAGGAGCTTCTCCCATTTGATGACCTCGCCGCCCTTCAGGGTAGCGGTCTTTTCTGTTTTGTCAATGGCGATGACCTCATCCACGATGGATTCAATGCCTGCCTTTTCCATCATGGCGTCGACAGGCATGATGTTCTGGTCGCTGTTATCCAGGGTGCCAAAAATATAAGGGATGCCGCAGGGAACCATCATATCTTTGAGTTTCTTCACCAGGATAAACTTCTTTTCGGGCCAGGATGATTTCCCTGTCAGGGCGCCAACCATCCCGGCTGCGCTCCCTCCAATAATCAATACGTCTGTTTTTTTCATCAGTTTCAAAAAAATTAAGTGTTGGGTTAAAGTGTTATAGAATGATTAACAATCTTTTCAGATATTTGGTCAAAGGCCCGGATCACCGACTGTTCAGACTGGGCAAACACGCTCAGGCCTTTTTCTGCTGCTTCGGCCACTTCCATTACGAGGGGGATCTGTCCCAGCAGCTCTGTGTTTAATTCTTCGGCCAGCAGTTTTCCGCCGCCTTCACCAAAGATGAAATATTTCTCTTCAGGGTGAGGTTCAGGCGTAAACCAGGCCATGTTCTCGATCACCCCCAGGATGGGCACGCCAACATCGGGGTTGGAGAACATCGAAGCCGCTTTGCGGGCATCGTTCAGCGAGATTTCCTGAGGGGTGGTCACGATGATGGCACCTGTCAGGTTCAGCTTCTGTACCGTGGTGATTTGGATGTCGCCCGTCCCGGGAGGGAAGTCAAGCACCATCACGTCGATCTCATCCCAGAAAGTCTCTTCCAGCAATTGGGTGATTGCTTTGCCTGCCAGGGGGCCCCGCCAGATCAGCGACTGGCTCTTGCCGATGAAAAAGCCGATCGACATTACCTTGATGCCGTATTTCTCTATGGGAAGCATGGTTTTCTTCGGGTCCTTGGTGTTCACCCCCGGTTTTTCTTGCTCTATCCCCATCATACGGGGAATGGAAGGCCCGTAAATGTCAGCATCTACCAGGGCCACCCGCAATCCGTTACGTGCAAGGGCTACGGCCAGGTTTACCGATACTGTTGATTTGCCTACGCCCCCTTTCCCGGAGGCCACCACGATGACATTCTTAACGTTCTCGAGCTGTATTTTTTCTATTTCAGGCATCATATTACTTAAAATTTAAATTTTTCTCAGGAAAAGAGGGCGACACAACTTTCATAGGGGATTCCTGCAACTACCAGGTCATCTGCCAGGCCAGCATACTTCCTTGAATCAGGGCAACCAAAAGAAATGCAGAAATCGCGGTTTTTGTAAGTGCTGACAAACACATTCCCGCATACCGACATAAAGGAAAAAGGCCTGATTAGTGGGAACTGTTTTAACTTCAGGGCATAGAGTTTCATTAACTCCATAACCCGGGCTGGCTGAAGAAAAAGAATGAACAAATCTGGCCTGATCTCTTTCTCCATCTCCTCGTCAATGCCCAATAAAATACTCTCAGGGGGTTTATCAAGCCTGGGAATATCATTCACTGCCTTTCTGATCATCCCAGGGTCAATGCCACTCTCCTGGTGGATATTCTTCATCAAAGTCTCATCCTCAAAAAACAAACCCATACTGCGTTTTGATCCCGGGCAATTTAAGTCTTCGGCTTTTATGAGCAATGGCTTATCAAAAGCCAGTCTCACCGCTTCACAAAACCGTAAGGGTGCCTGGGGGGCAGGAATATGGGTTTCCTTTTCCCGACAATCGATTTTTAAGCCAAGGCAGTATGGACCATATTTTTCTTTCAGCACTTCTATCATACGCTCGAACGGATGTTTCGCAGGAAGAAATTCTTCCCCTTGAATTCCACTGTTTTGATCTTTCCTTCGCTGATCAGGCTTTCAACAAGATCAAAACCGGCCTGATTTTTTCTGAGCAGTTCAGCCATTGTATCCTCCCGGATGGGGTGTACGGCAGAGATATTCAGGATGTCCTCTTCTGCGTTTCCAGTGAACCCCGTATCGGTTCCTTCAAAACCCAGCAGCAACTCGGTATCCAGCCCCTGCTCGCCAAAGGCCTGGTATGCCTCGGTAATGGTTTGTTCTGACGGAGCGCGTACCGACGATTTTGCCGGTGGCCGGGTTGGAATGGAAAGATAGGCTTTGGCCGGATTTAAGTTTGCAACCCGGAAAGCGGTTTCCCTGATTGTCTCTGTGTCGTCGTTGATATTGTCTACCAGCAAGGTCTCACTTACGAGGGTACCCCGGAATCTTGCGGCAAATTCTTCAATGCCTTTTTGAAGCTGCTCCCAATATAGGTCCTTATGGGGGCGGTTTATGGCTTTCCAGGTCTGCTCGTTTGCGGCATCCATTTTTACGGAAACCCAATCGGCTTCACACAGATCGCCGATCACCCCTTCCTCACTAAAAAGCGAGGCATTGGTTATGACAGCAATGGGAATGTCCAGGGCTTTCAGCATCCTTATGGCTTCTCCAAGACCCTTGTCCAGTGTTGGTTCACCGTTTGGAACAAAGGTCAGGTAATCGGGCAGGTCTGTTTTGTCAAGTTTTTGCAAATGTTGCCTGACTTCCCCGAAAATTTGCGAAGGTTTATAAAAATTCTGGCGTGTGATGGTGTGTTTCCGGGTGGGCCCCACCTGACAATACACGCAGGCATAGGAGCAGGTCTTGGGGGCCGGGATGTTGTTTATTCCCAGGCTTTTGCCCAAGCGGCGCGATGGAATGGGGCCAAAACTGATCATCCTTTACCGTTTAATAGCACTTTCCAGGTTTCCCTGAGTATTTGACTGGTCTTCGAATCCGGAGCCCATTCTGAGATGCTTTTGCAGTTTACCATAGACTTCACCACTTCAGGGTCAAAGGGGATTTTCGCCACTACCTCCAGCCCGCGTTCCTTGCACCAGGTTTCGATCTTATCGCCCATCGCTTCATCCAGATCAGCCTTGTTGATGATGACCCTGGTTTTAATGCCGAAACTTCCGGAGACATCTGCAGCTCTTTCCAGGTCGTGCAATCCCGAAAGGCTGGGCTCGGTAATGATAACCACCTGGTCAACCCCTGTGATCGATGAAATGACGGGACATCCAATCCCTGGAGGGCCATCGATGATGATGGTTTTCAGCCCAAAGGCTTTCGACTGTTTCTGTGCTTTTTCCCTGACCAGGTTCACCAGCTTGCCCGAGTTTTCTTCACCGGGGGCCAGCCGCCCGTAAACCATCCGTCCATTGCGAAAAGCCCCGGCATACAGGCGGCTTTTATCTATCTCAACCATCCGGATAGCCTGGTGTGGACAAACCCGCTTGCAAAGGTGGCAGCCATCGCAGGCGGTTTCTGAAATGACCACCCCCTCAGGAGAAAAGACGATGGCCTCGAAGTTGCAATAGGGAATACACAGCCCGCAGTTGGTGCAGAGGTCCCGGTCGATCACAGCTTTTTCTCCCCCCACGAAGGATTCCTCTTCCTCGTGTTCAGGGTTGAAAAGGATATATAGGTTTGCGGCATCCACATCGCAATCGGCCAGGACCACCTCCTCCGATATTGTGGCAAAGGCTGCGCTGATGCTCGACTTTCCCGTGCCTCCCTTACCGCTGATGATGGCTATTTCCATAGTGTTTTTTGATTTCTTCAAATAATGTCAGGAACCGCGTTTCCCAATGGGGGTCCAGCTCCTCCAGCCTGCCCCCGTGGGCATAGGTGTGTGCAATATTGCGGTCAAAGGGAATTTCCATCAAAAGAGGGATCCGCGCTTGTTCCAGGTAATCGTAAAGCTCCCTGTTGCCCATTCCTGCCCGGTTGACAATCACCCCGCAGGACTTGTTCATTCCCCTGAGTGTTTCTACCGACTGCTTCAGGTCGCTCAGGCCAAAGGGGGTGGGTTCGGTGACCAGCACCACGTAATCTGCCCTGTCAACCGTTTGGATAAACGGACAGGAAGTCCCGGGCGGAGCGTCCATGATCACCATCCGGCCGTTGCCGGCTTCTTTGATGCCTGCCTTAATGACCGCCACGGGCGAATATACTCCTGTCTTCATGCGGCTCTCCACAAGGCTGTGGTTCCCCGCAAGGGTATAGCGCCTCACTTCGCCCAGGGGCATGGGTTTCTCGGTGATCGCATCAAATTTGCAGGCCACCGTGCAGGCCCCGCAGCCATGGCAGAGGTCTTCGATCACCTTGATAACCCTGGCAGGGGGAAGGATGAATATGGCATTGTAATGGCAGTATTCGTGGCATTTCCCACAATAGGTACACAGGTCTTCATTGATGGCGGGCACCTGCTGAGTCACCTCAAAAGAATGCTCCAGGCTTCCCTCAAAGAACAACTTGGCATTGGGCGCCTCTGCATCGCAGTCTACCAGGCTGGTTTTGATGCCTTTGCCAGTCAGCGTATGGAAGATATTGGTGGCCACAAGGGTCTTCCCCGTACCCCCTTTCCCGCTGGCAATGGCAATCTTAAATGGTTTACTGTCAGTCATAAGCCAGCCTTGTCTTCTCGTTCGTAAGGGTGGGTTTGATGGCCTCCCGCCAGAATGCCGTGTTCCAGGTGTTCAGCTTGTTGTGGGTGATAAAATATTTCTGGGGGATGGGGTGGGTGCCCAGGATCACTTCCATGCCATACTTCTCCCGGATGAATTTATCAAAATACTGCAGCCGGTGGCAAGGCGGATAGCCTACAAGAAGCCCCGTGGCAAAATGTATTTGAGTCACCCCATTTTTTTTCATCTCTTCAGGGGCATATTCAATGTTCCCGCCGGGGCAGCCATCGCAGGTGGTATAGGCTGCAATTTCAGCCTCCTTGCCTTCATAGATGGAGAAAGCCCCTTCCCTGTTTCTGAAGGATCTGAAACACTTTCCCCCTGCACAAGTCCTGTAACGGTTGCAAATGATGATCCCAAGCCTGATTTTTTCCATAATACCTGGTTTAATTGGTTCGCTTAACTCGATTGTCAGTGCCTGCATCCGTGGCCACGCTCATGCTGGTGGCTGTCGTGGTCGCAGTAGTTGGCCTGCAGGCTCAGGGTACCGGCAAGGAAATCGGTGACCAGCTCAGAAGGATTTTTTACCGGTGCTCCGGCAAATACATTGATCTTTTGCTGGTTGAACAGGTCAATGGCTTTCTGACCCATTCCGCCTGCAATCACGTCGGTAACTCCAAACTGGGCTACCCATCTGGGGTAGAGGCCCGGCACGTGCTCCGGGGGTGTTAGCGCGCGGATGTCTTTTATGGCATTGTTTTCCACCTCAACGATGGCAAACTGTTCACAATGGCCGAAGTGGGCGCAAAGTACCCCATTCTCGATGGGTATGGCAATACATTTGTTCATAAATTGATTTTGGATTTAAGTGAAAGTTTTTGGTTTATTTGGTGTATGTTGGAGTCGGGTGCAATGAGGGCTTTCGATAATAAAATTCCCGGGTCAGGCAAAAAATGCTGCCTGGCAAAAACATAAAAACCAATGAGGGGAGTAAAGGATTCACTCCCCTCATCTTTGATCAACCTCCTCTGAAACGGTTTTGTAATCCCAAACCACGTCCCCGTCCACCTCTTCCGCGGCCAAATCCCTTACCCCTTGCGGGATACAAAGGTTCAACCGTTTGGTTGGAAGCGGGAGGCTGATTTTGCGGGCCTGCACCGTATTGGGTGCATCGCCCCATTCGGCGGCCACTCATAGGACCTTGTCCCATGGGACCAGTCTGATCAAATCCTGGCATATTGTGCTCCTTTCAATTTAATGGTTTATTCAGTCTTCCCACTCTGCAGGCGTTTTCCTTGTCCTTCTCCTCCTCCTGCCTTGCGGCGCTTCCCCATACCTTGTCCAAGCTGCCCCTGCAGTTCTTTTTTGTCAGCGGCTTTACATTTCCCGAGCCTGCGGCCCGTGCCGGGACCCTTGCCGTCGGGGCCCGTTCCGTTCATCTTTGGCATTTTCTTTGTTTTTTAATGATTCAACATCTCCATGATGTCCATAATTTTCTTTTCGGGGTCTTTCACCACGATCATTTGAATTTTCAGACTGTCGAGCAGGGGCTTGATCTTCATGCCAAACTCGCCCGATACGATTTTTTTCGCCTCATACGAGGCCACTTGCTGCACAGCCTTGGGACCTGCGCCCTCTTCTACATGACGGGCAGGATTGGGAATAAAGGCTATGGCTTTGCTGTCGGTGTCGTAAATGGCAAAATAGGCACAGCGCCCAAAACGCGGGTCAACAGTCGATTCCAATGAGTTTCCGGTGCTTGTAATGGCTACTTTCATATTTGGTTTTTTTAATGTTTCCTTCCGCCCCGGTGCCTGGCAGGCTGTTTCCCGGGTAATGTTTTCCTGGTTAAATGGGATTGGCACGATGGACAAACTTCCTGCTTGCAGGGAATCCCCTGCTGATGCCGCTGCTCATACCCGCATTGGGGGCAATAGCAAAGCTCTGTGCCCACTTCCACTGAGGTTTCTGGAACGAATTTCTCAGGATCGCCTTCCACTCCGCTGATTTTTTCTGTATCCCCGCACAGGGGGCATTCACCCACCTTCTGATCCTTCTCGGGATTGTTGAAGAAACATTTACAGCTCCCGCAATGGTACCAGTCAGAATCAAAATATACTTTGCCGCCTTCAATGGCAATCTGCCTGCCCTCAACAAAGGCCCTGGCGATTTTTTGCCTGGCGGCCGAATAGATGCGGGTGAAGGTGGGCCTGGAGACGCCCATGAAAATGCTTGCCGCGTGGTGGTTGTACAGGTCGTAATCGCAAAGGCGCAAAGCCTCATACTCCTCGTAATGAAGCATTACAGGCTCGGCCTTTCCCTTTCCGGTATCGGGGCCATAAGGCTTAAACCCCTTAATCACTGGGGGATTGATGACTTTTCTCAATCTTTTGGTCCTGGGCGACATATAATGAACATTTGTTCGGTCCAAAGATAATGAACTATGGTTCATTATCCAAATCTTTTTCAATAAAAAATTCCCTGGGGAAAAAACTATCCCGGAAGGCTTATCACCTCTTTGTAATGAGAATTAATATTCCTGTTTAATACGGAGTTAATACGGAGTTTATACGGTTTAAACCGTATAAACTCCGTATTAACTAAGAGGATGGTAAGATTCCTTTATCAAGGAAAATGTGGTTAGAAGGCTGTAAAACAGCCGGGTATGACCTTTTTCAAAACCCGGGTTTATTTCAGAAGGGAATAGGGAGGGAGCAGGTCCTCACCCAAGAAGCCTGTGAAATGGATCCAGGAAGAAATTATTCTTTAGAAGAAGATTTTTTACTGGGGTCGTTCGCTGAGCAGCTTCAGTTCCTGGTTCATCAGTTCGAAGCCTTCGCGGGTTTTCTCCAGCATTTTCTTCATAAGGGGTAGGGTGATGCCGCTGAATTGTTCACCGTGGATGAAGTCGGTGGTGCCCCTGGCATTGGGCTGTAGGATAAAGTAATGCTCGCCCCGGAAGATAAAGCTGGCAAACATCTTACCCGACCAGCGCAGCTCCTTGTTTGGCTCAAGGGTCAGGATTACGGGCTTGAAACTCATGGCTTTGGCATCGGGGGGCTGTATGGTCACGTCCAGGTTTTTTCCAACCTTTTTTTCACCTGAAATTGAGATGATGAAGGGATTCCAGCGCGAATATTGCTCAAAGTTCATCAGGATGTCCCAAATCTTTTCGGGTGCGGCCTTAATGCTAATTTGTGTCCTGATCTCAGTCATGTTCAAGGGTTTTTTGATTGCTTTTTTTAAAGTTACACAATTTTAAATTTCAAAATCAAAGCTTGGTCCGGGTCATTTTATTTATTTTTTTCGTTACAACGAAATAAAAATGAGCTGATTGGATGCGATCACCATGTGATAAGCACATGCAGGTTTTGGTTCATTCCTGTAAAGAAGTTCGTCACCCTGAAGGGAATACCGGCTTCCTGCGCGGCGGGTTCAACAGGCAATATCACTACGCCGAGGGCTTCCAGGCGGTAAGTCCGGCCTGATTCATTTTGCAGGACTATGGGGATGTCGGTCAGGTTGGTGATGGTGATTGAAGCCGAGCCATCGGCTTTCTTGTTGAAAGGTTTTCCGATCTGCAGGGAGGCGTAAAACATTTGCTCGAGCCAGTGTTGAGGGCCTGCCAGCTTACCCGCAAAGAAGGCCACGGTTTGCCTGTTCAGCAGGGCTTCTTTGAGGGCTGCTTCGGTTTTTTCGGGGGCGAAGGCCAGGGTCATGGGCCTGAGGTAGTTGCTGTAGCCGGGCATATAGGGCACGGGTTCGTGGATGTCGCTGTTGGCCATAAAGGCGAGGCCTTTTTCCCTGGCCCAGTCGATTGCCACGGGGTACCACTCATCGAAGTTATAAACTTCAATGCCGTGGATCAAGCCCTGGCCGTACAATTCCTCGTGCTGGTCCCACCACAGGCAGGTGTCGGGCTGCTGGGCCTGCCAGCCCGGGTGGTTCCAGAAAATGAAGGCGTCCTGATCGCGGGCTGCTTGCAGGGCCTGGCGGTAATCGTCCTTTTCCAGTGCATCAATGTCGCGAACGAATAAGGCATTGAGATGACCGGGTGGCATGCTGCGGGTGATCTCGGCAGCTTTGACCAGGATGATGCCAAGCTTCTGGGCTTCGGGCAGGGCGATGTCGTGCACCTGGTTGAGGCTTCCGCTAAGGTGTTGGTTTTTAGGGCGGTATTCGACATGGTCGGAAATGGCTATGGCATCGAGCCCGTCGCGCCAGGCTTCCTGCACCCTTACCGTTGGCCAGACAGAGCCATCAGAGAAAACGGTATGCAGGTGAAAATCGCCTTTGATGATCTCATAGCCTTCCAGTTGCGGCATGCGGATCTCGCGCCGGGGCTGGTCGGGGAATACATCGGGTTCCTTGACAATGCTGTGATTCTGGGCAGCAAGAAAATTCAGTAAGAAAAAGGCCCCAAGGGTGGTGATCAGGCTTTTCATAGGTGCACGGTATATTTAAATTTCCCGTTAAGGAAAATTAATCGATGTATAAATCACTCGAAATCCTGCTGAGTTTTCCCGCTCTGAAGCGGAAGGTAAAAGAAGAGGTCTGTTCGGACGTGCCAATCTCAAGAACATCGGGAAGCTCGTGGCGGATACTGAACTTAGTTTGAAAATCAGCTTTTGTCATCCCGGGGCGGATATTCTCAAATAAGGTGATGCGGCCATCAGTGATATCAACCCTTAACAGAATATCAGCGTGACGGGCTTTGAGAAATTGAATGAGGTTGCTGCCTGAAGAAAAGGAAAGGATGGTATCGGTCAGATGGTCGTTATGGATGTTTTGGATAGGCTCAAATTCTTTGCTGACCAGGCTGCCGTATTTGTTTTCCATCTCATCTATTGTAAGGGAGTTATAGACGTTTTCCACAAAATCGCTGCAATAAAAATAGGGGTTTTCTGCAGGGCTGTCGGGCGCCGGGATGGCCTGGAAAATCGTGTTGGGCGATGTTGCTGTTTCACTGCTTACCATTTTGGCCGACTTACAACCGATAAGCAAAACAAGGGGCAAGACCAGGAGTAGCAGTTTTTTCATAGGATGGACTTTTGGCTTTTTATCTGTTTCAACAGGCGTGGGCTTTAAATTTTCCAGCCATGTGGGAGGGGGATGAACTCCTTGACAGGTAGTACATAATGCACCAATTGCTCAATGTAGGTCAACAGCAGGCTCCCTTCCCGCGCCTGTTCTGGCAGGATTGCAATGTATTTGCTCAGGTAGTTGACAAAGATCATCAGGATGCTCAGGATAAGGGCAAACTTAATGATGCCGAACATCAGTCCCCATAGGCGGTTGAAGAAGTTGAGGTGAATGGCCTTGAATACGTTCTCCACCACCTTGGCAAGGAATTTCAGCAGGAACACGATCAGCACGAACACAATGACAAAGGCCAGGAACTTGAATGGGATGGGGTTCCAGTCGACCATTCCTTGCAGGACGCGTCCAACAAGGTCGGCGGCAATAACGGCCAGGAAGATGCCAGCCACCAGCCCCGCCAGGGTTGAGACTTCCATCAGGAATCCGTTTTTAAATCCCCGTATGGCGCCCCATATAAGGGGTATGGCAATGATAAAGTCGATATAGTTCATAGGCATCAGGAATTTCCGAGTTCAACAATTGCATCAAAAGCCTCGCGGGGCAGGGGCATCACCGAAAGGCGCGATTGCTTGATAAGGGCAATGTTTTCGAGGCGGTCATCGTTTTTGATTTCTTCAAGGGTAACGGGCTTTTTCAGGCCCTCCACGGGGGCAACATCCACTACCACCCAACGGTCGTCGTCGGTGGTAGGGTCGGGATAATGTTCCTTCACCACCCTGCAAATGCCCATCACCTGTTTTTCGTTGACGCTGTGGTAGAATAAGACCAGGTCACCTTGCTTCATCTCCCTTAGGTTGTTGCGGGCCTGGTAGTTGCGCACCCCGTCCCACATTGTTTTTTTGTCTTTCACCAGCCTTTGCCAGGAATAGGCACCGGGTTCTGATTTTACAAGCCAGTAATTCATACTCAGTTCATGATTTTGAATGTCAGTTCCTTCAGCAGTTCGCCGGGCTCTGCCGAGCGGCTTCCGACCCCTTTGGATTTCAAGTCGCAGTCGCGCAGGTATGAAAAGATGCGTTCCAGGCGTTCGGGCGGGTAATTTTTGGCGGCTTTGTGATAGCCCTTCATCCGGAATGGGGTGACCCCGATGGCGGAAGCCAAACCTCTTTCGCTTTTGTCGCGGGAATAATGATAGAGCATGATTTTTTGGAAAAAGAGGTAGAGCATGCTCAGGGTGAGCACCAGGGGGTTGCTTTTCTGGTTGTCGCCAAAATATTTTACAATGCGGAAGGCCTTGGTTTTGTTCATTTCGCCCAGGGCTTCCTGCAGCTCAAAGATGTTGAAGTCCTTGCTGATGCCGATGTTTTCTTCAATGGAGGCGGGGGTGATTTCCGAGCCTTTCGGCAGGCTGATGAAAAGCTTCTGGATTTCATTGGTGACCTTTGCCAGGTCGTTTCCGAGGTGGTCGGCGAGCATCTGGGTGGCCTTGTCGCCGATGAGGTAGCCCCTGCGCTTGACGTAGTTCGATATCCAGGGGGGTAAATGGTTGTCGTACACGCGTTTACCTTCAAACAGCAGGCCTTTTTGCAGGATTGTTTTTGCCACCTTGCGACGGCGGTCGAGGGTTTTGTATTTGTAGCAGAACACCAGGATTGTTGATTCGAGGGGCTTCTCGAGGTATTTCACAAGGGCCTCATTCTCAGGGTTAAGGGTTTTCAGGTTTTCCCTGGGCTCGAGGTTGCGCAGGTTTTGTGCTTCCCTGACGATGACCAGGTGGTGGCTGGCCATCATAGGAAAACGCTTGGCCACGCTCAGCAAGTTGGGGATATCGGTATCCTTCCCGTAAAGGATGCTCAGGTTAAACTCCTTTTCCATATCCGTAAGGACCTGGTCTTCGAGGTAGTTGGAGATGACGTCAACAAAAAAAGGTTCTTCCCCGCTGAGGAAGTACACGGGGTAATACACCTTGTTTTTGATGTCTTTCAGTATCTGTTCAAAACTCAGATTGGCCATAGGGGACGTGCTCCCGGGGTTTTATTCGTCGTAATGGAATTTCAGGTGTTTCACGGTAAGGCCGTGGTTTATCAATTCTTTCAGGGCATCCACGCCTATCTCCAGGTGTTTGTGCACAAAGTTCTGGGAAACGACCTTATCGCTTTCCTCGGTTTTGATGCCTGTGGAGATCATGGGCTGATCGGATACGAGCAAGAGGGCGCCTGAGGGAATGCCGTTATAGAACCCCACGGAGAATATGGTGGCGGTTTCCATGTCGATGCCCATCACCCTGATTTTGCGCAGGTAGTTTTTAAACTCCTCGTCGTGTTCCCAGACCCTGCGGTTGGTGGTGTAAATGGTGCCTGTCCAATAGTCCAGGTTGTGGTTTCGGATGTTTGTGGAAACGGCTTTCTGAAGGTTAAAAGCAGGCAGGGCAGGCACTTCGGGGGGGAAGTAGTCGTTTGAGGTACCCTCGCCCCGGATGGCGGCAATGGGGAGGATCAGGTCGCCCAGGCTGTTGATCTTCTTGAGCCCTCCGCATTTGCCCAGGAACAGCACTGCCTTGGGCTTCACGCTGCTCAACAGATCCATAATGGTGGCTGCGTTGGCGCTGCCCATGCCAAAATTGATCATGCTGATCTTGTCGTGCGTGGCGCTGGGCATGGCCCGGTCGGAACCCAGGATGGGAACCTTGAACCATTGTGAAAACATATGCAGATACTGATTGAAGTTGGTCAGCAGGATGTATTTGCCCATTTCTTCGGAATGGGTCCCTGTATAGCGATACAGCCAGTTCTCAACGATTTCTTCGCGCGTCTTCATAAGAATGAAATAAAAGAAAAAACATGAGACAACAAATATAAAGAAAGCTTTACGAAATTAGTAATTTTGACAAAGTTGTCACCGAATATCTATGCAATCACTCAATTTACCGGCATTTCCCTTTCGCATACGGGAGGAGGAAGACAAGAAACAGATCTTCGACATCTTCCGAAGGAAATTTGTGAGCCTGACGCCTGAAGAGTGGGTCAGGCAGCACTTCCTGGCGTGGTTACACGTGCAAAAGCAATACCCGCTGGGGCTGATTGCCGTTGAGGTCTCTCTGAAGTATCACTGGATGCAGAAGCGGGCCGATGCCATAATTTACGGCACGGACGGCCAGCCCCTGATGATTGTCGAATGCAAGGCCCCTTCGGTGAAGCTAAGCCAGGACGTATTTGACCAGATCGCCCGTTACAACTTCAACTTTGGGGTAAAGTACCTGCTTGTGACCAACGGACTGGTCCATTACTGCTGCCTCAAGAAAGGGGAGGGCAATGACTGGGTTTTCCTGGAAGAAGTGCCTGACTATCCTTCCCTTAATGGATAGAATTCTCTAAAAACAAGCTTAAATCAGGAGCATTCCCAAATGATCGGCCAGCATCACCAGCAGGTAAGAGGTGATGAATGCAAAGGAAGGGGCCAGGAGCCATACTGTCCAGAATTTTTGCAGGGTACGGTGGAAGATGGTCTTCTGCCAGCCCTCCTTGTGGATGCTCAGGGCCATGATGGCAAAGGCGTTGAGCTGCACCAGCGAGGTAGGAATACCTTTTGTGACCGACACCAGCAGCAGGAGGGAGGCGGTGACGAAGGAAATGGCAATGGCCCCGTTGCGCCCGAAAGAAGTGATGCCTTTTCCTGTGGTTTTCACCACCCTGAATCCCAACAGGGAGCTTCCAATCGCAAAACAGGGGGCAATGAGCAGGGTGGTCAGGATGGCAATCACCAGAAAACTCTTCTCATCGGCAGGGTCTATGCCCAGTTCGTTGGTAACCATTCCTGCAAGGGGTCCCGAGGCATTGGCCACATTATTTGCGCCGATGGCAAATGCCACATAGCAGGCTGAGAGCAGGATGAGGATTCTGCTGAGTTTTGGGTTGCCCAGCTTTTCCTTCAGGTGGGGCCAGCGCCGGTTGAAATAATCGTAAAGGACGCAAATGAACAGCATGAAAAAAAAACCGGCAAGTGGCAACAGAAACCAAATGGGGATGATTTCGGTAAACAGCTTATGGGTGTTGAAATTCTTGAGGTAGAGGGCAGCCCCTGCCAGGGAGAACACCGCCGACTGGCTGGTGGACTGGGGCACAGAGAGGAGGTTGGCCAAGAACAGAGAAAGGGCCACGGCAAGCAGGACAATGGTGGTAACCACAAGGGTCATTTCATCGGGATCGAGCATATCGCGCCCCATGGTAAGGGCGACTCTTTTCCCGGCCACCAGGGCGCCAACGAAAACAAAGATACCAAAGAGCCCCGGGATTTTAAACCTTCGGATGGTATTGGCCCCGTAGGCAGCCGAGAAGCTGGGTCCGGTGCCACTGCCACCCATATTGATGGCCAGGAACATGGCCACCAGGAAAGGGATCAGCAAATGGCTGAAGAAAGGGGATATCATGATTAGATTTTGAAACCGGCCTCAAAATTAGAAAAAACCCCAGCAAAAGAATAAGTTTGAGGAATAAAGTTGACGTATTATCCCCTTTTGATTAATTTTATCCCTTAAAATAGGCAAGAATGTCCGGAATATTTAAGTTCTTTCTGATCGGATGCCTGCTGCTGGGTTTTTCCATTAAGGCCTGGCCAGTGCCTCCTGTTTTTTTTGAAGCGCCAGGGGATCTGAAGGCAGGGGAATATGTTGAGGGTCAGGTGGTTTTTAAAATCAAGCCTGACCTGGTTCCCGTGGCCAAAACTCACCAGATAAACCACCCTCTGATGGAGGGCTGGATAGCCCGTTACCGTGCTGAGGACTTGCAGAAGATCTTTCCAATGCACGAGGCGCCTGCGCAAAAATTCAACGGGCGTGGGGAGCCCCTGGTGGACCTCTCGAGGATTTACAGGCTTGAACTGGACGAGCCTCACCGCCTGGAGGAGGCCATACAGGCATTGTATGCCACAGGACTGGTGGAATATGCCGAGCCTCGCTATCTTCCCCAATTGCTTTATGTTCCCGATGACCCCATGCTTGACTCGCAGTATAATCTGCAGCGCATCCAGGCCTTCGATGCCTGGGAAATCTCAAAAGGAGACTCCACAGTGGTCATTGCCATTGTGGATACGGGCAACGACCGGTTCCATCCCGACCTCATCAACGCCATCGCCTACAATTATAACGACACCCTGAACGGTGAGGACAGCGACAACGACGGCTTTGTGGATAATTTTTACGGATGGGATCTTGCTATGAACACGAATGATCCTCAGTATTATTACAGCGGGCACGGTGTACATGTGGCAGGCATAGCCGCTGCCACTCCCGACAATGGTACGGGCATAGCCGGAACAGGCTTTCACTCGCGTTTTATGACTGTGAAGGTGGATGATGAGCTGGGTCGTCTGACCATGTCATATGAGGGTATTGTGTATGCTGCCGATCGCGGGGCCAGCGTGATCAATTGTTCGTGGGGCAGCACCT
Source organism: Bacteroidales bacterium (assembly GCA_012521995.1). Lineage (GTDB taxonomy): Bacteria > Bacteroidota > Bacteroidia > Bacteroidales > UBA7960 > UBA7960. The sequence continues at coordinate 33,572 of JAAYLH010000080.1, read as the reverse complement.
CGGGGGCAGGACAGTACGGAAGGGATATCGTGGATTATGCCACCTATAACAGGGATGCTCTGGTGGTGGCGGCCGCAGGTAACGACAACAATCAGGTTCCTTTCTATCCCGCCACCTATCATAATGCGCTGAGTGTAGCCGCCACCAACAGCAGTGACCTCAAGTGGAGCGGTTCCACCTACAATATCTTTGTAGATATGAGCGCACCTGGGGCTAGCATTCTTTCGACCTTTGTCAACGCCACCTACATCAACTCGAGCGGCACGTCCATGGCTACACCGGCGGTTGCAGGTGCGGCCGCCATTCTCAGGCATTATTTCCCCGAATACAGCGCCCGCCAGATTGCCGCGCAGTTGAAGGCCACCACTGATAACATTGACACCCTGGCAGGCAATGAAGCCTACGCAGGCCAGCTTGGCACAGGCCGTCTCAACATGTACCGTGCCCTTACTGAAACCGGGCATTCGTATGTGGATATGTTAGGTCATCTTGAGGATGCTGAAAGTTTTGGGGCATTTCAAGGCGGGCAAAGTGTGGCTCTGGCCTCCAGTTTTGAGAACCTGCTGGCGCCTTCCCAAAACATCACGGCAAAACTGACCTCGCTTTCAGAATGGGTGCTGGTTCAGAACCAGCAAATCAGCCTGGGAGCCATGGGGACGGGCCAGGTGGTGACCAACGAGACTGAACCTTTCCTGCTGCAACTTCAGTTGGGTATTCCTTCAAATCAGCAGGTGTATTTCATGATCGAATTTTTCAATGAAGCGGGCGAATATGCAGGGCGGCAAATCTTCAGCCTGTTGTTTAATGTTGATTTTATCAATTTGAGGGTCAATAAAATATCCACGACTCTGAGTTCCAGCGGGACTCTTGGATTCAATTATCCCAGTTACAGCCAGGGCCTCGGCTTTGTATACCGCAACGGTCCCAACATGGTTAGGGCTGCGGGATTCATGGCAGGCCTCAATACCAACAAGGTGGTGGATAATCTGTTTGGCGCGGCCTCTGGCACCTTTAACCAGTTTCTCGTCCCCCTGCAGGTTGCACAACTTCCTGACGACCCTCAATGGGCCGATGTAGAAGTGGAAGGCAGCTTTAATGACAGTGGCGGAGGCCTGAGCACCATTGGGCTGAAAGTGGATTATCGGGCATTGCTGTGGGAGGACTTCCCCAGGGATAAGTTCCTGATCCTCGAATACCGTTTGATTAATCAGAGCGGTCAGGAACTGCCAAATTTTTATGCAGGCTTTTTTGCCAACTGGCTGAATAATGACCCCAAAAACCACCGTGCCGCCTTCGATCAGGCGAATCGCCTGGGGTATGCTTTTTCGGCTGAGGGCGGGCATTATTCGGGGATCAGCCTGCTCACAGAAGGGGAGATGCACCATTATGCCTTCGACAACAAGGGCGCCAACGGAAGCATCAACATCAGTGATGGATTTACCCATTTTGAGAAATACAATGCCCTGCGCACCAGCAGGAATACGGCAGGAATCTTTGATACGGACAATGAAATCTCCACCTTGGTGTCCAGCGGGCCGCATTATCTGCCTGCAGGTGATACCCTGTTGGTGGCCTATGCGATCCTGGCAGGGGATCACCTGTTAGATCTTCAGGCCAGCGCCGAAGCTGCCTACAAAGGGTATCACGGTCTCGATCAGGTAGGGCTGCCCCCTGCCCTGAGCAAGTACGTAGGTCAGCAGATCAGGCGGGTATTCCCCAATCCTTTCCGGGACGGCTTTTCTGTGGAATTGACCGCTGAAACTACAGGGAGCGCTGTGGTATCCCTCCTCAGTCTTGAGGGGCGCAGGGTTTGGCAAAAGGAGATACAAACGCAGGCAGGGAGCCTGCAGGAGTTTAAGTTCTCTGTTCCTTCCCTTGAGCCGGGCAGTTATATCCTGCAACTGGAAAGCTATAACAAGCAGGAGCAGTTTATCCTGTTAAGGCTCGAATAATCAATCCCGCCAAAGGATAGTATATGAAGAAATTTCGATTTGATGCCTGGGCTTTTTTTATCGCAGTCATCCTTATAGTTGTTGTCCTTTGGGGCTTGCTTGTGCATTTTCAGCGCCGCAGCGAAATCCGCAATCTGGACCCTTTCGCCCTGGTCCCGTCGGATGCCTGGCTGGTAGTCGATTTAAACGAAACCAAAGACATCACCTCGTTTTTCCTTTCGGATACGCTGGCTTGGGATGAGTTGATATCTCTGGAGGAGGTGGCTCGCCTTAGGGGGCGACTGAGTATGCTCGACTCTCTGTCAGACACCAATGCTGAATTCCAAGCCGCAATAAAGAATACCCGCGTGCTGGTATCGGTACACACTTCCATGCGTGGGGAGTCTCCGGTATTGCTGCAGATCAGGTTTAATCCTGATTCAGGCTTGCGGCAGATTGAGCGAATGCTGGATGCCCTATGGGCTCAGGGCGCAGGAGTAAAAGAACATGACTTCCTTGGGAACATGGTATATCTTTTTAAACCCGCTGAGGGCAAGCCCCTGTATGCCTCCTTTTACAAAGGTTCCCTCTTGCTTAGCACGGGCAGAAGGCTCATTGAGCACACCATAACGCAAGACATCTCGGGCAGCTCTTTGGTGACCGTTGCTGAGCTGCAGGATATTCGTACCGTGGCAGGAAGGCGGGCGAACAATGTCTTTTTCAATGGTCAGCGCCTGTGTGAAGTGATGGGGTTGTTCTTGAGCCTGCAACCCCCTTCCCTGATGCCCTGCGAGGCTTTCTCGGGATGGATGGGATGGGATATGGCGCTTATTGGTGATGAGATTAGGCTTACGGGATTTGCGCAGTCAGGGAAAGAACCAGGGGACTTCCTGGGGCGCTTTTCGGAACAGGCTCCTTCAGAACCCTTTTTGCTTGAATACATTCCCTCGGCCAGTGCCGCTTTTGCCATCCTCAACTCTGAGCGGGTCAGCGAGCAGGGGGATTCAATTGGTATGTTTCCCTCTATTGATGTGGAGCAAGGAGAGGGGGACACTTCAAGACAGGCGATGCTTTTTCCATTTCTTGGCCAGTCGATGGCCTCGGTCATGCTATATGCCCCCGGGATGAGTTACGCGGAGGGAAAGCTGTCGCTGATTCATCTCAGCGAGCCCGAGGGACTCTGGGAGCAGATGAACACCCCCGGGCTGTGGGATGAGCAGGATGCAAGCCTTTTGCCTATTGATACGGTTTTCGACCGGGTCATCTGGCAGTTTATCCCATCAGGCCTTGTGAACAACCTTACCCGTGGCATGTTGCCGGAGGAAAGGCCATTTGTGGCTCTTCAGGATTCCGTTCTGCTGGCGGGGGCGAGTCCCCAGGTGGTGAAGCAAGCCCTGATGCAGATCTATTACGGGCAAGTGGTAGGTAAGGAGCCCCGTCTGTCGGAGGATTTTATTTTTCAGCAGCCTGCATCCAACCTGCTGTATATGGTCAACATTCCCTATTTGTCGGAGATGGTGAAACCTACTTGGAAGGAGGGCATCAGGCGTCTGCTTGAGCAGATCGGCGAAGGCATATATCCCCTGGATCGCCTGACAGCCCAGTTTTCGGCTCATCGCGGGGGATTGTTTTTTTCCAACGTATCGCTGCACAGTCAGGGGGGTGAAGCTTCCCGCCTTCACCGCCATTTGTGGGAGCTCAGGCTGGATACCACTGCACATACGCCCCCCTTTGGCATGAAGAATCATGTGGACGGGTCAATGGAAATTGTGGTACAGGACGTGAACGGGACATTTTACCTGGTCGACCGCTTTGGGAAAGTGCTCTGGAAAAAGCCAGTCAAAGGCCTTGTGAACTCACCGGTGTATCAAGTGGACCGCTATAAAAATGGCCGACTGCAATACCTGTTCAGCACCCCTAGCCACCTGCACCTCATTGATCGCAACGGCAAAGACGTGGAAGGTTTTCCCAAGCGTCTCTCTTCAGAAACACAGACAGGAATCAGCGTTGTGGATTATGAAGCCGACCGCAATTACCGTATCTTGTTTGTCGGTGATGACCAGCGTGTTTATAACTTCAGTGTTGACGGCCGACGCGTTGGAGGGTGGCTGTTGCCTGAACTGGACCAGCCTGCCGCTTCTGCCGTTCAATACCTGAAGCTTGGAAGTCGCGATTACCTGGTGGTGGTTGATGAGGGAGGCAAGCCTTACTTTTTTGACCGTCGTGGGAAAAGGCGCATGAACGTGCCAGAAGCATTCCGCCTGGCGCCCCGAAACCCTGTATTTACCCTGGAGCAAAGGGAGAGAAAACACTTTGTGGCCCTGGGTCCGGAAGGAACGGTGCTTCAAATGGACGAAAACGGAGCGGTGGAGTCATTTGTTCTCGACTCGCTGGGCCCCGGAGCAGGCTTTCTGCTTGTGAAGCCTGCCCTGGGAAAGGACCCTGTCTATATCTTTGCCGATCAGGAGCAGCTGCGGGGATTTGACAGGCTGGGAACGCCTTTGTTCTCGCAGGCGCTTTCGGGTCAAGCTGCCTTACCCTTGCAACAGCTTAGGGTGGGTCAGGAAACTTTTATTGCCCTTACTGCCGAGGGGCAGGGACAACTCTATTTTTTTGATAAAACAGGCAGGCTTCTGGTGCCTTTTCCCCTGCCCGGCGAAAAGGGATTGTCTCTCGTTTCCCTCTTACAGGATCAGGCCTTGAATGTATTAACAGTCAGGGAAGACCGGCTGGTGGTGTACCTGCTTGGCGAACGTTGAGGTTTTAGCCTTATTTTTATATGGTATCAGGTGCATGTATGCTGAACACCAATTTTTTCATACTTTCGTTGACTGAAAGCTTACCAAAAAAATCATTCGCTATGAAACGGATTTTTTTCAGAACCAAATTCCGGCTGTTCCTGGCGGGGCTGCTCATTGGCCTGGTGCCATCCTGCGATTACAGCTATTTTGAGATGGATCAGCTTCCCGATTATACTTACCAGCCGGTCTTTGCCTTGCCCCTGGTGCACTCTACAATCACCATATCTGATTTAATCCCGGAAGACGATGACGACCTGATAGAGGTGGGCGAAAATAAGCTGATCAGCCTTGTATACAGCGACCAGCTGGTTTCTGCCAGCGGGGCTACGTTCTTTCAATTGCCCCACAAACAGTATCAGGCCAGCTTTCAGGCTTCTCCCTCCGGGAGAGACAAGGTGAGGAGCACCACCCTTACCTTTGGCTATGATACAGGATATGATGACCAGATCGATTCCATTGTATTCAGGGAAGGCATACTTGGGGTGGAGGTGTTCGCTCCAGGACTCGCGGCCGACGGATATCAGGCTTCTGTTACCCTTACCGTGCAGGATTCCTATAACGCGAACGGGCAGCCTTTCTCTATGACCATTGAAGCTGGGACTTCCAACCAAGTGAACCTTGCAGATTTTACTTTTCTTTTTTATTCCTCCGGTTCTGATCATAACCTCTTTGATGTCAGCTACGATGTGACTTTTTCCGGGTCAGGCAGCCCGTCGAATGCGCCTTATACCTTTGAGCTTAACCAGAACTTTCAGGATATGATGCTGAAGAAAATGGTTGGTTTCCTTGATCCAAGGCCACTAAACCTGGGTGGAATGGGGGTGAACATCGGACTGTTTGACAGCGATTTTGAAGGTGAACTGTACTTTGAGGACCCCAGAATTCGACTTCGGGCCTGGAATTCCTTTGGATTGGATATTGCCGTTCAGACCAACGACTTATTCCTGCGCAAAGACGAGAACGAATACCCCCTGACAGGTATTCCCAACCCATGGATCATTTTGGGGCCTGACATCAATCAGATTGGGCAAACCGCCTACTCCGAGTTCATCCTCAACAGGGATAACTCCAATATTGTAGGCGGGGTGGAACTTTACCCCACGACGCTTTATTCCAGTTTCTCTGCCCAGCTAAACCCCTCACAGGAAAAGGTTTTTGTGTTGGAGCAGAGCAGGCTTGATGTGCATGTAGAGCTCGAACTGCCCCTGAACGGCACTGCCACGGGTTTTAGCTTTAAGGATACACTGGCGCTTTCGCGCAATGACTCCATCGAGGAAGTGGAATGGATTGAGCTAGCTGTGGATGTAGTGAATGGAATGCCTGTCGAACTCTTCCTGCAGGTGGAATTTGCCGACTCCCTTAACCAGGTGCAAGGCGTTTTGTTCGAAGGTGTGGAGGACTTCAACCTTATAGAATCCGCAAGTGTTGATGCGCAGGGCCATGTGATTGCCCCCGAGCGTACCTATACGCGCATCTTGCTTGACGAAGAGCAGACCCAGGCCTTCCTCAACAGCGCATCCCTAATCCTCGCGGCAAGGGTGTCTTCAGCCAACCAGGGGGAACAGGTAGTCAGGATTTATGACGACCAGACCCTGGATGTTAAGATCGGAGCCCGCATAAAGGGAAAAGTCATCGTTGAGTTTTAATCCAACAGGAGAAAGACCCATGAAAAGATATCTGTTTACATTGGCCCTGCCTTTAATACTGATCTTTCTGGCCCAGGGCAAAAGCTATGGTCAGTATTACAATACCCTGTACTGGCTCCAGGGAATTCCCCAGTCGACCTACAGCAATCCAGCCCTGATGCCGCAAGCCAGCATCTTCATTGGCATGCCCGGGCTGTCATCTATTTATGCAGGGGTTGGCAACAGCGGCTTTGCCCTGCGCGACATATTACGAAAGGACGGAAACGATGAATTCTACTGGGATGAAGACCATTTGCTAAGCAAACTGGGAAAGCATGAGTATATGGATGGGGATGCCAGCCTCGAGGTCCTTTCCTTTGGCTTTCGCGCCAAGCGCAACTATCTGACCTTCTCCCTTACTGACCATGCAGGCGCTCGTTTTGGCTATCCCCACGATTTTTTGTTACTGCTGTTTAAAGGCAACGACCAGTTTATGCAGGAAAACCGCCCGGGCAATTTTGATGGTCTTGGTTTTGACTATGCGCATTACCGCGAGTATGCCATGAGTTTTTCGCGTGAAATCACCGACCGCTTTTATGCAGGCATTCGGCTCAAGGCTTTACACGGCTTGTCGAGTGTATGGTTCGAGCGCAGCGATCTCAGCCTTAAAACCGCTCCCGATACCTACGATCTGCTGCTCGATGCCAAATTGCTCGTTAACATATCCTCTCCCCTGCCATTTAGCCCGTTGGACTCGCTTGACGAAGACTTTGAATTTGATCCCGACATCTACGATTATATGACCAATACGGGAAACCTTGGAGGCGGCATTGATTTCGGCCTTTCCTTCAAGGCCACTGACAACCTTACCTTGGCATTCAGCGCCAACGACCTTGGGACCATCCACTGGAAGCAGGGCGTCGAGAACTTTGAAATGCAGGGCGAATTTGAATTTGAAGGCATTGAACTCGAGGAATTCTTCTCCGGCGATGAGGAAGAAGGCGACGCCTTCGACAACCTGCTCGATTCCCTGAAAAGCGTGTTTGATATCTCCGAGAGCAACAGGAGCTTCCGCCAGGTTTTGCCCGCCAAGCTCTATGCTTCTGTTGCCTACGACCTGAGCCCGCGCCATAAGCTGGCTTTGCTCAACCGCACCGAGATCTATAAGGGGCAGTGGTATCCTTCTTTTACCTTATCCTACAACGTAAAACCCATCCATGCTTTCAGCCTGGCTTTGTCCTATTCCGTGATTCACTGGAATTATACCAATTTGGGCGTGGGCTTCAACCTGAACCTGGGCCCCCTGCAACTTTACCTGGTCAGCAACAATTTCTTTGGGGCTATCCAGCCCCACACCCTCCAGGCCACAACCCTGCACGCAGGCCTCAACTGGGTGTTTAGCTACAGACCGCGTAAAGAGCAGGTTGCTCCAATGTTCTCCTGGTAATTATTTTGATGCTTTTTTATGAACCCTGGCAGGCTTAACCACCCTTTTTGATTATGCCTGGCTCGTTTTTGGAATATTTGGGTATTTTTGTCCCCAACATAATTAGCAACCACTATGGAAATACAATACCTGGGTGAACACCTTTTTCCAGGCAATGCGGGCCGTTTCGCCCTGGTGCTGGCCTTTGTCTCGGCACTAATTGCCGCCTTCGCATACCTCCAGGCTTCCACTTCGAAAAGTAACGACAGCCGCCAGTGGCGACATTGGGGCAGGATCGCATTCAGGACCCACAGCCTGTTGGTGCTCATGGCATCTTTCTTCCTGTTCTACATCCTGTTGAATCGCTTTTATGAGTACCGTTACGTTTGGGCCCATGTCGAAAACAACCTTGGCTTGGGCTATATGATCTCTGCCTTTTGGGCAGGGCAGGAGGGTAGCTTCCTGTTCTGGACCCTTTGCCAGGCAGTGTTTGGAAACCTTTTGATTCGCTATGCCAAAACCTGGGAAAGCCCGGTGATGACCTTTTTCGCCCTTTCACAGGGATTTATGGTATCCATGATGCTGGGCTGGAAACTGGGGAGTCTGCAGATCGGGATGAGTCCCTTTGTCCTTTTGCGCCACCTGCCAGAATATGCCTCTGAACCGCTTTTCCAAAACCCGAATTATGTCTCAATGATTTTGGACGGCAATGGACTCAATCCCTTGCTGCGGAACTTCTGGATGCTGTCGCACCCCCCAATCCTGTTCATTGGATTTGCGGCTATACTCGTACCTTTTAGCTATGCGCTGGCTGGTCTCTGGAGAAAACAATACCACCAATGGATCCGTCCTGCCCTGCCCTGGACCCTGCTTGGGGTGCTCTTCCTTGGGGCAGGCCTGCTTCTGGGTGGCGTTTGGGCCTACGAATCGCTTACCTTTGGAGGTTTCTGGGCCTGGGATCCCGTCGAAAATGCTTCCCTGGTGCCATGGCTTGTGTTGGTAGCCGCCCTCCATACAATGCTGATCTCAAACAAAAGAAAAAACAACCTCTTCCCGACTTTCCTGTTTACAATCCTGGCTTTTATCCTGGTGATCTACTCCACTTTCCTGACCCGTAGTGGCGTGCTCTCCGACACCTCTGTCCATTCCTTCGGCAATGATGGTATGGGCAGGCAATTGGTGGTGTATATCTTTAGTTTCTTGATCCTCTCTTTAGTATTGATTTTCAGAAATTTACGTGCATTCCCCGCAAGGGAAAGTGAAGAGCCCTTTACCCGCGAGTTCTGGCTGTTTATTGGTGCCCTGGTACTGGTGCTTTCTGCCTTCCAGATTATTTTTACAACTTCTATACCCGTGCTGAACCGGGTGGCCGGCACCAATCTGGCGCCCCCATCCGATGTGGTGGCCCATTACAACGCCTGGCAGTTGCCCTTCGCCATTGTGCTGGCCCTGCTTATCGGGGCAACGCATTTCATCAAATGGGGCAATAATGACATGAAGAAGTTCCTGCGCTCGGTAATCCTCAGCCTTGCGCTGGCACTCATTGGAACCATCCTTATCCTGGTGTTCTATAAGATAACCATGCCCGGCTTCCTGCTTTATGTCTTTGCGGCCTTGTTTGCCCTCTTTTCCTCCCTCGACCTGGTGCTTCGGTTCTATCGTCAGTATGCCACCAACGGGGCCATCGTCAGCCACCTCGGGATTGCTCTTTTCCTGCTGGCCATCATGCTTACCTTCTCGAAAAAGGAGGCCATCTCGCAAAACACTTCCGGCTACGAACTGGGGGCAAGCTTCCCGTCAAGCGAAAACCTGCTGCTGGTGCGCGACGAGGTATTGCCTATGGGCGAGTTTTATGTCACTTACGTGAATAAGACCCGGGAGGAAGAGCGCATCGTCTACCAAATTGATTTCCTGAAAAAGAACCGTGACGGGGAATTTTATAAGTCATTTAGCTCCTTCCCCTCTGTCTTGCTCAACGACCGCATGGGCAATGTGTATGAGCCCTTTTCGCATTACAGCCTGACGCGCGATATCTTTACCTATGTGACCTTTGCCGAGCTTCCTGTTGAAGGTACACCCCCTGCAGACGAACAATTGCTGCAGGAGGCCGAGATTGCCATCAACGACACCCTGCCTGTGCAAAACCATAAACTCGTGCTCAAAGGCGTGGAAGCCCCGGATGGAGTTCTGGACCCCAACAACCTCAGCATCACAGCCAGCCTGGAGCTGGTGACCCATTTCGGGCGAAACTATGAGGTGAAGCCTGTGTTTGTGGTCCGCAATGGGGCCATCCTTTATCAGGACGCTGAAATTTTAGATCTTGGCCTGAAGTTCCGCTTCAGGGAAGTGAGTGAAAAACCTATGAACATCATCCTTGAAGTATTCGAAGTGCGGCCCGACTTTGTCATCATTAAAACCGTCATCTTCCCCTTTATCAACTTGCTGTGGTTTAGCATCATTGTGATGCTGGTCGGATTTGTCATTGCCTTCCGCCACCGGTGGAAGCACAGGGAAAAACCCGAATAGCCCCCAACAGGCCCTGAATGAATCATCCCGGGGCTGTCATGATCAAAAACCGGGAAATTGTCTTAACTTTATTGCCGGATGAGTTTTTGCCTGTAGACCTTAAAAACACGAGCACTATGACCAATTACAAACAACTGCTTTCATCTGTAAAAACCTTTGTGTTTGATGTGGATGGTGTCATGACCAGTGGCACGGTCCTGCTGACCCTCGACAATGAAATGCTGCGCAGCATGCACGTCAAGGATGGCTATGCCCTTCAGCTTGCCATTCGCAAAGGATATAAGATCATGATCATATCGGGCGGCAACTGCAAGGCCGTCAGGGCCCGATTTGCCCTGCTTGGCGTGGAGGACATCTACCTGGGCGTTAGCAATAAACTGGAGGTGTTCAACAGATTTATGAATGAGAAAAATGTGGATCCTGCCCACATTCTCTATATGGGCGATGATATTCCCGATTATGAGGTGATGAGCCTCGTGGGGGTGCCTGCCTGCCCCGCCGATGCGGCCCAGGAGATCAAGAACATCTCCAAATACATTTCCGCCTTTAAAGGCGGTGAGGGTTGCGTGCGCGATGTCATCGAGCAGGTGATGAAGGTGCACGGCACCTGGTTTAACGATGACGGGTTCCACTGGTAAAAAACTGCTTTTAAAAGTATGCGGAAACTTGGCGCTTTTCTATCCCTGGTGCGGTGGTACAACCTGGTTATGGTAGCCCTAACCCAGGTGTTGTTCAGGTATTGCATTATCCTGCCTGTGTTTCGCAATACAGGATATTCGCTGCCTCTTTCACAGACCGACTTCCTCCTCCTGGTGCTGGCCACCATGCTGGTCAGCGCCGCGGGTTATGCCATCAATGATTATTTTGACCTGAGGATCGACCGTATCAATAAGCCCGACAAAGTGATCGTGGGCCGTCTGATCACGCGCCGCGCCACCATCCTGATCCACTCGGTACTCAACTTCCTGGGCGTTATGCTGGGGATTTACCTCTCCTGGAAGATCCAGTACTGGCCCCTGGCTTTAATCTTCCTGGCGGTGGCCATGGCTCTTTGGCTCTACAGCGTGCGATTCAAGCGCAGCTTCCTTACGGGAAACATCACCATCGCCCTGCTTTCGGCTATGGTCATCCTTCTGGTGTGGCTGGTCGAATACCGCGCGGCAAGCCTTCAGTATGCCGTCAGCCCTGAGATGATGGAGGTCAACTTCTTTGCCCGTTTCTATTCCTTCTTCGCCTTTATGACCTCCTTATGCCGCGAAATTATCAAGGATCTGGAAGACCATGCTGGCGATAAGAAGACAGGCTGCCGTTCACTGGCTGTGGTAAAGGGCCTCGAAACAACCCGCAAGGTGGTCCTGGTAATCATGGGCCTTACAATCCTTACGATCGTGGCTTATATGGTTTATATGGCCCTCCAGGGACGATTTACAATCATGTCCTATTTCCTGGTCATGATAACCATCCCCTTCATGGTGGTGTTCTATCACGCAAGCAAAGCCCTGGGTGTGCAAGATTTCAGGATCATCCAGCGATTCCTTAAACTGATCATGCTGGCGGGGGTTTTGTCAATGATTGTTCAATATTTCTTTATCGGGATCTGATGCAATTTTTCGAGAATCTGAAATCCTTCGATATTATCCTTGCCTCGCAATCGCCCCGGCGCCGGGAATTGCTCGCCCAGACCGGAATTCCGTTCAGGGTGATGGTCAAGCCTACCTCCGAAACATTCCCGCCCGGCCTGCCTCCCCACGAGGTCGCCCTTCGGCTCAGCCGCGAAAAGGCAATCGCATTTGATGAAGAACTTAAATCGCCTAAGACGGTGGTGATCGCAGCCGACACCATCGTGGTAGACGCTGGCCAGATCATCAATAAGCCGGGCGATCATGCCCACGCCGTCGAAATGCTGCGCAGCCTCTCGGGCAAGGACCACGAGGTGATCACGGGGGTCTGTCTACGCCATCAGAAGCAGGAAAGGCTGTTCTATGAAACTACCCGCGTGTTCTTCCGGCTTCTCACGGAAGAGGAGATCCAATACTATGTGACGAACTACAAACCCTTCGACAAGGCCGGGGCCTATGGCATCCAGGAATGGATCGGACATGTGGGCATCCACCACATCGAAGGCTCCTACCCCAATGTGGTGGGCCTGCCCGTTGAGCGGGTTTATACTGAAATCCTCACCCTGCTCAAACTTTAGGCTGACCATCCAGTTAAGGGGATATTTCTTCCTTCCTGCGGTCTCCCACTTTTTCTGCTTCCCGGCTTCCTTTATTCCACCCAACGGTATTTCAAAAAATCCCCTTTCAAAAGCTCTTTCATCTCCCTGAGGTTTGCAGAGTTGAAGAAGGAAATGATCAGGCCCTGGTATTTCCCGTCTTGTTTTAGGGTGTTGAAGGTATGGTTGTCATTGGCCAAAAACAGGACATGCTTTGGATAGGATGAGGCCAGCGCGATCTGTGAACGGTAGTCGGCGGTGTGGTCCCACCTGCCGGCCAGGACAAATACCCGGGTGCTCATATCATGCAGATCCTCAAAGGACATCTCAAGGGGCTGGATCTCATTTGCCCGGTATTTCTCAATTATAGGCAGGGTCGAAAAGTACATATTTTCTGTGTTTGGAAATAAGGCGTCTTCCCTTATCCTGAAATCCTCCAGCAGGGGGAAAACGAACTCAAAAACCCGCACCCGGATGGGGATCCCGAAAGAAGTGGCATTCATTTCCCGGATCGCGTTTATTTGATATACCTCCATGTAACTTTCAATGGAGACCGAGTCGCCTTCCAGCAACACCTCAAGCAAGCGGTTTCTTTCATGGCATAGGCTGTCGGGGTTTACGAAGAAATGCTGGCGCTGAAACAGCATCGCAAGGTCGGCCCGGTCAATAGAAGGGCTTTCCAGTAGGGTCTTCATTTTCCCTTCAAATCCGTGTTCTCCCCTGACCACTTCTTCCCAGAACTTGTCGTGCTGGATCCCAAGCCTGGCATCCAGTGAATAGTTGACGGAAGCTCCTGTAAAGGCCTTATCCACATGACGGCCGTAAAGACTCAGGTACTGATGGATCAGCAATCCCCCGCCCGATTGTCCGTAGAGAAAGATGGTGCCCTCAGGTCCAACCACCTTTTTCCTGACTTCCTCAATGTCGTTAACATATTGCGGCCAGGAAAAGATCTTATGGGCCTTCACCCAGTCGACCTCCCCGGAAGGGTCGGTAACCAAATCCCTGAGCTCATCATTATAGTTCCGCCCGATGATGCCTACTACATTGAATGTTGAATCGAGCAGGGTGGCCTGAAGCCTGGCCACAGCTCCTTTGCGGACATAGAATTGCTGGGCGTCAGCAATGATAAAAATTGTGGGCTTACCAGGCGAAAAGGCAGCCCCGAATTCATAATGGATTTCGGTGGTCCCGGCCAAAGGGTCCCAATGGTCGACGTGAACCCTCAGGGTGTGAAAAAGGCCCTCTGATTGGGCCAAAAGCCCTGACAAAAAAGCAGTTAAGACAAGAGATAATAAAACCCTGCGCATACTTAAAGTTTTGTTTTATGGTTGCATTGAAATCAAGTATGATAGTTTCCGGAATGAACCCAATCCCCTTCCGGTGCCTGGAGGGTTATGCATTCATACCGAAAAACGGGCCAATTTATAAAAATTATTTTTTCCAACGAATTTATTTTTCCTTTCAGGAGGGTCAGGCAGCCAATGATTGGCATAGGGCTATTCCTTTTTTTCTTTTTCCGGAAGGTTCCTGAAGTGAAATGGATCCACCTGCCCTATTCCCAGATTTGGTGGTTGAATAAGAAAAATAATCAGAAGAATAAAATATGCTGACAAAAGAATAAGATTTTACAATTAAACTAATTTTGTTAATATTCTTAAGAAATTTAATTTTTGTTTGAAAAATATTAATCTTTATTGTAAAATAAAATATAATGGTGACACCATGCTCGTACCATGCTCGTACCATGTTCATGCCGGCCTCTGATCTGTAATGACTGCACACCACCCTGGCAGCTTGGTGGGAGGGCCCAGGACTGATTTTGGCTTAATTATCAATCATATAAGTAATGAGGATAAAAAAAAACCGCCCAAGGCTTGCCCCCGGGGCGGCTTGTGTCTTCCAGAAAATTGGGATCAGTTTCTCCTGGAATAGATCATGATGTAATAGAGCAGGGTCCCCAGGGAAGCCAGGGCTGCTACCACATAGGTGAGGGCGGCCCACTTGAGGGCGTCCTTGGCCTGGGTGTGTTCTTCACCCACTGTCATGCCCGAATCGCTGAGCCAGACTAGTGCACGGCTGGTGGCATCGAATTCGACGGGCAGGGTGACAAAGCTGAAGAGGGTGGTGAGGGCAAACATAATGATGCCTGCCAGCATAATGGCCGGGAAGGTTTCGATCAGGAGGATTCCTGCCAGCAACACCCACTGCATGTATTTTGAACTGAAGCTGATGATGGGCACCAGGCTTGAGCGCATCTTCAGGAAGGCATAGGCCCTGTCGTGTTGTACGGCGTGCCCGCATTCGTGGGCTGCCACGGCGGCGGCGGCCACACTGCGCCCGTTATACACCTCGGGGCTGAGGTTTACGGTCTTGTCGAGGGGGTTGTAGTGGTCGGTCAGTCGTCCAGGGGTGGAGATTACCCTTACGCCCTCTACGCCGCTTTCGCGAAGCATCTTTTCGGCTACCTCACGGCCCGAAAGCCCTGAGCGAAGGCCCACCTTCGAATATTTTTTGAAACGTGACTGCAGACGGGCCGACACCAGGTAGCTCAGCACCATGAAGACAAAGAATAAAATATAAATTCCCGGCATATTGATTTGTTTTTAAAGGATTACTTGTCAGAATTTTACTGCCCAAAATTAGTCAAAAAACAGGCCATAGCCTTAAACCTGCCATTTTGACCGGCGTTAAAAATCGTTAAACCCACCAGGGGCTGTCTGGGTTTCAGGCTTACCTTTGCGTAAAAAATACACACTATGGAATCACAACCCTCTGCATCCCGAAGTCTTTTCCGTAAGATCCTGGGTTTCTTTTTTCAGGGCTTGCTGTTGGTGGCCCCAATTTCCATTACCCTGTATGTGATCTGGCGGGTGCTTGTTTTTTTCGATGGCCTGATCCCCCTTAAGATCCCCGGCCTGGGACTTCTGATCGTGCTGGCCTTTATTACCCTGGCAGGGGCGGTGGGTTCCCTGCTGATCCGAACGCGGCTATCGAAACTGGTTGCACGTCTGCTTGACCGGGTGCCGCTGGTGCGGATCCTGTATTCTTCCATGCAGGACCTGATGTCAGCCTTTATGGGCAAGAAAAAGAAGTTTACGCGCCCGGTGCTGGTGGTGATGAACAGGGAGAACCAGTTGATGAAGATGGGCTTCCTTACGGAAGAAGACCTTTCGGCCCTGGGCCTTGGCAAGGCGATTGTGGCGGTGTATATGCCCCATTCCTACAACTTTTCGGGCGAGTTGTTCCTTGTGCCTGCCGACCAGGTGAGCCCGCTGGATATCCCTTCTGCCGAGGCCATGAAGTTCATCGTTTCGGGCGGGGTTACCCGGGTTTAGATTTCGCCGGACGCCAGGGCGGATTTTGAATGGAAAAACATCCCTTTTTGATTAGCTTTGCAATAGAAAATTATATACATGCAAAAACCTGTTATTTTAGTAACCAACGACGATGGGGTGATGGCCCCCGGCATCAGGAACCTGGTGCATTTTATGCTTGAATTGGGCGAGGTGGTAGTAGTGGCCCCCGACCGCCCGCAGAGCGGCATGGGGCATGCGGTGACCCTTGAAAAGCCCCTGCGCCTTGAAAAAATCAGTGTGGATGGCGATCACATGGAATTTAGTTGCAGCGGCACCCCCGTGGACTGTGTGAAGATCGCTGTCAACAAGGTGTTGCACCGCAAGCCAGACCTGCTGGTGTCGGGCATCAACCACGGCTCCAACTCTTCAATCAATGTCATCTACAGCGGCACCATGTCGGCAACCATTGAAGGGGCCATGGAAGGCATCCCTTCCATCGGCTTCTCGCTGTTAGACTATCGCTTTGACGCCGATTTTTTGCCTGCTAAAAAGTTTATTCAGGAGATTGCCCGCAACGTGCTGAAAAATGGACTTCCCTCGGGCATCTGCCTCAATGTGAACATCCCTGCCGTGCCCGAGGACCAGATCAGGGGGGTCAGGGTGTGTCGCCAGGCCCACGCCAACTGGGACGAAGAATTTGACCACCGCAAAGACCCCAGGGGGCGCGATTACTTCTGGCTCACGGGGCGCTTTGAGCTGCATGAAAACAGCAATGAAACCGATGAGTGGGCCCTGGCCACCAATTACATCTCGCTGGTGCCTACGCAATTTGACTTCACCGCGCATCAAATCATTCCCGAGATAAAAAACTGGAAATTCGATGTTTAAAAAAGACGACTGGACCCTGGGAATCCTTATTGGACTTCTGCTTCCGCTGGTGTTTTACGGGCTGACGATCCTTGCCCTGAGTCTCTGGGGCAGGACGCAGGGCCTTCTTTATCCTCCAAACCCGCAGGTGCCGGGCCTGGTGGGCATTGCAGCCAACCTGATTGCTTTCAGGTATTATATGGTGAAGCTGAAGTATGACCGAGCAGGCCGCGGGATCATCCTGATCACCTTCCTGTATTTCCTCTCGATATTTATCTTCATGTAAAACCAGTCAGTGCATCACATGAAGTATTACATCATTGCAGGAGAGGCTTCAGGCGATTTGCACGGCAGCAACCTGATGGGGGCGCTGAAACGGCGTGATGCAGATGCCCGCTTCCGAATATGGGGAGGCGACCGCATGCTGGCCCAGGGGGGGGAGCCGGTTAAACATATCAACGAGCTGGCTTTTATGGGCTTTGTGGAGGTGCTGCTGAACCTACGCACCATCCTCAGTAATATTGCCTTGTGCAAAAAGGACCTGCTTGACTGGAAGCCCGACGTGCTGATCCTGATAGATTACCCGGGCTTTAACCTCAGGATGGCCAAGTATGCCAGGGCACATGGCATCAAGGTGGTGTATTATATTTCCCCGCAAATATGGGCCTGGAAGCAGTCGCGCGTGAAGCAGATTCGCCGTGATGTGGACAGGATGCTGGTGATCCTGCCTTTTGAAAAACCCTTTTACGAGCGTTTCGGGGTAGATGTCTCCTATGTGGGTCACCCCCTGCTCGATGCCCTGGAGGAATACACCCTTGAGGACAGCATGGAAAATTTCCTCAGGGAGAATACGCTGGATGAACGCCCCATTGTTGCCCTGCTGCCCGGCAGCCGCAGGCAGGAACTAAAGGCTTCCCTGAAGCTGATGGCATCCCTTGCCCCGTATTTTCCCAACCATCAGTTTGTGGTGGCAGGGGTGAGGGCACATCCTGAAAGTTATTACAGTGAACTGACCGCCGGGACCGAAGTGACAACGATTTTCGGACAGACTTACCGTCTGCTGGCCCACGCAAAAGCGGCACTGGTCACCTCGGGGACTGCAACCCTTGAAACGGCCTTGTTTGGGGTGCCTCAAGCTGTATGTTACCGTGCCGGCTTAATTTCCTACCTCATTGCCCGTCAGCTGGTTAAGGTGAAGTACATCTCCCTGGTAAACCTGGTGATGGATCGGTCCCTTGTTCGGGAAATGATCCAGGATGACTTTAACTTCAAAGACCTGAAGCAGGAACTAAACCGTCTGCTTAGCGATGAAGATTACGTGGACCGCATGAAAGAAGGTTACCGGTCTCTGCGCAAGGTTCTGGGAGGGAGAGGCGCCAGCGAATTGGCAGCTTCCGAACTAATAGAATTCCTTCAGGCAAATTCCTGAGCATCAATTGATGATACCCTTGCGGGGAATGTAAAAACGCCTTACATTTACAGCAAGAGATGAGTGCGGGAGCACATATCCCCCTGGCCCGGCTGATCGTGCCCCTGGCTGCCGGAATCATTACCCATCTGACGGCCAACTTTTTTGTCCCCGCAAAAACATTCTTATATACCTATCTTCTTTTTTGCATCTTTGGGATCCTTGCCCGCAAGGTCTTTTCTTCTGTTTTTTCGGGACGGTGGGTCTTCGGGGCCTGGACATTCCTAATTTTGTTCACGACGGGTTTTCATTTATCTCAAAACCACCGACAGATATCCCGTTCCGATCATTTCAGCCATTATGGGGAGGCTGGTGGAACCTTGCTTCTGCAGGTAAGAGAGCCAGTTTCAGAAAAGGCGAATTCGTATCAGGTCATTGCTGAGGCCGGGTGCTTGTTGGGCGACAGCACCGAAAGGCGGGTAAAGGGCAGGCTCATGCTTTACCTCGAAAAGGACAGTTTGGCAGCAGGCTTGCGCTATGGCGATTATCTTTTGGTGGCGAATAATTTCCATGAGGTGGAGGCGCCCCGAAATCCGGGCGAGTTTAATTACAAGCGCTTCCTGGCCATGGGCAACATTTACCATCAGGCCTGGCGGGCATCAGGGAGCTGGGAAAAGACAGGAGATAACAAAGGCAACCTGATCCTTCATTGGGCGCTGGCCTTGCGTGAACGGGCGATAGAAAGCTTTAGGAAAAGTGGGTTGGGGGGGAAGGAGTTCGCTGTGGTGACAGCCTTGGTGCTGGGCTACCGCGATTTTCTGGATGTAGACCTGCAGCGTGAATTTGCCGGGGCAGGCGCCATGCACGTGCTCTGTGTTTCGGGCCTGCATGTGGGGATTATTTACCTGGTGATGTGGTTTTTGCTGGGATTTCTGAGCAGGTTCCGAAGGGGAAGGATCGTTCAGACTGGCCTGGTGATATTTGTTTTATGGTTTTATGCTGCCATTACCGGTTTTTCTCCTTCGGTGCTGCGCGCCACCCTTATGTTCAGCTTTGTGGCCCTGGGGCAGGGTATGGGGAGGCCAACCAGCATTTATAACAATCTGGCGGCATCAGCCCTGCTGCTGATGGTCATTGATCCCTGGATCATCACCCGGGTGGGGTTTCAGATGTCCTACCTGGCGGTACTCAGCATTGTGGCCCTGCAGCCCGTCTTTTACCAGCTTGTCACTTTCGGGAATTTTTTGCTTGATAAGGCCTGGGCCTTGGTATGTGTGTCGCTGGCCGCACAGCTGGCCACTGGCCCCCTAAGCCTGTATTACTTCCACCAATTTCCCAATTATTTTCTTTTCACCAACCTGGTTGTTGTGCCCCTGGCGGGGCTTATTATCTATGCGGCCCTGGGCGCACTTTTGTTCTCGGTGATCCCTGGATTGGGTTTTCTCATGGGGAAAGCACTTTATGGACTGGTTTTTATTATGCACCGCTCAGTGCATTTTATTGAAGGCCTGCCTTACTCCACCCTGAGCGGGGTATACATCAGCCTGCCTGAAGTGATGGGCTTGTTTTTGGTGCTGCTTTTCCTGGGCCTTTTCGTGGTGGAGGGCAGCAGGAAAATGCTGCCGCTGGCCTTGATGTCGTTGCTGCTGGCGATGACATCCTTTTCTGTTCGCAGCATCCGTAACCTGCAGCAGCAGGGCCTGGTGGTATATGCCTTAAACAGGGCCGGAGCCATCGACTTCATCCAGGGTAAGCGTGCGGTATGTGTGCTATGTGGTGACCCGGAAGTGGTTGATGGACAAATTGGATATCAGACGGAAGGAAACCGCTTGAGGCTTGGGGTGCAGTCTGTCAACTCAGTAAGGGCTTCCGGAAAGGACTCCATTCTTGTATCAGAGAATCATTTTTCCCGAAAGGGATCATTCATTCGTTTTGGGGAAAAGCATATGTTTTTGCTCGAACCAGACTGTCCGAAAGAGCTCCCACAACCGGTTTTCCCGATCGATTACCTGGTCGTCAGCCTCAGCCCCCTTCACGACCCAATGAAGGTACTGGAATGCTTGCATCCCGACCTTGTCATCGTCGATGGATCGAACTATACCTGGATCAGCCGGCGCTGGGAGAAGGCCTGCGAAGAAGCAGGGATGGAATACTGGAACATCCGTGAAGATGGGGCGTTCGTAGCAGATCTGAACCAGGGCAATTCTTTCCGGGGAAGGTCGCTGATAAAAAGGGCTGGATCTGGGTATCGTTTCTAAGGGGATAGCAAGGAAATGATTAAGGTCACCAGAAAGGGCACCAGTATGGTAAGCATCATTCCATGGAAGAGAGAAACTATGGCGAAGTCGTTGCCTGATGCACGGGTAATGATGGGCAGGGTGGTGTCCATGCTTGTGGCGCCTCCGGCGGTAATGGGGGCAAGGTTTCCGAACCAGACCATGAAGAAGGGCGCCATCAGCAGGGTGATGATCTCGCGCATCACATTGGCTAGCAGGGCAGTGACACCCAGGGCTTCGCTGTGCAGTTCGCCGATGATAATGCTCGACAGGCTGTAATAACCAAACCCTGCGCCCACGGCCAGGCTCTCGCCAAACAGCAGGTTGGTGGTGGCCAGATGGGTGGCAGCCACGCCTGCAAAGGTGCCAATAATGGTCGTAAGGGGGACCAGGAATAACTTAAATCCGTGCGACTTCAGGGCATCGAGGGCGCGATGATCGATCCCAATGCTGATGCCCACCAGGAACATCAGCAGGTAAAGGGCCCAGGTGCTCAGGTCCTTTCCATTGAAGCTTTCGGGAAAAACCCCGAAGAGCCCTGCCAGCAGGCCTGCCACGAAGAACAAAAGGATGATCAGGCTGGTCCTCATTCTTCCCTCCTGACTTTTTTAAAGACCAGTTTCCATAAAGCCCAGGCTGCAATAATGCTACCGGCTACCCCACCCAGGGTGATGATCAGGGCGTTGAGGCCCAGCGAGGGCAGGCTGGCCATAATTACTTCGTTGCCTCCAATGGATAGACCAAGAAAGAATAAAAGCAGGAAAATACTCCACAGGATGGCTTTTTCTATTCCGGAAATGGCTTTTTGTTTCCCGCGAAGGATATATCCCACCAGCATCCCAAGGGCCATTAAAACGAGAATTTCAAGCATAAGGATTTCAGATTGCCCTGCAAAGGAAATAAAAAATAGCGCTTGAAGCGCTTTTTCAAAAGGGTGAATTTATTTTGCCCTTCCCCTAAGAAGGATTCTCTGGCCCACGGTGGGTTGCTGCCATAGCTCCATTTGGTTGCGGCTGAGCAAATGATCGAGCAGGATGCCGTATTGCTGGGAGATGTCGTACATGGTCTCGCCGGGTTGTGCAATGTGGACAGCTTTCACGCCCTTCTTGCGTTTGGGTTGAAGGTAAACGATCTGCCCCGGCCTGATTTGCTGGCTTTCCTGCATTTCGTTGTAGCGGATGATCTGCCAGGGGCGCATGTCCAGTTCTTGTGCAAGGCTCTCAGGGGTGTCGCCGGGACGTGCTTCCACGTATTTGATGCGGTTGTTGGTTTTCACCACGCGGTAGGTTTCAAATGAAACAGGGGCAAAGTCTTCAACGGTCTGGGTGGGTGCGGGGCTTGCGGGACGGCTTCCTACAGTGCGCAGGTTAGGCAATTCAGGAAGTTCGCCAACCATGGCGATGGCCATCTGGTCGTATTGTGACAGATTGTTTTCTTCAATGACGCGGATCAGGAGCTGGGCGTACCTGGGGTTGGTGGCATAGCCTGCGCGACGCAGCCCGTGAGCCCAGGCTTTGTAGTCGGTGGGGTTGAGTTCAAACAGGGAGGCATACCAAGGGCGGGTGCGCAGAAACTGAGAATGGTCGCGGAAGGACTCCGTGGCGCTGTTGTAGGCTCGGAAACATTCGTTTTTGCGGTCATCATCCTGTAGCATGGTCCGGCCGTTCCAGCCATTGCACTTGATGCCAAAGTGGTTGTTGGCCACCCGCGCCAGCTCGCTGTTGCCAAAGCCCGACTCGAGGATGCCCTGGGCCAGCTTAATGCTGGCAGGAATGCCGTTGCGGCGCATTTCTTCGATGGCAATGTCACGGTAGGTTGCAATATATTCTTCTCGGGTCATGCTCCGCTGGGCTTCGGCATGGACATGGAACAACAGGCAAAATACTACGGTAAACAGAAAAAGCTTCTTCAACACGGCTTTTGATGAATATCGCATGGATTGATCAATTGAGGTTTAGTAATGATACGCTATTCTCCACAAAAACGTTTCAATGAAAAAATTATTTTTCATATGTTACAGGATGAGCAGCTTTCATTAGCTTTGTGACAAACGTAATGTCAGGAATCCTGACAAGCAGGGGAAGGAAATGGAAGTCATCAGGAAATATTTTTCTGAACTGAAAGATGTTCAATATGAGCGCTTTGCAGCCTTGCTGTCATTGTATGTGGGATGGAACAACAAGATCAATGTGATCTCGCGCAAGGATATGGATCATTTTTATGTCCACCATGTGCTCCATTCGCTTGGAATAGCCAAGGTAATCAACTTTCTCCCGGGCACAAAGGTGCTTGATGTAGGGACAGGGGGCGGTTTCCCGGGGATTCCCCTTGCCATCTTTTTCCCTGATACCGAGTTTTTGCTGGTGGACAGCATTGGTAAAAAGATCCTTGTGGTGGAAGAAGTGGTCGATGCCCTGGGGCTAGAGAATGTTAAGGCTCGCCAGATGCGCGCAGAAACCATCGATGAACAATTCGACTTTGTGGTGAGCAGGGCTGTGACTTCCCTCCCCGTATTTTCCGCTTGGGTGAAACATCTGATAAAACCCGGCAGAAGTCACCCCCTCCCCAATGGAATCCTTTACCTGAAAGGGGGCGATTTTGATGCGGAGCTTGAGCAGATTATGTGGCAGAACAAGGTGTTTGATTTAAGCCAGTGGTTTAAGGAAGCCTTTTTTGAGACCAAAAAGCTGGTCCATTTAAAAAGGCCGTAAAAGAAAAAAAGTTTCGTAAAAGGAAAAAAATTAATATATTTGAAAGTTAGGAATAATTGCATTAACGTATTGAAATATAATCATTTGTATGAGTAAAGAAAAAGAAAAAAGCGTAAACGCCGAGAAGCTGAAAGCTTTGCAGTTGACGCTGGATAAGATTGAGAAGTCGTATGGCAAGGGCACCATAATGAAGCTTGGTGACTCGGCCGTAGTTCCTGTAGAAGCCATCAGCACGGGCTCACTGACCCTGGACCTTGCCCTGGGCACAGGCGGACTGCCGCGAGGACGCGTGGTGGAGATCTATGGTCCCGAATCTTCGGGTAAGACCACTTTGGCTATTCACGCTATTGCGGAAGCACAAAAGGCCGGGGGTATTGCCGCCTTTATTGATGCAGAAAATGCCTTCGACAGCAACTACGCCAAGAGACTGGGCGTAGACATTGAGAACCTGCTGGTGAGCCAGCCCGACAACGGGGAACAGGCTTTGGAGATTGCAGAGAACCTGATCCGGTCGGGGGCCATTGACATCATTGTCATCGACTCGGTGGCAGCCCTGACGCCTAAGGCAGAGATAGAAGGCGAAATGGGTGACTCTAAGATGGGATTGCAGGCCAGGCTGATGTCGCAGGCCTTGCGCAAGCTTACGGGTACCATCAACAAGACAGGCTGCTGCTGCATCTTTATCAACCAGCTTCGCGAGAAGATTGGGGTGATGTTTGGCAATCCTGAGACGACCACAGGGGGTAATGCCTTGAAGTTTTATTCTTCCGTTCGTCTGGATATCCGACGCATTTCCCAGATCAAGGAAGGCGATAGTGCCGTAGGTAACCGTACCCGGGTGAAGGTGGTGAAAAATAAACTCGCCCCGCCATTCCGCCAGGCTGAATTTGATATCATTTTCGGGCTGGGCATCTCGAAGGTTGGTGAGATAGTGGACCTGGCCGTCGATCATAACATCGTCAAAAAGTCGGGTTCGTGGTTCAGCTATGGAGAGACCAAGCTGGGGCAGGGCAGGGATGCCGTGAAACAATTGCTGCTCGACAATCCCGAACTATCTGAGGAGATTGAAACAAAGATTCGCGAAGCAGTTAAAGAGACTGTATAGGGTTCTTTTCTGAGATGTCTTTGAAGGGGCCTTTCTGGCCCTTTTTTTATTTAGAATGGATTTAAATTAGACGTATTGTTTCGGAATTTCCCGCTTAATTTCGATGCTTATTTTTATTAATTAGTACATTTGGTTTGTTCGACGCGCAATAGTTGCTTTTTAAAGGTGATCCAAAATTACAATCGTGATGAAAAGGGGATTCTTTTTGTTGGTTTTCCAGTTCATAATGCTTAACAGTGCAGTCAATGGTTTTGCCCAGTTTCCCTATGAGGTGGTGATGGTCAGGGGAAAGGTGACTTATAATGGGCAGGAATTAAAGCGTGGTGACAAGCTCGAGCTTTCAGATCTGAGCGATGCATTAAATATGCGGGGAGAATTTGCCCGGATGGACTTTGGGAGCGGCCAGGACTTCCTTCAATTACTGGATGCCAGCAGGCGAAAGATCGTTGTAATCCCGGCCCAGGCTGCCAATCCCGGACGTGACCTGATGCTGGCTACCCGTGGAGTAAAATTTATTCGCAGTGACTTTGAATTTCAGAGGGCGTTCAATCCCGGTGAGTCAGCCCTGGTACTCCTAACTGAGGACACCGTTCTGTGCGCAGGGTTGGATAAATACCGATTTTCAGGACCGGTTCAACTGGTTGCCCGGTACGATTTTGATGGAGCGCTTTTTGAAAGCGTCATAGGGCATAATGATTCTCTTTTTCTTACCCGCAGGCATTTGTTTGGTGGGCGGGGGTCTGATGGGGAAGGTTTACAGAATTCATTTGAAACTAAAGACCTGAAATTATTCCTGGTGAATAGTGATACAGGCCAAGAGACTAAACTGGAAGATGAAATTGCACCATTCCAACTTTATTTTCTGGATGATATCCTTTCCTTTTTTGCCTCTGCCCAATTTGATGGAATGGTGATGGATAAGGAAGCGATATTCCATTTGTTAGTCCCCAGGATGGTTAGCGAGCGCCAGATTCAAAGAACCTTTGGGATTTATTCCTCAGAGGAAGCCAGCAACTGGCTCCTGGATAAGATTGATCAAGCCTTTGAAGGGCAATAAACAGCGGGGTATGAGAAAAAGTATCGTTTCAGTCTTACTTTTTGTTTTGCTCCTTCCCCTTATGGCATCAGCCCAGGGCAAAAGCGATGGGATGAGGGTGGCCTATGATGGTGAGGGTACCATCAATAATGCCATGTATTACAAGAATGGCCAGCCCCTTACGCATTGGGTTCAAACGCAAAATATTACACAATTCAATAAGCAATGGCCTGCACAAAGGATTGTTGATTATCTGAACCAGGCCCTGGACATTAACCTCGAAGTTTCACTTGCTACCTCCGTCTGCCTGGAGCGGATAGGCGACAATTATCTGGAAACCCTCAAGGATTTTGTGAATACCGAAAAATTCTATTTGGCAGCTACCAGTATACTTGAAGAAATCGGGAATACAAACCGTGCAGGGTATATGTATTATTACCTGGGTTTGCTTTATCACGATTTTAACAAGCCTGGCCAGGCTGAAGAATATTACTCAAAGGCACTCAGTGTTTATTCGGCTTTGCCGGATCCTTTACGAAGTGGTTTTTCAACCATACTAACCCGTATTTATGAAAAGTATAAAGAGCAAAATGATTATATGCGGGCAATCCCTTACCTTGAAACCTTTGCAGGCCTGGTAAAGAATGAACTAGGCGAAGAGCACGAGCAAATGGCAACAATATATATCCATTTGGGTGATGCTTACTGGAATGAAGGCCGTGAGCAGGAAGCGTTGAAAAGCTATCTTAAAAGTGTGCCTTTAGTTAAGCTAAAGCATGGCGCGGCATCAAAGGAATATTTTGAGATAATAAAAATTTTCGCCGATCAATTTTGGAATAAAGGGTATAAAAAGGAAGGCGAGCCATTGTATGTTGAATTGCTTGAGAATAATGCGATTGAAAGTTTTTCTGATAAATTGAATATTGATAGTCAGCTTCTTCAATACTATACAGAAACGCTTGAGTGGAATAAAATGATTCCTGCTGCCGAGCGTCTGAAAGATGCGATGCAAAATATGCCCAGAGGCTATTCACTTCTTTTCCTGGGAAAACAAAAGGGAGCATACCTCGACATGGTCAATGTCCTGGGGTCATTGTATTCAATGGTGGGTGAATATGATACCGCAGAAAGGTATTTTTTAGAATACCTGGAGGCCATGAAAGACTCACGTTCGGGCAAAGAAGAAGAGATCGGCTCTGCGCTGATAAACCTTGCCATGGTTTATACCAAAATGTATAACCTTGGAAAGGCCAGATCGTATGTGGCAGAAGGCATGACCCTGCTTGAACAGATCGGGAAAACCGACCTTGATGTTTATGCCTCGGGCTTAAGTATTCTGGGTGGAGTAGCCATGTTTGAAGGCGATTATGACTTAGCTGAGGACTACCTTTTAAGGAGCCAGGTATCAGCACCCAGGGGCGGTATACATGAGCCTGATTATGCCACGGGCATGGGCACCCTGGCAACAATTTATTGGTACAAGGGTGAACTTGAAAAAGCAGAGGTAAACTATTTGGAAGCCATTGAGGTTTTTGAAGATTCAGGTTATACCCATTTGAGGGAGTATGCAAACGTTATGGGTAACCTTTCAATGGTATATGCCAAAACTGGAGATTTTGAAAGCGCCCTTCAGTGGAATGAGAAAGCCATGAATGCCCAGGTTTCCATTGGTGATGGACACCACCCTGATTTTCTTACCAAAAAACACAATCAATCCGTGTATCTTGAGGGTGCAGGCAATCTGATCCTGGGGAAAACAAGGGCAATTGAAAGTAACCAGGAAATAATAGAACTAGTTGACCATAACCTCCTGATTTGGTCAGAAAGGGAAATGGAGGCCTACATAAACAATAATATTACCAGGTACTTTGATGCATATCATTCAATGTATTACAGGTTGACAGGTGCGTTTCCTGAGCTAGGAGGCAGGGCTTATGACAATCAACTTTTTTTAAAGGGTTTGCTTTTGCAGTCTTCAAAAAAAATGCAGGAAGCAGTTGAGGATAGTAACGATAATGAGTTACAACGGCTTAATGAACGTCAGCGGCAGGTGCGGGCAGAAATGGAGGCCATCTATGCAATGCCGGCCCCACAGCGCACCCAGGACCCTGCAGGTCTTGAGCAGGAGCTGGATGACATTCAGAAACAAATGAAGCAGCGCCTGATAAGTCTGGGTACACCTATCAATACGCTGCTGGCTGAAGAGGATGCCTTTCTTCAGGTAAGAAATGCCTTGAGACCCAATGAGGCAGCCCTGGAGTTTCTTAGTTTTAACTATTATGATGGGGTCAGAGAAACAGATTCCATTTTCTATTGCGGTCTGTTGTTGCGGCCTGAATATGAATACCCACGAATGGTATTTCTGACGGTGGGCAATGAATTGAATCCCTTGGCACTGCAGCATCCCGATCAATTGTACGCCCCGGGCAATGAAAGTCTTTTCAATCTGATCATTGAACCCATGCTGCCTCTGTTGGAAGGAGTTAAGGTAATTTATTTTTCTCCTACTGGGTTGTTGCATCGTTTTTCCTTTTCTGCCATTCACTTGCCAGGTGGACAAGTCCTTTCCGACCGTTTTGAGCTTCACAACCTGGCATCAACGCGTAATTTAATGGCCCAACCCCCGGACTTTAATGGAGAAACTGGGTTTTTCTTCGGGGGCATTGATTACAATACAGATGCAACCACCCTGGCCCACCTGGCGAGGAACTACAATCCCGAAACCATGGCTGAAAATACCATCCCGGGTGGAAACAGGAGTTTGCGGGGAGCGGACTGGAGTTACCTTCCTGGCACCCTCGCCGAGGTGGAACAGATCAGCAATCTATTGGCGGGGCAGAACCTTCGCTCTCATGCTTTCACAGGGAAGCAAGCCACCGAAGAGTCGTTTAAGGCCCTTGAGGGAAGGTCCCCTTCAATAATCCACGTTGCCAGCCATGGCTTTAGTTTCCCACCAAAGGATCATGATAACCTCCATCGCGGAACGTTGGATGCCCGTACCAATGAGGTCTTTAGCATGGCTGATCATCCCTTGCTACGCAGTGGACTGCTGTTCTCGGGGGCCAACCAGACCTGGGCAAGGGGAGTACCCCCAGCAGGGATTGAAGATGGTATCCTGACAGCCTATGAACTGTCGAACATGAATTTGGATGGAACCCGACTGGTGGTGCTCTCCGCCTGTGAAACCGGGCTGGGCGACATCAGGGGAAATGAAGGGGTGTTTGGTCTTCAGCGGGCCTTGTTTATGGCTGGTGTGGAGAATCTTATCGTTTCCCTTTGGGAAGTGCCCGACTTTGAGACCATGGAGCTCATGACACTTTTTTATGGCTACCTGGTAAATAGTCATTCCATTGAAGGGGCTTTTTTTAAAGCCAGGCAGGATATGAAAAGCCAGTATCCAGATCAGCCCAGTCTTTGGGCAGGATTTGAACTGATTCGTTAAACCTCCATTTTTTCTTCTATATGGCTCAAAAGGCACATCCAGGGAAAAGCAAGAAAACAAGGCTACCTCAATTTTGGGGTAAACTGAAAATTTCTCTCAATAGGTTCATTTTCTTTTTATTTCCCGGTATGAAGGGGAAGCATGCCATCCTCTCAGCGGTGCATTCCATCTGGCTGATTGCCCTGGTGATGCTTTGGCTTGGATATGTGAATGTAATGGACGGATTTGGCTTCATGAACGACCATATGAACATGCGGGCTTTTGTAAATGATGTGATCTTAAATAAACCACCTCCGGACAATGTTTCAGACCGTTACCTCGTAATCAATACCTCTAAAAACAATGCCCTGCTGCCACTGGACAATGACAATACCATCAATACCGTAATAACAGACCGCAGGCTTCTTGCGGAGAAACTCAGGATCCTGGATGTGAATTCAGACCGCATCGCCTTTGTGATCTGCGATGTGTTTTTTGAACTTCCCTCAGCCGACTCACAAGCCGACAGCCTGTTGCAGGAGGTCATAAGAAGCCTTTCTGCAAAAGGCAAATTTGCCATGCCTGCCTTTTACAACGACCAGGAAAAAGCCCTGGTGACCCCTGTGTTTGAGGGTAAGTCAGGACTTTCTCAATATCGATCCTCTTATCTCAATGAGCAATTCCTGAAATACAGTTTCATCATGTATGAGCATTATAAACAAGTGCCATTACTGGCCTATGAAAACATCTCAGGAAAATCCATGGAAAGGAAAAAATGGTGGTTCATTCCCTATTATACCCTGGATGGGCGCTGGGTGATAAATACAGTTATCCCTGAATTCAGGTACGTGCAGTCTGATTTTGTGGAAGGCCTTAGCTACATTCATCTGGGCCTTTTCGAGGATTATTTTCTGGGAGAAGGGCAGGTGGTGGTTATCGGAGATATTGAAGGGGTTTATGATTT
The DNA here is from genome assembly GCA_012521995.1 of Bacteroidales bacterium. Taxonomy (GTDB): domain Bacteria; phylum Bacteroidota; class Bacteroidia; order Bacteroidales; family UBA7960; genus UBA7960. The sequence continues at coordinate 3,961 of JAAYLH010000080.1, read as the reverse complement.
GCATCAAACCATCTCGGCATTTGCTGCGGGACCTATTGTGCTGATCAATATCCTTGAATCCCTTCGTCAGGGCGATAATATTATCTCAAGGGGATATTTGCTCCTGCTTTTTGTAGTGTTTTTCTTTTGTACCTACCATATTTTCTTTCACCATATGGACCTGCCTGAAGGCAAGACTCTTCTGCAGCGAATTTGGGTTTTTCTGCTTGAGCGTTGGAGCTATTTCCTGCTCCTGGCACTGGTGTATGTTTCCATGATCTTCTTACACCATTACATTCATATCCTGATTCTGCTGAGTTATTTTGGACTGATTGACACCCTAGGCGGATTATTGCGCAGGAAGCGTGAACAAATGGAAAGTCCATCTGCCTGATCTCCTTTCCTTAAGTTTTTCAAAAATTATCTTTCCCCGACCATTATTATATTGCTATTTTTACGCCCAGAATCTTGCCTTCTTGAAAGCTAAACATAAAACCAGAACAACATGAAAAGATTGTTTTTACTGGCCAGCTTGGTGCTGGCCATTTCCATCGCGCTGCCAGCTCAGCGCAAAGCCATGATCCCCGAGAACTTGTGGGAACTGAACCGCATCAGCGATGTGCAGATCTCGCCCGACGGCACGCAGGTGCTTTATGGGGTGACTTCCTATGACATTGAAACCAACAGGGGCTCTCGTGACCTTTTTGTGGTGGCGGTTGAAGGCGGCCAGCCTCGTAGCCTCACTCGCACAGAAGCCAGCGAGGCCAATGGTGTTTGGCGCCCCGACGGCAGAAAAATCGGCTTTATTCGTGAAGGCCAGCTTTGGGAAATGGAACCTGATGGCAGTAACCAGGTTAAACTGACCGAAATTGCAGGTGGCATCACAGGATTTGGCTATGCACCTGATATGAAGCACATCTTCTTTACCAAAGAAGTGAAGATGATGCCAACGGTTCATGACCTGCATCCAGACCTCCCGCAAGCAGATGCCTTGGTTTATGATGACCTGATGTACAGGCATTGGAATGGCTGGTCGGATGAGAACTACAGCCACATCTTCGTAGCCCCATATATGGATGGGATGATTGGCCGTCATTGGGACATTATGGAAGGGCAACCTTATGACTCCCCCGTGGCACCCTTTGGTGGCAACGAGCAGATTGCCTGGACTCACGACGGCAAAGCCCTGGCCTACACCTGCAAAAAACTGGAAGGCAAGGAATGGGCCGTGAGCACAAACACCGATATTTACCTTTATGAACTGGCCGGGGGGCAGACTAAAAACCTTACCGAGTTTAATCCCGGTTATGATAAAAACCCGGTCTTCTCGCCCGATGGCCGTTACATGGCTTGGGAAAGCATGGAGCGGCCCGGCTTTGAGGCCGATAAAAACCGCATCCTGGTCATGGACTTCCAAACAGGCAACTGGCGTGATTATTCAGAAGGCTTTGACCAGAGCTCCGACCACCTCGTATGGTCAGCTGACAGCAGAAGGCTTTATTTTCTGAGTGGGGTTAATGCCACCTATCAGCTATACTCCCTGGATATGGGCAATGGTCGCATCGACCAGATCACTACAGGGATGCACGATTATCAATCTGTTGCCCTGGCAGGGAATTACCTCGTTGCCCAGCGCATGAGCATGTCGATGCCCACCGAGATCTATCGCGTGGAGGAAGGCCGCAGGGGTACCACCCAACAAGCCATTACCGCTGTGAATGCCGAAGTACTTGACCGCCTGGAGATGGGCCGTGTGGAAGAACGCTGGGTGAAAACTACCGACGATAAGGATATGCTTGTTTATGTTATCTACCCTCCCAACTTCGATCCCAATAAGAAATATCCCGCCCTGTTGTATTGCGGAGGTGGCCCCCAGAGTGCCGTGAGCCAGTATTTCTCCTACCGCTGGAACTTCCAGATCATGGCTGCCCACGATTATATTGTCGTGGCCCCCAACCGTCGTGGCCTGCCAACTTTCGGACAGGAGTGGAACGACCAGATCAGCCAGGATTACGGCGGGCAAAATATGAAAGATTATTTTAGTGCCATCGATGCCGTTGCGGCTGAGCCCTTTGTGGATGAGAACCGCCTGGGAGCTGTGGGCGCAAGCTACGGGGGCTTCTCGGTTTATTGGCTGGCCGGAAACCACAACGGGCGGTTTAAGGCCTTCATCGCCCATTGCGGAATGTTTAACTTCGAGAGCTGGTATGGCTCTACAGAGGAGATGTTCTTTGCCAACTGGGACCTTGGTGGCTCCTATTGGGAGAAGCCCCGGCCGCATAGCTACGATTTCTCTCCCCACAACTTTGTGGGCAATTGGGATACACCCATCCTGGTGATCCACGGTGGGCGTGATTACCGCGTGCCCAAGTCCGAGGGGATGCAGGCCTTCAACGCAGCCCAGCTGCAGGGCATCCCCAGCCGCTTTTTGTTCTTCCCCGAAGAAAGCCATTTTGTGCTCAAGCCCCAAAACAGCATCCTCTGGCAGCGTGAGTTCTTTAAATGGCTTGATCAGTGGCTTAAATAATCAGGGCTTTTTACGCAAAGATTTTTTCTCAGACTGGAGGCGTTTAGCCTCCAGTCTTTTTTTTACACTGGCCGCCGAAGGACGGGTGCGAACCCTTTTTTTCTGGATATGCAGGGCTTTCTTTATCCAGTCATAAAACTTCGCAATGCAGTCTTCCTTATTCTTGGCCTGTGATCGGGTCTTTTCTGAACTGACCATCAGTTCGCCATCGGCATTGATGCGCTTCTGAAGCTTTTGCAGGATCCGTTCCTTCTCTTCCTCATTGAGCAAGGCAGAATTTTCAACAGGAAAGTAAAGCTCTACGCGGGTCTCTGTCTTGTTTACATGTTGCCCGCCCGGCCCGCTGCTGCGGGCGGTCTGAAAGCGCAATTCAGGAAGAAAATTTCGCTCAGCAACCGGAGGGAAGTCCATCATTGAACAGATTTAAAAGGTCAGGGTGTATGAAGGCCCCTGCATTAGAAATTTCAATTTCCAAAGATAAAACAAGTTGAAAGAATGAAACAACAAGCTTCGGGCGTAAATTTCCAATGAATTTGGATAAATTTGTTTGACAAAAGCTTTGAACGTTTTGAAGAAAAGAATAATCAACAGGCTTAATGGCTGGCTGGCAATCTCCCTGGTAATAATCCTGACTGCCGTGTTCCTCTTTATAAAGCAGGAAAAGCCTGGCTCCGACACCGGCTTCTATATTTCCATCCAAGCTGAAGATCAAACCCCTACACAAACTGAAGAAACCACTAACCAAATGGAAAGCCATTCCCAGAATCAGATCCCTTCAATTCTCCCTGAGCTGTTGCTTGGGAAAATTGATCCTGCGGCCCATGATGATTTTGTCCGGATTGAAGACCGTTTTGCCAGTCGTCCGGGCATGTATATGCACAAAGGCGCCTATGCGGCTTTTAAGGAAATGCACGCCGCCGCCGCTGCCGATGGGATCAAGCTTGTTGTTATTTCAGCCATGCGTACCTTCAATCACCAGCGCCGCATATGGAATGACAAATGGAATGGAAGGCAAATGCTCGAAGGCAACATCCGGGCAACCGGTATTGTAGACCCTGTTGAACGCGCCCGTGAGATCCTGCGCTTCAGCTCCATGCCGGGGACTTCCCGCCATCACTGGGGCACTGATATCGACCTGAACAGCCTGGTCAACAGCTACTTTGAGTCGGGGCAGGGCAAGAATGTTTACGATTGGCTGTCGGCAAATGCCTCCCGCTTTGGCTTCTGCCAACCCTATACTGCCCGTGATGTCCAACGCCCCGAAGGCTATGAAGAAGAAAAGTGGCATTGGTCTTATAAGCCTTTAGCTGCAAAATATCTTTCAGCCTTTGAAGCAAGCATCCAATACAATCATCTGAAAGGTTTTGATGGATGGGAAACCGCACGCGAAATAGAGGTGATTGAAAATTACGTGTTAGGAATAAATGAGGAATGTAAAAAGAAAAACTAAAAATG
>JAAYLH010000079.1 GCA_012521995.1 Bacteroidales bacterium | reverse complement strand
GTCGTGGACACTATCCCAAAAAGTGTGTAAGTTGGGGGGAAGGTTATTCTGGAATAGGTTTTTCGAAGGCCTATTGTTCCAGGAGTTCCCTGGCTTTTTCAATTAAGGCTTTGGCTGCGGGGATCAAAGCCTGGGTGTCTGCAAGCTTGTATTCCACGAAATCATCGTAATCCCCTGAGATTCTTTTGTCAAAAATTACGGAATAATAGGCCGCAAGCTCCTTGTCAATCAGGCCGGTTTTCACAAAATGCAAGCCCAGCATTTGCCTGACCCCTGAATGGGTTTAAGCAACCACCTTTTTGCTCAGCAGCAAGGCAATGGCCGCATAATAGCACGCATAATACAAGCGATTGATGGCAGCATTCCAGAGCTTGTTTTCTACCAGCACTTCGACTTCCTCGAGGGTTTGAAGCGCACGGGTGATCCTGTAGCGGATCAGTTCCTGCCGGTCCTGCTCTTTCATAGCACCACGCCTTCGCTGTTTACGTTTTCAAAGAAAGGGGTGATCCGGTGCTTTTCTTCCCATTCTTTCCTGGAAATCACCAAGGGACTGATGATGGTGCCGGTTTCAAATTCGATGTCGTATAAAGGAAACAGGATCTTCTTCTCATCCTCCCAAGAGATTTTTTCCTTCTCCAACAGGATCAGCACATCGATATCGGATGCTGAATGCTCCTGGTGGCGGGCATAGGAGCCGAAAAGAATGACTGTAGCACCGGGTTCAATTTTTTGAACGGCGCTTTTGATTTGTTGAATGATTTTTTCTTTCTCAGTCATCGTTCAAATATACAAAAATTCGCATGAAATAATTTGTGTTAATCCCTTTAATTTGTGGAAATCTGAGGATGATTCTTCTTGGCGGGCTCCGCGTAAAAAAGGCATACGCAAAGAACGCGAAGAAGTGAGAAGTGAGCGGTGAGCCAGGTGCAAAGGAGGTCCGGATCCTTATTTAAAAGGATTCACGTTTCTCAAAAGCCTGGCGGAATGATGAACCGCAAGGATATCAATGCGGTATTCATCCACAATGAAATAGACAATCCGGTAATTTCCCCTGACAAGCTGCCTTATGGACTCTTCATTGAATTCGGGGACTTTGGCCCCGACGCGGGGATGCTGTTCAAGAACATCTGCGGATTCGAATAATTCCAGGGCGGTAAGTTCCGCATAACGGACTGAGTCCCTGGCGATGTATTCGGCGATATCCCGGATGTCCTGAAGGGCCGATTCCGTCCAGATTACTTTAACCATTTCTGAAGCTTTTCCCTGGCTTCTTCTTTGGTATAGGTGCGGCCATTGGCAGAATCATCAAGCCCTTTCTGTACCTTTTCCAGAAAAATAAGGTGGTCGATGACCTGATCGATGCTCAGGTCTTCAGGCAGATTTTCCAGGGTGTTAATGATTTGGGTTTTTGTGATCATAGCAGTGAATCCTTTCCCCAAATTTAAGAAAAAAAGATGATGTGCTGATGTGATAATGTGATAATGAAATGGCATGGAGCATGGGGCTTGGGGCAAGGGGAAGAAAGAGGTGAGAAGTGAGAAGTGAGAGATGAGCCAACATCCGCTGGCAAGCGGATAAAAGCTAAGAGCCAAAAGCCAAAAGCCATTATTGGCATGGGGCATGGAACAGTAGGCAGTAAGCAGTAAACAGTAAACATGAAGCACTGGTAATCAACTCATTAGCACATCAGCAAATTAACACATTAACTGATCCGCGTTGAACGAAGTTCATCCGTGGCATCCGCGTTCGAAAAATAGATGTGAGAGGTGAGAGGTGAGAAAATTAGCAGATTTGCAGATGTGAGGATTAGCAGATTTTTTTCTTGCCAACATCCGCTGGCCAGCAGATAAAAGCTAAGAACCAACAGCTAACAGCCAATATCCTCTGGCTAGCCGACAACAGCTAAGAGCATGGAGCTTGGGGTTTTCAACCTTAACCTCAACCTTGATCCCTAATCACTATCCACGGCGATTTGCCCGATGCCATACCATTCGGCCTGGAGCATGTTGATCCAGTGGGTGGGGTCAGGGGTGATGTCGAGGAATAAGATTGAGGTGGGTGGATTGGGAATCGGTGGCACGGTCAATGAATCCTTCCCAAGGGCTTTCTGCTGGTTGACGTATGCCTGGCGTTTTTGCAGTGCCTCACTGTAAGGCCTTGCGCGGAGGATGAGGTCGCTGGTGACGCGGGGCAGGTTGCCGCGGTAAATGTAGAGTGTCTCAGTGTCGGTTTTCCCGCCGAAGGGGGTGGGCTGCTTGTGGAAGTCGAAGGCCATCGCCAGGAAGATAATCAGGATGAGGGCCGCGCGCCCCCAGCCGGTAAAGGCGGGGTAGAGGGCGATTTGTTTTTTGTGCAGCCAGGCGTGGAGGCAGAACAGTCCCCAGAAGAAGAACCCCATAAAAAACAGTCCCAGGTAGTTATAGATGCGCAGGGGCGGGTTCATGCCCATGGCCCAGGCAGGCACCACCATACAGGCAAACAGGAACAGCAGTCCCAGGGCAGCCACCCAAAGGGGGTTGAGCTTTGCCAGGGGACGCAGCGCAGGC
>JAAYLH010000078.1 GCA_012521995.1 Bacteroidales bacterium | reverse complement strand
TGAAATACAACACCGTGGCAGCAGCAAGGCCGCCCAGTATTTGCGACACAATATAGGGAAGTATTGCTTTTGCGCTCACCCTGCCTCCGGCCCATAAGCCTATTGTAACTGCAGGATTTAAATGCGCGCCCGATATGGGCCCCAGCGAATAAACAATGGTCAGGACCGTTAAACCAAAGGCCAGGGAAACGCCCAGCAACCCAATCCCAACTTCAGGAACGCCTGCTGCCAGTACGGCACTCCCACAGCCTCCCAATACGAGCCAAAAGGTTCCAAAAAATTCAGCTAAATTTTTTTTCACTGCTCTCTTATTTAGTTTTCTTACTCATCTGGCTTTTCAGAATCCGCCCCGTTTTTTTCAGTGGTTCCTGGTCTCCACCCCTTCTTCAAAACAAATTTCGTCTTGCATAGGGTTGTCAGCCCTTTTGTGACCATCTTGCCAGTTTATACTTGCCCCAGGGGATTGCAGCAGTCACGTGTTTTTAACATTACTGAACTTTGAAAAATATGCTGAAACTGTTCCGAATTTCAAGGAAACATTTCGGCCCGGGAAAAGCAGGATTCACGGTTGCCCCCCGACCATTCAAATTATCCTTTAATTTTCAACCGTCAAGTTACAAAATTTTTCGGATTAATATCATTCTGAAATGTTTCTTAACCATTCCTTGCCCCTTAACGCCATTTGGGGGGCTTCCCTCTTCTCCAAGTACCTCCCCTGAGAGGTTCTGCCGTTTCCTGATCAATCTCATAATTGCGAGATATCCTTGTGTGCCTGATTGGTAAAAGGGACTGGGCCGGATTCTTAATCTTTTCCTGATTTCAAAATAAGAGAAATGCAAATCCAAAAGAAAAGTCTTCACCCCTCCCAATTTTTAAGAAATGGAAAAAATGAATGGAAAAACTCAGGAGGTAAAATTGCAGGGTGGCTTCAATAATCCCATCATTTGACTCCATCAAATATTGCGTCAAAGTACATCAATAATAAAAAAGCTACGATATTTTCAAACACACTCAGCTTTTATCTCATTTTTATTATTTTTCATTTTTATTTTTCTATTTTTCATTCAGGCACGCTCGTACCATCCTCTTGTATGCCTCGTGCCAGGTTCGTATGTGGCCCTGCCGTACAAGACCATGGCAGGTCGCTGAAGCAGGTTTGGGGTGGATTCAGCCCCCCTTCGGGCTTTATTAGGGGTCTTACTTCAGTCGTATCATAAACGGGTCTTAGCCGTTCTAAAAAGTTTATGACCCGTTTATGATACGGTTAAAATAAAAAAGCGAAAGATCCCGTGAAGGGATCAATGAAGGGTTGACTCCCCTGAAAAGAATATTCAGGAAGGTGGCGATCCCGTAGGGATAAGGATCAAAAAAGAAATGCAGGAAGGGGCGGCTTATTCTTCCGAAAACTCGAGCAGCATTCCGCGATAGACATTGAAAACGTTGGAGCGCGACACATAGCCTTTGTATTTTCCATCCTGCAGCACCGCCATATTCCACAGGCCGCTGTCGCGGAATTTCTGCATCACGGTTTCCATGGTGTCGGTGAGGTTGACCGTAGCTCGGGGATAGAACATGAGGTTGCGCACCTTCAGTTCGTCGTACTGGCTTCGGTCGAACATAATCTCGCGCACGTCGTCAAGCCAGACAATGCCCAGGAAGTTGTTGTCGGGGTCGAGTACGGGGTAGATGTTGCGCTTAGACCTGGCGATGACCTTAACCAGCTCGCCCAGGTTCATTTCAGGGTTCACGGTGTCAAGGCTGGTTTCAATGACAGATTCCACGTTGAGCAGGGTCAAGACGTTCTGGTCGAGGTCGTGGGTAAGGAGTTCGCCCCGGGCCGCCAGGTTCTTGGTATAAATGGAATGGGACTGGAAATAGTGGGCTGTCAGATAGGAGATGGAAGAGGTGATGATGAGGGGGATGAAAAGCTCATAGCCTCCCGTGATTTCGGCGATGAGGAATATAGCAGTGAGGGGTGCGTGCATCACCCCTGCCAGCAGCCCAGCCATGCCCACCAGGGTGAAGTTATATTCAGAGACCCTGAAGCCACTGAAGGTGTTGATCAGGCGGGCGAAAATAAATCCAGCGATATTGCCCACAAAGAGGCTTGGGGCGAACACCCCGCCGATTCCGCCTGCCCCGGTGGTGAGCGACATGGCCACTACCTTAAGGAAGAGCACGGCCACCAGGAAGCCGATGAACAGCAGGCCTGAATGGTCGACCAGGTGCCCGAAAGGGCTTTCCAGAAGCAGCTGCTCAGGTTGTCCCGAGAGCATGCTGCGCATCGTAAAATAACCTTCGCCAAAAAGGGGCGGGAACAGGAAGATGAGCACCCCCAGCACCAGGCCCCCGATCAAGAGTCTTTTCCAGGTTCGGCCGATCTTTTTCATACGCCCCTCCACCTTGCCGTTCATCCACGAGAAGTAAAGAGAGATCATCCCTGTAAAGGCCCCCAGGATGATATAAAAGGGGATGGACGAATAGTTGAAGGCATCCTTAAGGGTGAAATAAAACTCGACGCCTTCGCCCAGGAAAAAGGCGGAGAAAATGGCGCCTGTCACTGCCGCGGTGAGCAGGGGGATGATGGAGGCCATGGTGAGGTCGAGCATCAGCACCTCGAGGGCAAAGATGAGCCCTGCTATGGGAGCTTTGAAAATGGCTGCCACGGCGGCTGCCGAGCCGCAACCTATAAGCAGAATTGTACGCTTGTGGCCCAGCCTGGCAGCCTGTGCCAGGTTTGAGCCAATGGCCGCCCCTGTGCTGACGATGGGGGCCTCCATCCCCACCGAGCCCCCAAAGCCGCTGGTGAAAGTACAGGCCACCACTGATGTCCAGGTGTTGTGAAGCTTCATCACCCCCTTGTTTCTCGAGATGGCGTACAGGATGCGCGAGACCCCGTGGCTGATGTCATCGCGGACGAAATAACGAATGAACAGCACAGTGACCAGGATGCCGATGAGCGGGAACACCAGGAAGAAGTAATTTTCCATATGCAGCCCGGGAATGCGCCTTACCCAGGCCTCAAAATAATGGACCCCCGTTTTCAGCGCCACAGCTGCTACGGCGGCCAGCATTCCTATGATCATCGACAGGAGGATCAAAAAATTGCGGTCGCTGAGGTGCTTCTGCCGCCAGACCAAAAACTTGTCAACCCAAGGTTGGAGTTCCATTGCCCGTTTCTTAAATAAAAAGCGAATTTCCTAAAAAATACCTTTTAAACCAAACCTTTACAAATTTTCAAGGATTTCATTGATCTCCATGAAAATCATATCGATTTCTGTATCATAATCATCGGTATCCTCCACCAGCCCCTTTCTGATCAGTTCCAGTGATTTAATGCGCAAATGTGCATATTCCTGAAGTTGTTCGGCTTGGGTTTTCAGCTCGGGGTAAAGGCCCTCAATTCCTGCAATATCCCTGGTAATTTCCAGGTTGCGTTGCCAGAGGGGAATAGCCCTTTCGGGGATAAAACGAACCACTTGGCTTATCTGCCCGCTTTCAAGCAAAATGAAAACCTCCATCGATTGTTCCTCGTTGTGCACGAACTCACTGATTCCCTGGTCGTAGGCCACGCTATCGAAATCATCAGGGCTTAAATACGCATAGGTAAATATTACTGCCAGTAATCCAGAAAGATAAATTGCGCCAATGCCTGCAGCCCGCCATTTAGAGAAGAAAGGGAGGTTGTTTTCATTGTGCTCCTTTATTTTAGTTCCCTGCAGGCGCTCCACGATGAGGAAAATAATACCGGTATAGATGGCAGGGATCAGGGGTTCAGGAATTTTTTCAAGAATGGCCTCAGGCATCATAAAAATCCCCAGGAAAATCATTACGGTGACGATAAATCCAATGAAAAAGGCATGCTTCCCCCATTGTTCCTGGCCAAGATTGATAAAGTTCCGGCGCATCAGTGCAACTGCTGCCACGGGGCCGCCAAGATAGGTGGCAATGGCAATTGCGGCTTGTGAATAGAGCCTGTTGTCCTGTTCCCCGAATCGTTCTGTAGTCATTAAAAAAACAAGAAGACTTAATAAGGGCTTATCTGAATAGGATACCTGGCCTCAAAACCAGAGGCAAAAGCAAAAAAAGGCTATTTATTTCAGTTAACCAAATCAATCTTTAAAAAAATCCTTCAGTATCCTGGTTTTGGCTTTTCCGACGACTTTTTTCAGTTCTTCTTCGCTGGCGCGTTTGATGCCTGCCACCGATTTAAAGGTGTTCAGCAGGATTTGTTCGGTTTGGGGGCCGATGCCCTTTATTTCTGAAAGCTGCGATTTGAGGCTCCCCTTCTCGCGGCGTTTGCGATGGTGGGTGATTCCAAAGCGGTGGGCTTCGTCGCGCAGGTGCTGAATGACCTTGAGCGTTTCCGATTTCTTGTCAATATAAATGGGGATGGTGTCGCCGGGGAAATAAATCTCTTCGAGGCGTTTTGCGATGCCAATAATGGGTACTTTCCCACGCAGGCCCAGGCTCTGCAGAGCCTCAACGGCGGCGCTGAGCTGACCCTTGCCCCCATCAACCACCACCAGGTCGGGCAGGAGCTGGCCATCGGCCTGCAAACGCTTATAGCGACGGGTGACGACCTCTTCCATGCTGGCGAAGTCGTCGGGGCCTTCCACGGTTTTGATGTTAAAATGACGGTAATCCTTCTTGCTGGGGCGGGCATCGCGAAACACCACCATGGCCGCCACGGGATAGGTGCCCTGGGTGTTGCTGTTGTCGAAACACTCAATGTAGGCGGGCGGAGCCGGCAGGTGCAGGTCATCCTGCATTTTTTTCAGGATGCGGCGGGTATGACGCTCGGGGTCGACCAATTCCTTTTGCTTGAGTTTCTCGAGGCGATAATATTTGGCGTTGCGCTCTGAGAGCTCGAGCAGTTTTTTCTTGTCGCCCCTTTGCGGGATGGTAATGCGTACCCCCGGCACAGGGATAGAGGGCTTGAAAGGCACCACTGATTCGACGGCCTCACTCTGGAAGCGCTGCCGCAACTCTACCATAGCCATCTCAAGGAGCTCGGCATCGGTTTCATCAAGCTTTTTGCGCACCTCAAGGGTATGCGACTGGACCACTGCTCCGTTGATCACCTTCATAAAGTTCACATAACCATAATCCTCGTCGCTGATGACCGAGAAGACATCCACATTGGTTACCGACATATTGACTACAGTAGATTTGCCCTGATAATGCTCGAGCAGTTCGATCCTTTGCTTGACGGCCTGGGCTTTCTCAAATTCATAGGCTTCGGCATAGGTTTTCATCCTTGCTTTGAGCTTTGCCTTGACCTCCACCAGGTTGCCCTTGATGATCTCCTCGATCTGGTCCATGGTCTCCTGATAGTCCTCGGGCGACTGCAGTCCCTCGCAGGGCCCCAGGCAGTTGCCCAGGTGATATTCGAGGCAGACCTTGAACTTGCCTGCACTGATGTTTTCGGGGCTGAGGTTGAGGCGACAGGTGCGGTACTGGAAAAGGTGGCGGATGAGGTCGAGCAGGGCGTGCATCATCTTGCCCGAGGCATAGGGGCCGAAGTATTTGCTGCCGTCGCGCACCAGGTTACGGGTGGTTAGGATGCGGGGGAAGGGCTCATTCTTGATGCAGATCCAGGGGTAGGTCTTGTCGTCCTTGAGCATGATGTTGTAGCGCGGCTGATACTTCTTGATGAGGTTGTTTTCGAGCAGCAAAGCATCGAGTTCGCTGTCGACAATGATGTGGCGGATGTCGGCCACACGCTTCACCATCACCATTACCTTGCCGCTGTCGTAATGCTCCCGGTTAAAATAGGACGACACCCTTTTCTTCAGGTTTTTGGCCTTACCGATGTAAATGATGCGCCCCTGCTCGTCATAGAACTGGTAGACGCCGGGCTTACCCGGGAGGGTTTTCAGGGCAAGTTGGATGCGTTCTTTATGAGGGGTGCCGGGGCGCTTCATTGGCTTTGGGATCTGCACCACAAATTTGGTCATTTTTTTCCAAACCTGCAGCGCATTCCCATTGCCGGAGGCAAGCAATTTTACTTGCCTGCCTTGTTCTTTTCGGGGAGGTATTTCCAGTAACGCCGGGGCATCAGATTGGTCATCTGTCGATGGTTTTGGCGCTCGAGGATGTTGACGGCATCGTAGTATTCCTGCCAGAGGCGGCAGTAAAAGTCCTCATCTAGGGCTTTGACTTCGCCGGCCACATTGCCTGCATTGAAGTTGATGCGGTGGTTTTGAAGCACCACCTCCTGCACAGTATGGAGATCGTAATAAATGCCGTAGTTACGCTTGGTGTCGTAAATAATCCATTGCTGACCTGAGAAGCGGGTCCTAAAATGGCGGGCCAGCAGGCGGATGATGTTATGGTCGGGGTCGATAGGCGCGAAGAACATTCCATCGGCGGTTTCCTGAAAACGCACAAAGCCATTGAAACGGTGGACTTCCTTTTTGACTTTGCGGGCAATCTGAACCACCTCAAACACCTCCTCGTCGAGCATATTTTGCCAGTAGCGGCCCCCGGCATCGGCAAACAACTTGACCAGATAGCGCAACAACAGCAACTCCACCCCCGGCAGTTCCGAAAGGAAAGCCACGTGCAGCAGGCTGGCATTGCGAGGCGATGACTTGCGGATTATCCCTTTGCGCACCCGTTCGGCAAGGTTGGGATGGGTTTCAAGCATCTGTTGATCGCCAAGCAAAAGCTGTAAGGGCCTGCTGGCAGGCAACAGGGCTTGTGGAAGGATACGGCGTTCAAAGGCTTCGAATACCGCACAGAGGAAGCCATCGTAGCTGCCGTCATACACCAGGCTGAGAGAGGAGGCTTTCATTTCATGCATGTTCGAAGAGGCTTAGCTGGACGGCTTTGGGTTGAATAGAGGGCGACAGTTTGCGGCGTATGTAAACAGGGTCCACTTCTTTGAGCTGCAAGGGTAGTTCGCGGCACAGGATGAAATAGCGTGCACGTTTGAGGGCTACGCCCATGCGCTTGAGGTGGGTGAAGGTGATGCTTCCAAAACGACGGTTGGTAACGATGAGTTTGGCAGAGCGCACCCCAATACCGGGCACCCTGAGTATCATCTCATAGGAAGCGGTGTTCAGGTCGATGGGGAAGAATGCGGGGTTACGCAAAGCCCAGGTCAGCTTGGGATCAAAATTGGGGTCGAGGAAACTGTGGTTGTCGTCAAGAATCTCGTCAAAGCTGAACTGATAGAAGCGCATCAGCCAATCGGCCTGGTACAGGCGGTTTTCCCGAACCAGGGGAGGCTTAAGTAAGGCAGGCAAGCGGCTGTCGTTGAGGTTAACGGGCACGAAACCAGAATAGTAAACGCGTTTAAGTTGCTGTTGCTTGTAAAAGCCTGAGGCCAGACGCAGGATATCGAAGTCGCTTTCGGGGCTGGCCCCCACGATGAGCTGGGTGCTTTGCCCTGCAGGGACAAAGCGGGGGGCCTTGCGAAATTTCCTGCGTTCTTCCTTGTTAACCACAATGCCCTGGTGGATTTGGTTCATGGGGCTGAGGACGCTGCCGAAGTTCTTTTCGGGAGCCAACAGCCGCAGGTTATTCTCGGAAGGGATCTCAATGTTGACACTGAGGCGGTCGGCCCAGAGGCCTGCTTCAGCCACCAGCTCAGCGCTGGCGCCGGGGATGGCCTTCATATGGATGTAACCATTGAAATGATGCTCGTTACGGAGCTTGCGGGCCACGGCAATGAGGCGCTCCATGGTGTGATCGGGGCTGACCACCACCCCTGAGCTGAGAAACAGGCCTTCGATGTAGTTTCGCCGATAAAAATTCAGCGTCAGGTCCACCAGCTCATCCACCGAGAAGGCGGCTCTGGGCAAGTCATTGCTGCGGCGGTTGATGCAATAGGCACAGTCGTAGATGCAATAATTGGTATAGAGGATTTTGAGCAGGGAAATGCAACGGCCATCCTCGGTGAACGAATGACAGACGCCGGCCCTGGCGGCATTGCCCAGGGCTCCATCCTTGGCGGGGCGCGTACTTCCACTGGAAGAACAGGACACGTCGTACTTGGCTGCATCGGCAAGTACCTGTAATTTTTTCAGGACCTGTTCCTTCACGGGTTTATATCTTTTAATGATTAAAAATTAATCAAAACGAAACCCTAAAATGTATGCATAATCAGCAAGAAAAGGAAATTTTTTTCTCAAAAAAGACCCCTAAAGGGCACTATTTTTGATCAAATTTTCATCAACGGCTCAAAAGAAAACCGCCAAGACCGGAGGGCCATGGCGGTTTACCGGAAAGGATCATGGATCCTTTACCTGTCGATGGCATAGCGCAGGCCGAGATAAAACATGCGTCCCAGGATGGGCCCCCAGATCATGGAGCCATCGAAGTACTCGCCGAAGGGTTCAGCGGATGCAATAATGGGATTCATCTGCCTGAAATTGGTCAGGTTCTCTCCGCCCAGGTAGAGGTCGAAAGCCCTGAGACTATAGGTCACCTGTCCGTGAAGGATGGTATGGGCAGGGGAAGATTCGGGCATACGGAGGGCTTCGGGCAGCATGTCAGTTGAAGGAATGCGGCTGGGCCCGTTGAACTGAGCCGTAAGGTCGAACTGCCAGCGGTTGTTGCGCGAGGCATACGAGCCTGAGAGCAGCCCTTTGTAGCGGTTCACGAAGGGCTTTGTATCAAGCACCCCGTTGATGGTGGTCTTCACATCGGTGAAGCGGTAGGCCGCGGTCATCTCCAACCTGCGAATGGGCTCGAAGCCCATCTCGACCTGGACATTGTTGGCATAGGAACGCCCTTCGAGGTTGTAGAAACGGGCCTCGGTAAGCTTGGCATCCACATCCACAATAAGCTGGTTCTGGAAATCGGTCCGGTAATACTCGGCTGTAATGGAAGCATCCTTGCCCATCAGGGTGAGGCTGCGGGTGATGCTGCCCCCATAATTCCAGGCCCTTTCAGGTTCAATGTCCTCAAGCACGCGTATACTGCGATTACTCACCAGCAGCCCCGTATTTTCGGCGATGAGGTTGGGCACGCGGAAACCACTCCCTGCAGAGGCTCGGAAGGTGGTGTACTCACCCGCCTTGTAGCGCAGGTGGAAGCGGGGCGTAAGGAATGGACCATAAATGTTATGGAAGTCACCACGCAAACCTGCAATTAAAGTGAAATGCCCACCACGGGTCATTGTATATTGTCCGAAAATGCCAGGCACTGCTTCGCGGCGATCGAACAGGCTATCGGCCAGAATCTCACGATAGTCATCCATCAAGAAACTCACACCGGTGGTAAACCTGTGGTCAGGATTTTGGGCGATTGTATTCTCAAAGAGGATGTTGGCGTAAAAGGTATTCTGGGTACCCTCGTAGGTCGTAGGACCATAGTTCGAGTCGTGGCTGTGGTGTGAAAAATCGAACTGCGTACCCAGGCTGGCATTGGGCATTTTGCTGAAGAAAAAACCTGTCTTGGCAAAGGCCTCGTAACGGCGGGTATTGACGCCAAAGCCATAGGCGTTCAGTGAACCCCATTCTTCCTTATCCTGGAAAAAAGACTGCTGCCCTCCTTCACGGTCTTCCTGCATCAGCCTCACCCCAAACTGCGACTCCATGATGCCTGGGCGGTCATAACGATAGCGGTTGACCACATTGAATTTCCTGACCAGGGGATGGTCCAGGAAGGAGTCGTGGTTGTGGTCAATAGTGTTGTTCAGAAATTCGCCATGGGCCATCACCATCGTACTCCATAGCGAGCTAAGATTCACTGCAGCGTTTAAGGTGCTTTCGAGCCTGCCGAAGTCGTTGGCGTAGAAGTTATAGAACAGCTTTTCGGCATTCTGAGGTTTTTTAAGCTCCACATTAATCTGTCCTGTAATGGACTCATAGCCGTTAATGACGCTGGCCGCTCCCTTCGACACCTGAATCGATTCCATCCAGGGTCCGGGGGTATAGCTCAGGCCAAAGGGCTGGCCCAGTCCCCGCAAGGTAGGCATGTTCTCGGTGAGGATTTGGCTGTAGATGCCCGCCAAGCCCAGCAACTGGATCTGCTGGGCTCCAGAGACGGCATCGCTGTATGATACATCGATGCTGGCGTTGGTCTCAAAAGCCTCAGAGAGGTTACAGCAGGCGGCCCGCTGCAACTCACTTTGAGTAATGACTTCCGTCAGCATGGGTTCGAGGCTGGAGTAATGTGAGCCGGGCCTGCGTCCAGCAACTACCACCTCATCCAATTGGCGGGCGGTTTCCAGTACTACAGAAATCTCGGCATCGGCAGCGGTGATGGTCAAGGTATCGCTTTGGTAGCCAATATAACTGACCACCAACTGCTGAGGCAGCCCGGCAGGCTTATCCAATACGAAACGCCCCTCGGCATCGGTAGCCGCCCCATTGGTGGTGCCAAGCCATACCACATTGGCCCCCGCCAGAGGGGAAAGATGGGCGTGCCCATCGTGGTCAACAGATTCCTGCACCACTCCCCTAAGCTTGTTGTCCTGGGCCCGTATAACGGCTGAAGTCACAACAAGTATTATTACAAACAAGATTTTTATCCGGTTTTTCATGGTTTTATTCCTTTGGGAACAAACGGTATTCGCCAAGCTCTTCCAGAATGGAGTTCAGGTGTGCAGTGTCAAGGGTTTGCCGGGTAAAGATCTCCACGGTTGCAGAGGGAAGATCCACCTTCACCTGATCCACCCCGGGCTCGTTGGCCAGGGCTTTCTGAACACGGTTCACACAGGCATTGCAGTGTAACCCGGTCACTGAATAGGTTTTAATCATCATGGGTCCGTTTATTCCTGATTATACAATTTGTTGTTTCTGAGCATCTCAGGATCCCTTGGGTACTTGCAGCAACTATGCAGGTTGGAATAGGTTTCCTCATCGGTGATGAAGTGCTCGGTATCGTGACCAGCTTTTGCGATGCTGCGTTCGATCTCTTCCTGGCTGGTGCGGTCGGCACGGAAATTTACTGTGAGCAATTGTTGTTTCTGGTCCCAACTGGCGGAGCGAACCCCGCGCACACTGAAGGCTGCACGTTCGATGCGATCCTTACACATCCCGCAAATGCCCAGGACCTTGATCTCCGTATCTACCCTGCCCTGGCCGACAGGTTCCTGAGCAATG
Organism: Bacteroidales bacterium; assembly: GCA_012521995.1. Taxonomy (GTDB): domain Bacteria; phylum Bacteroidota; class Bacteroidia; order Bacteroidales; family UBA7960; genus UBA7960. Next base: position 59,489 of record JAAYLH010000078.1, on the reverse strand, counting down.
GCAGGGGATGGAATGCCTGAAATGAGTACAACAAAAAGACTTATTATTAAAGATGAAATGGTTTTCATAACAATATTTTTTGGTATTAATTAAGGATTGGATACAAAAAGGCCATGCCTTTCCTTACCAGGGGCAAGAAAGGGACCCTTTAAACTGCAGGGGATGCATTCTTAATTAACAGAAGGTGATCTTAAGTTGTTGGAGAAAAACCAGGTAATCCGTTCCTGTGAAGGCAGGTGGCGGGGGGTGAAGAAAGGCTTCCTTTAAGACAGGGCTGTCATCTCCAACAGGAACCGGAAGGATTTCATCCGGCAAGGGAATGGTAGCTATTTGGGCCTCCACTTTCAGGGTTTGCGGGGATATTACTTCATCCACCACATAATACTGTGACTCGTATTCACAGCAAGTAATGCCTTCAAAGACAGCGTTACAATTTGAGGGATCCTCCGGAACGGTACAGCAGGAAACAGGACCGGCATCAGGCACAGGGGTAGTCCCTCCACAGCAGTCTTCCGGTTGATGGAAGGAGTATTCAACGATATTGCATGACGGACAGGTGTGCCTGATCAGCCTGAATCCTGAGGCGGAAACCAGGAAAGCACCCAGCACAAACAGTACTGCAATATTCTTTAAGACTTCTTTCATCAATACTAAGTTATTTAAAATTATTCTAAATAACAAGTGATTGTCTGAAAAGTTTTTTTAATTAGCGAGGGATTTGGGGGCCTGAGGGCCAAGCATCAGGGAAAGCAGGTGCCATTTCCCTTCGAGGAGGGCAAAACCGAGCATGCCTTCAATTTCGTGTTCGCCTTCGCTGAACGTGTTGGCGTTGAACAATTTGTCGATTTCTTCGCGTTCTTCTTCGGTTTTGGCCTCAGCCAGATCCTTCTGGTAGCGCCCGGGCCATTCTTCGTTCACTTCAAAAGTTGTAGCTGTAAAGCGCTTGGAAACAACAAATCCTTTTTTTACCCGAATGCGGGCGCTAATTCGGACATCATAGTACTGTCCCCCCATATACTCGGCTTCCCCATCTTCCAGCACTTTAACGTCAAGCACCTCAACATAGCCCTTATAGATTGGCCTGTTAAAATGGTCTTCAAGCACCAGCCGCAGGTCTTTTTTGCCTGGATGGTTGTCAGACTTGCAGGCAGTCAACCCCGAAAACAAAAAGGTTGAAAAAACAAGGGTCAGGATAAGGAAAGGACGTCTTTTCATCTGTTCATGATTTTGAGCCCCAAATTTAATGGAAAATTGCATTCAGGCAAGAAAAGCCTCGTAAGAATAAAAAACAAAGGGCTGCCCAAAAGCGGACAGCCCCTGTGGTTTAGATTCCAAAAAAAACTAGAACGTATACCTCAAACCAACCTGAGCACTCCAGGTGGATGAAACATCCCTGTAGTCAACATAAGACTGGGTGGGAAAAGAAGAACCAACTCTGTTAAAGGTGTATGTGGGAACGCCACCTTCATTAACACCCTCGAAACGCAGAAGGGTCATATCATAGCGTCCAATAACCTGCTGTTGGCGGATACCCCAGGCAGAGTTCAGTAAGTTTCCAATATTCAGCACGTCGAGGCTGATTTGCAGGTTATGTTTCCTTCCATTGTTGGTATGAACAAATACATCCTGAAGGATGCGGAAGTCCCAGCGGTTGAGCCAGGGCATCAAACCGGCATAACGTTCGGCATAGCCACCCTTGTTCTTGCTGAGGAATTTGTCCTGGTCAACGAATGCCCAGAAAGCAGCACGCTGTTCAGCGGCAGTAAAGGTCACCTCCCCACCTGAAACAACGTCAACAAAAATTATCTCGCTGTCATCCTTGGGGATGTACATCAGGTCGGCGGTGTTGCCATCGCCGTTCATGTCGTTGGAATAGATGTAAGACATCCTTCCCTGGTGGCTACCTGAGTAGAACAGGGAGAAGGTGGTTCCGGCATGGCCAAAGTATTCCTTGTTATAGGAAATGGCACCAACGACGCGATGAGGAACGGAGAATTGTGAGTAACCAAGACCGGGAAGGTTCTGGTTGTTGTAGGAGGGGTTGCTTTGCCAAGCTGAGTTGGCAGCAGAACCCGGGTTAGCGGTCAGGTCCTTGGTAATGGTGTAAGTGTAGGCCAAGGTTCCAAAGAACCCCTGGGTGAAGGGTTTTGTCAACTGGAAGGTAGCCGAATAGGAGTAACCTTCTTTGGCATTGTCCAGTACCATTGCGGTTGAGATGTTGTCGTTAATACGACGGCCATTGTTTCCACCAACAAAATAGGAACGGTTATCGGGACCTGCAAAGGTCTCGGTGGGGGTATCCTGGTTTGCGTTACGCTGAACAATGGCATTGATGTCCTTAGAGATCAAGCCTTCGAAAGTAAAGACCAAATCCCCCCAGGGAAGTTTGGTATCAGCAGCCAGGTTTGTCCTCCATATCTGGGGCATTTTGAAGTCCTTGTCAACTACGGCAATATTTCCGGGAGGGGTGCTTCCGGGAGTCAGGGAGAACTGATTCAGATGTGCGTGAGGATCAGTGTTGAATAGGTAGTTACCCAGAACTTCGGGGTTGTTCACTTCTACCGTGTTCTGCAGGGTACCGCTGTTTGTTGGCTGGTTGGTAAACCAAACGAAAGGCAAGCGTCCGGTGAACAGACCGCTACCCCCGCGAAGTTGGAGGCTGCGGTCGCCTCTGACGTCATAGTTGAAACCCACACGGGGTGACACAAGGATCTGGGGATCGGGCCATGAGCCTACGTCGAGGGTCTCGGGGAAACCATCATTGTCACGGAAGGTAAGATCAGAAATGGCATCATTGTCGATGGGATCATCAAAGTAGAAAGGCAGTTCGAAACGAACCCCTGCGGTTACCTTCAGGTTATCGAACACCTGTATCTCATCCTGGGCATAAACGCTACCCCAGCCAAAGTTCAACTCAGCATAGCCATCTCCGGCACCTTCATAAGGATAGGTAAGACCAAAGGCAGTGGGCTCTGCATTGTTAAAGAAGTCATCCATGGAGGCAAAACGATAATAGCTGGTACCATAACGCTTGTAGCTGTTGCCAAAATAGAGATGCTCAAAAGCAGCACCGGCGGTCAGGGTGTGTTTACCAAGGAAATAGGAAAGGTTGTTGGTAAGGGTTAATACGTTGTTTATTACGTCGTTATCGAAGGTGAACAACTCATAACCGAAACTCATATAAGGATCGCCATCCTTGTAGATGTCAACAAAGGGAAACATCTCGCTGGGGCTGCTGCGGGTGTCGCGGATTTTGGTGTAAGTAGCCAGGAATTTGTTGGCAACTTTGTTTCCGAACACACTGTTCAATTCACCGGTGATTGAGCTAACCGTATTCAGGAAGCCATAATTGGCTTTCTCGAAAGCCATAGACTGAGAACCAATTCGTCCTTGAGTAGAACGCGGCAGGGGAGCACTGGTGGCATTCACCTGCTGGTCGTTGTTCGACTCCACATAGTTATAGCGAAGGGTCAGCTTATGGTTACGATTGATGTTATAGTCAACCCTGCCAAGGAGCTTGTAGTTCTCGCTGGCAAAGTTGCCAAATCCCTGATAACTGCCCGGATCGTAGTTGTAGGTGTTGATCAGGTAATTACGCATGGTCTCCAGGTCGGAAACGGTGGTGCGGCTGATGAAATCATCTGCGCTGGGGTTGATTCCATTGGCTGGATCACTGGGTTTCCATGGAATACCGGGGAATGAAGAGCTTTCCATTTCGGCATTGGCAAAGAAGAACAGTTTGTCTTTAATGATAGGACCACCCACCCTGGCACCCAGGGTATAAGTAGAGGTTTTTTCAAGATCAAGTTCAGAGTCACCTACTTTTGTACCATTAAAAGATTTGTCGCGGTAAAAAGTATAGGCTGATCCCTTGAAGGTGTTGTCACCACTGCGGGTTACTGCGTTGATGTTGGCACCCGTGAAGTTTGACTGACGAATATCAAAGGGGGCTATGTTAACGGTTACCTCTTCGATAGCGTCTAGGCTGATGGGCTGAGCGTCACCACCGGGAAGGTTCGTCGAGCTCAAACCAAAGTTGTTGTTAAAGTTTGCACCGTCGATGGTGATGTTGTTGTAACGTCCGTCACGTCCAGCAAAACTATTACCCACACCGGTCTGAGGGGTAAGGCGGGTATAGTCGTTGATACTGCGGCTGATTGTGGGAAGCGCAGAAATCTGCTCGTCGTTGAAGTTAGTACCTGCACCCATGCGGTTACCGTCAAAGATGTCGTACCTTGAACTTACTACTTCAACGCCTTCCAGATATTCTGCCGATTCGGCCAGGACAACGTTTAATCCAAGAGTCTGACCCAGGCTGAGGTAAATGTCGCTTTGAACAAAGGTCGTGTAACCTACAAAAGATACTGTGATCTCATAAGGTCCACCAATACGCATGTTCAGAATTCGGAAGAAACCATTGGCATCAGTGATAGCCCCGTAACGGGTACCAGAAGGCACATGGGTTGCCAGAACCGTGGCACCGGGGAGGGTAAGATTCTCAGTATCCGCTACCCTGCCGTTCATGCCGGAGGTTGTAACCTGAGAATACGCAGTGTTTGCTCCCAACACAAGGAACAATGCTGCAATAACACACATCAAAAAAGTCTGCTTTCTCATTGCTTTTTGTTTTGTGATTGAATGGTTAGAATTAATGAAACTATTGGTTAATGGTTTACAGATTTATGAATGAATTTCCGTCGCCGGAAAGAATTTACAAATTTAAAGGCTTGCTGCGAAACAAGAAACACTTCATTTCAGCCGGATTTAAACTTTTTGTTTAAACATTGTACATTCCTTTTTTCAGGGTTGTTAAAGATGGGCAAAAGTATCTTTTTTTCAAACAGCTTCCCAAAAAAGTTATTAACGAGAAATTAACCATTTCTGAGCCTAATAAATAACTTTCATGAAAACTGAAATTCATAACATGAATACATTACGCCTGTGACCTGAAGGCCCCTTGGCCTTGCTGAGGGTAAAGGCAAAGGTGGTACCTACCCCCAGGGTGCTCCTCACATTGATGGTTTGATTGTGGGCCTCAATGATGTGCTTTACGATGGCAAGGCCCAAACCCGTTCCCCCTTCGCCCTCACGAAACGATCTGCTCTTGTCGCCCCTGAAAAAACGTTCGAAAACCCGGGGAAGCTCTTCCCGCGGAATCCCTATCCCACTGTCGGTCACCTCAACCAATATGTTCTCATCCATGTCGAAGAAACTAATCTTGGTGCGACCGTTTTCGGCAGTGTATTTGATGGCATTTACCAGGAGGTTGGTCAGAACCTGCTGTATGCCCTGGCGGTCGGCATGCACATAAATGGGGGTGTCATAATTCCGCCCGAAAAACAATTGGATGTTGCGGGCAGAAGCCTTAATCTCAATGAACTCCATGACTTCACCGGCCAGGGCTACGATATCGAAGGACGAAAGGTTGAGCTTCAATTCACCCGATTCCAACCTGGCAATGGACTCAAGGTCTTCAACAATACTGATCATACGGTCGATGCTTTGCTCAGTACGCAAAAGGTATTTGCGGTTGATCTCAGGATCGTCCATGCCCCCATCGAGCAGGGTGAGCACATAACCCTGGATGTTGAAAATGGGGGTCTTGAGCTCATGGGAGACATTGCCCAGAAACTCCCGCCTGTAAGTCTCCAATTTCTTCAGTTCTTCCACCTCCTTTTTCTTGTCGGAAGCCCAGGCCAGCACCTCCTGATTGGTCTCCTGAATGATGTCCGAATTGTCGGAGAATCTTTTCTTCTTCTGGCTCTTGGGGGCTTTCATTTCGTGAATGGTCTTGTATATCAACCTTATGCGATCGTAAATAAACCGCTCGAGGATATACCGGAACAGAAAAAAGGTAATGCCAAACAAGGCAATGTTGCCCACCAGAAGGGTCTTCCACAATACTTCATCGTACACCAGCTTGGAGGTGATGCCATATGCCAGCGAGAAGCCCAGGGAAACCAACAGTGAAGTGATAAGGGCCAGTTTACGGGGGGTAGCATTCCTGATCATGGCTTAAACCTCAAATTTGTAGCCAACGCCCTTGACCGTTTTGATATTTTCTATGCCAATTTTTTCGCGCAATTTCCTTACATGCACATCAATGGTGCGGTCACCCACCACCACATCGCTGCCCCAAACACTGGCGAAGATTTCTTCGCGCGAAAACACCTTATTGGGTCTGGAGGCCAGCAGGGTAAGCAATTCAAATTCCTTTTTGGGAAGGGTGATCTCCTGTTCATCCTTGATGACCAGGTAGCGTTCACGGTCAATGCGCACCCGGCCTGCCTGGATGCTCCCGGTTTCCGTCACCGGCTGACCTGAGCGCCTCAGCAAGGCCTTAACACGACCAATGAGCAGACTTGGCTTGATGGGCTTGGCAATATAGTCATCGGCTCCTGCATCGAATCCTGCAAGTTGTGAATAATCTTCACCACGTGCCGTAAGAAATGCAATCACACTATGCGAAAGCTCGGGCAGTTTACGCAGTTCACGGCAGGTTTCCATGCCATCCATCTCCGGCATCATCACATCTAGAATGATCAGGTGAGGCTGTACCTCCCTTGCCTTCCTGATGGCTTCAAGGCCATTCAAAGCCTTGGAAACGGCATAGCCCTCACGGGTAAGGTTGTAACCGATAAACTCCAGAATATCGGGCTCGTCGTCGACAAGCAAAATGCGGAAGTTCTCCTCGCTCATTTCCTTGGATTAAGAGACAAAGCAAAATTACGATATTTTTTGGGGAGACGGGCCATGATCCCAAACCAACAAGCTCATTTATTGTTTCCTTAAAGAAAACTTAAACTTTTCTTAACAGTGAGGTTGTGGATCAGGGCTGTCAAAGCAACTCCCAGACAAGACCAAAGGTCCATACCGTATTGTACTGCCCGCGGTTATACCACATGGCAGTACCGCCTTCATGGGGCCTCAGAGGCGTAATGCCTTGTGAAAAACGTAAATGAAAATGCACCTGGCCCGTAATGGGGTAATACAAGCCCATCAGCAGGTTAAGCTCTTGGTTATGGTAGGGTTTTTCACCTGACAGGTCGAGGACACGGTCGTTCTCCACTTCATTTGATCCAACAAGGAATGCAGCCGAAAGGCCCCCTTCAAGCGAGATACGGTCGGCAAAACCACCTGCATCACCCCAGGGGAAATCCACCACCAGCAAGAAGGGAATTTCCGCATATTGAAGGGTAAAACGATAATCGTAAAAGTTGTTTTTCTCATTGGGGGTGGAACGGCTCCCTTTCTGAATGTACATCAGCTCAAGCTGAACCCTGCTGAAATCCCCCACCCGGATATTGGTGAACACCGCCCCAAACCATCCCAGTTTATTCGGGCTGCTTAGGTTATCACCTGAAACCTCGCTGGCAGCCAAGCCTCCTTTCAGCCCCCCAACAAACCTTTGCCCCATAACATGCTTCCCGGGGCAGAATAACAAAGATATCAGGACGAGAAAAAAGAACATACCATGATTCTTCATAATCCCCTGTTTAAAAAAGAATTAGGGTGTACAATCTTTGCTTTTCAAACCATTTCAAACAAAAATAACTCTTTTATTTAATTTTTTTTACGACAAATGATCAAAAATAGAAGAAAATACAATAATTTTGAAATAGATAATTAAACGACGAATACTTATCGCTGGTTAGTTTTTTCTATGTGATCAGAAGGAAAACTACGGTTTAAATGCGGAAGGAAGGAAAGAATGATCGCAACCGAATTCTTTAACAAAGCCCTTGAGGGGATGAAAAACGAAGAAGTTCTGGACCTTTACTGGTATGCCCTTGATGAGAGTTGTCCACTGGCCATGATAAACCTGAATAGCAGGATCACCTATTTCAACGAAAGGCTTACTGAGCTTACGGGTCACAGCAGTGAAGATGCCCACTGTGCCCTTTCCAAACTGCTTCACCTCAGCTCCCATGGCAAAGAGTTTGTTGGCAAACTTACTGAACAAATCCGTTCGGGAAAGGCCTGGAAGAAGAAGGTCTGTTTAAGACATAAGGATGGGCACCCTGTGTGTTTTAAGGCCTCCTTCTTTCCAAGCCCCGGGGATGACCCCTCACGCCAGCATCTGCTCATCTTCCTTCCCGAACAGAATATTCCTACTGAGAAGAAGGCACTTCCTGAGCCCGTTGTGGAACGGTTCTCTTCCATGGCCCACGATCTGCGTAATCCCCTTTACAATATCTCCGGCCTGTGCGGACTTTTGCTCGAGACCCCCCTCAACGACAACCAACTGGAATATGTTACCAAAATAAAGGACTCTTCCGCTTTGTTGTCGGGCATGCTTGACGAATTCTTGCAATCCTTTATCAAAGGCAGGGAGGAGCATATTGCTTATTCCGGGTCCTTTAACCTAAGGAAAACGATTGAAAACTTCCCTGCTTTGTTTTTTCAAAAGGCTTCTGCCCTCGGTATTGCTACCTGGCTTGAGGCCGATGAGGACCTTCCCGAAAAGGTATTCGGTGATGAAAGCCAGCTCAAAAAGCTGATTCAACACATAACCGATTTTCTTTTCTCCAGGTCTGGCCTGCGTTCGGTCAGGTTATCGGCTTTAAGGGAAGACACTGAAAATAAAATCTGCGATGTGTCTTTTTTCTTCCTCGGGCAGTATTCAACCCCTGCAGAGATCGAGGTATCCCGGAAAGATGCATCAGTAGATGATCCAGACCAGTGGCTAAAGGATACCCGGGAAAAGATAGCAGCACTCAACGGAAAGGTCATGCTGGAAGAAAATTCCAACAAAGCATTTTATCTGCATTTTATCCTCCCCTTCCGTTTCTCACCCCTGCCCGAGCCCCGGGTTCTGACTCCGGCCGAGGAAGAGCCTGCCCCTGAGTTGCCTGCCGATGCAAGAATCCTGGTGGCAGAAGACGTTGAATTAAACCAACTGGTAATGAAGCACCAGTTGCAGAAAATAGGACTGGAAGCCGATTTCGTCAGGACAGGCTTCAATGTGCTCGAACAGCTCAGGGCCTATACCTACGACCTGATCCTTATGGATGTCCAAATGCCGGGCATGAACGGCCTTCAAACCATTGAAGTCATCCGCTCCGACGCCTCCAAACCCTGGCACCAGATTCCAATCATTGGCATTACCGCAAGCATCGGAGAAAATGCAAGGCAAAAATGCATCCGGGCAGGGGCCGACGACTTCGTTCCCAAACCCTACAACCTGGACGACTTAAAGCAAAAATTAAAGAAACTCATTGCGGAATATCGACAAAAATTGAATTCTACTAAAGAAAAACCTCCCAAAGAAACAGTTATGACAACAACAGAGAAGTACTTCGACTTGAGTTACCTCGAAGAGATCAGTGAGGGTGACCGGGATTTTTCTGCTACCATGATTTCCTACTTTATTGACAATACGCCTCCTGTGATGGAAAACCTTGAAAAAAAGGTTCAGGAACAGGACTGGGATGAAGTTCGCCAAATTGCCCATAAACTTAAACCCCAAGTGGTTTATATGGGCATACACCAGGTTGCCGATGATGTAGAAAAGGTGGAACACTTTGCACAACATCGCGAAAACCTTCATGAAATACCGGGCCTGGTGGAAAAAACTGCAATAATCATTTCCAAATCCATCGCTCAACTGGAGGAAGAACTTAAACATTTTATTTAAGTATTCCCTTTCCCTTGTTGGAATTTGAAATTTATCCTGCCTTTAACAATCAGGATACTATTGGTTTGCCTTTACTTAAAAAGCTTGCCTGAAAAAATTTAATTACAGTGAATTCTTTGTCCGTTGAGCAGTTTTTTTTAATTTGAATTCTTTGTTAAAACATGGATTCGGTAGTTATACGGATTGATTTCAGGCGCAAAACACCCGAAAATTCAGTAAATTCCCTGATTATTTTGGGCCAATTTTTGTTCAATCTTTGTAATGACGAAATGGGCAATCCCTTCGGCAAACGAAAAAAAAGCAAAAAATGCTTTACCTTCAGCAAACCAAATCATTGAATCAAACAGCAAATAAGAACCAAAAGGCAACTATCGAACAAGAACTTTACACTTTTAAACCCTTTAGAGATGAAAATACTCGTTTGCGAAGATGACTATATGGTCATCAAAGCTATTGAGCACAAATTAACCCGTGAAGGATACGAGGTTGACATTGCCAACGACGGGCGAATGGCTACCGAAAAGCTTAAAACCCTTACTTACGACCTGGTCATTACCGACCTGCTGATGCCCTTCAGTGGGGGTCTGGAGTTGATCAACCTGATGAAGAACGAGATGAAAAAGGAAACGCCCATCATCGTCCTTTCAAAAGTTGGCAATGAGGAAACAATCATTGAGGCCTTTAAACTGGGGGCCGATGATTACCTCACCAAGCCGTTCAGTCCCAACGAACTATCCATCAGGGTAAAACGCTTCCTGATCAAGCGATAACAAAAATTTCATCCATTGAAAAACAAGACCCGGATGCCCGTATCCTATTGAATCGGGAAAATTCAGGGACTTTCAATGAAGATTTTTTATGAAAAAAAATTCCAACCAAATATTGAACCCTTACCTCAGCGGCCTGAGACTCCTGGCAATGTTTATGATGCTTGTCATGGTAATGCCTGTTGATTCAAGGGCTCAGGGGCTCCCTGTCCCCCAGCTTAATCTTGATGACCTGTTCTTCCAGGCACAGGACCTGGCCTTCGATCAGGAAGGGGAAGCCGCAAGGGAGCTGTGTAAGCAAATCCTCGACATCAATCCCGATTACCACGATGCCAGCATCCTGATGGCGCGTACCCTTGGCTGGGAGCAACGCTACGATGAGGCCAAGGAGATCCTGCTGGGCGTCCTTGAAAAGGAACCCGCCAACAAGTCAGCACTGCTGGCCATCACCGACGTACTGGCCTGGGCTGGTCAGTATCAGGAAGCCATCGAGTATTTCGATAAGGTCATTATCACCGACCCCAACAACCTGGACCTTTTGTTCAGAAAAGCACAGATGCTCAACGAGTTGGGTGAGTACCAGCCCTCGGTTATCCTGCTGAACCAGATCCTTGACATTGATCCAAGCTATCGCGAAGCCAAGATGCTCTTATCCACCATTGAAGTAGGGCGACTCAAGAACTTTGTGGGCCTGGGATACCGCGGCGATTATTTCCAAATGGCCAACTCATGGCACCTGTTCTATGCCGAATATGGCCGCCGCACCCAAACCCTCGGAACCCTTATCGCCCGCCTGAACGTCGCAAACCGTTATGATAAGACTGGAGCTCAGTTTGAAGTGGATGCATATCCTTCCCTGGGCCCGGGCACTTACCTTTATCTCAATGCAGGGTATTCACCCCACAGTGAGCTTTTTCCCATTTTCAGGGGAGGGCTGGAACTGTTTCAAAAACTGCCAAGGGCCTGGGAAGCTTCAGCAGGATTCAGGCTCCTTAGCTTTGAAGAGAATGACCTGTTTATCCTTACGGGCTCACTGAGCAAATACTACAAACAGTATTACTTCAGTTTCAGGCCATTCTTCACCTTTGCCAGCAACACCCCCAATTCGCAATCCTACTTCTTTACCATCCGCAGGTATTTCTCCTCGCCTGACCACCACCTGTCCATTACCGCCGGGACTGGCTTCTCTGCAGACGACGATGCCCTGATCGGAGCGGAAGTTTATAACCTGGAAAGCAATAAAGTGATGCTATGGTATCAGCAGAAAGCCACCCCTCAGCTCATCATCAGGGCCGGCGCAGGTTATCAGCATTACAAAGACGGGGTCTATGGCAACAAATACTCGGTCGAGGCCGGCATTGCTTACCTTTTTTAAAACTGGCCAGGCAAAATGAAAAAACCTAACACAATGACTGCAGGAATTAAAACCATTAGGGTTGTTTTCACCATACTGGGATTTTTGCTGGTTTCAATGCTGAGTTTTGAGGCTTCAGGAGCCAATGCTCCGGAGGCCATTGTCAATGCTTCCCCTTCCTCCGTTGAAATCAGCGAAAGCCCCACCCCCCCCTATGGTTCATCAAACCCCTCCCTTAAGCCCACCGAACTGTCGGCCAATGGAACCTGGGAATGGTTTGTGAACCGTTACCGCCAGGCAAGCCTTAAGGTCAAGATCCTCCTGGTGATCGTCATCTACCTGATCATCAGCCTCACCCTTTTGTTTCTCTTTATCATCATTAACCGCACCATTAAATCCCGCGAGCGAAGACAAGCCAAGGAAATCAAAGAAATCTACCAGGATGAACTTACCGGCTTCCTCTTCGGAGAGGATAATCAAACCTTTGAATTCACGGGAATTAATCACAATGTCAACCGCGAAATCTTCATCGATGAGTTGATCTCACTGCATAACAACCTCTATGGAGAAGCGGCCAACCGCTTGCGCGACCTTTATTTCAACCTTGAGTTGTATAAAGACTCCTTGCAAAAGGTCAGCTCAGGCAAATGGAACGTCAAAGCCAAAGGCTTCAGAGAGCTTGCCCAGATGGACGTGAAAGACGCCAACCGCCACATCGCCAAATTCATCAACTCGAAGAATAAGATCCTGCGCATGGAATCGCAGGTGGCCCTGGTAAAACTCAATGAAGAAGACCCCCTTGGTTACCTCGATGAACTGAAATATAAACTTACCGAATGGGAACAGATCAACATCCTCAATTCCCTGAGTTATCACCAGATTAATATCGAATCCTTTGACCGCTGGATGGACAGCAGCAACGACAGTGTGGTGATATTTGTCACAAAACTGGCAGGCTTGTACAAGCAGTTGCAATCCTGGCCCAGGGTACTTGAATTGCTCAACCACAAAAACCCTGAGGTGAGACGGGCAGCAGTAAAAACCCTCGATATGTTTGAAGTATCCGAAAATGCAAGCCTGCTCAAAGAGGTTTATTTTAAAGACCAGCCTGTGGAAGAAAAAGAAGATGATGTCTTCTACAACCTCCATTTAGACCGCAACCGCCTGGCAGTCATCGAAGCCATGGGAACCATCGCTACCCCCGATGACCTCCCCTTCTTCGAGCAGGTCTTAAGAATCGAGAAGAACTTCGACATTCTCAAGAAAACCACAGCCATTGTCCACGACCTTGACCCGGGTGGCCCTGAGTTGCTCAACAGGGTAATGACAGGATCTACCGATGACCTGAAAAAGATTATTGAAAACGCAAAACAAATCGCAGTACAATGATAGAATTTTTCAAAGTCTTGCAATTTATCGTTGAGAATGGCATCATTATTCTGACCATTTTCATCTTCGGGTCGTATACCGCCCTGGCCATATTCTCGGCCATTGCCATGCTGCGTTACATGAGGAAAAACAGCTTTGTTGACTATAATGTCCTGTTATCATCTCCCCTGGCCCCTTCCATTTCGGTAATCGCCCCGGCCTACAATGAGGGCAAAACCATTGTGGACAACATCAGGAGCCTCCTCTCGCTGCATTACAACGACTTTGAGGTCATCATCATCAATGATGGCAGTACCGACGACTCCCTTGAAAAGGTCGTCAAGGCCTACGACCTGGAACCCGTAAAGCTCATGTTTGAGCAAAAGCTAAACACCCAGCCTGTTAAGGCTATTTATAAATCGCGCAACAAGGCTTTCTCAAAACTTGTTGTCGTAGACAAGGAAAACGGCGGAAAAGCCGATGCCCTGAACGCAGGCATCAACCTTGCCCAAAAAGATTTTATCTCAGCCATCGACGTCGACTCTATCCTTGTGGAAGACGCCTTGCTGATCATGGCCAAGCCCTTCCTCGAAGAAGACGGCCACAAGATCATTGCCTCGGGCGGGGTAATCCGTATTGCTAACTCCTGCAAGATCGAAGACGGGAGGATCACCGAAATCAAACTGCCCAAGCGTTTCCTGCCCCGCATGCAGGTGCTTGAATATACCCGCGCCTTCCTGATGGGCCGCATGGCCTGGAGCAAGCTCAACGGCCTGCTGCTGATATCGGGAGCCTTCGGAATGTTCAACCGCGATGTGGTCATCAAATGCGGGGGCTACAACACCGACCTGGTGGGCGAGGACATGGAGCTTATCGTCAGGATGCGGCGCTATATGGCCGAGCATAATGAGAAATACCGCGTGATTTATATCCCCGACCCGCTGTGCTGGACCGAGGCACCTTCCACCCTGAGGGTCCTCACCCGTCAGCGCGACCGCTGGACCCGCGGCACCATGGAAAGCCTCTTCAAGCACTTCAAATTGTTCTTCAACCCCAGGTACAAAGCCCTGGGCTTGCTGGGTCACCCCTATTGGTTCTTCCTCGAGTGGCTCGCACCCATCATCGAATTCATCGGGATCGTTTATTTCATCATCATTGCCATCCTGGGTTATCCCAACTGGCCCTTCTTCTTCCTGCTGCTGGCCACGGTGTTCCTGTTTGCCATCACCCTCAGCTTCTGGGCCGTGCTCTTCGAAGAGCTCTCATTCCACCGATACAACAAGCGGCGTGAAGTGGTGAAAATGCTGATCACCTCGGTGCTCGAGCCCATTTTTTATCACCCCGTCATCCTGTTCTCGACCATTCGCGGTAACTTTAAGTTCTTCATCGGCGAGAAAACCTGGGGTAAGATGGAACGCCAGGGCTTTGCCGAAAACGATGATCAAGAAAAAGACGTCCGGGAGGTGGAAGGCGTATCGCCCAAAACCCTCGAATCATAGACCTTTCCTGTTTTTTCCCAACCCCCGGGGGCTGTCTCTGACATTTAACAAGTGGCTTTCAGGCAGCCCCCCTCCTTTTTTTGCCCTCCGCAAGCTTTCTTCTGAAACGGGATGAAAATCGATAATTACGTAAAACGTATTTCGACCGTATTTCGACCGTATCTCAACCGTATCTCGACCGTATCATGACCGTATCATGACCGTATTTTTACGGTCATGATACGGTTGAGATTTGGTTAAATTTATCAGTTGATTTTCTCCTGTTATGAACTTTAAGAATTATGCCTTTGCGGGATAAGAAATGATCAGGCCGAAAAGAGAAAACTGCTGTTTGCGTTTTCAAGGCCAGGGAAATGGTTTTCATGCACAAATGGCCATTTATGTTAATTTTGTAAAAAAAACAATATGATCAAATCGATGACGGGCTTTGGCAAGTCGGCTTGCCAGCTTGAGGGAAAGAACATCACGGTGGAAGTCCGTTCACTCAACAGCAAGTCGCTGGATGTTTCGCTGAAGGTTCCGGGGAATTTCAGGGACAAGGAGCAGTTGATCCGCAACCTGGCCGGTCAGATCCTGGTACGGGGCAAGGTGGAGGTGCAAATGGCCTTTGAAAACCACTCGGGCACGACCGATATCAGCATCAACCGCCCATTGCTCGAGAAATATTACAGGGAATTGGTCGATATAGCCAAAGGGCTGGACGCTCCGCTGCCCCATGACCTGATCACCACCATTACCCGTTTTCCCGAAGTATTAAAGCAGGAAACGCAGGAGGAAGACGCGGGGCAGTGGTCGCGCATAGAGGCCGGCATCCGTGAGGCCATGGAGCAAGCCGATTCTTTCAGGCAATCGGAAGGCGCTCACCTGGCGGCTGATCTGCACGCCCGCATTGAGGGGATCAGGAATCTGCTCGGGCGGATTGTCCCCCTGGAAGGCCAGCGGATCGAGAACCTGAAGGGCAGGCTGCTCAAGGGCCTCAGCGACCTTAAGGAAGCAGGTGCCCCCGACCCCAACCGCTTTGAGCAGGAACTCATCTTTTACCTCGAGAAGCTGGACATCACAGAAGAGAAAGTCAGGCTGGCAAAACACCTGGACTATTTTGAAGACACCATGCGCGGCGAGGAAATTGCAGGCAAGAAACTGGGATTTATCTCGCAGGAGATCGGCCGCGAGATCAACACCATAGGCAGCAAGGCCAACGATGCCGACATCCAGAAGATCGTGGTGCAAATGAAGGATGAGCTGGAAAAGATCAAGGAGCAACTGCTGAACATATTATAGGCATGGAAGGAAAACTATTCATTTTCTCGGCCCCTTCGGGCGCTGGCAAGACCAGCATTGTCAAGGCCCTTTTGAGCAAGATGCCCCAGCTGGAATTTTCGGTATCGGCTGCCAGCAGGCCCATGAGGCCGGGCGAGGTGGATGGGGTGGATTATTATTTCCTCAGCCCGGAAGCCTTCCGCGAAAAGATTGAACAGGGCGAATTCCTTGAATGGGAGGAAGTGTATAAGGGCAGTTATTACGGAACCTTGTTTTCGGAGGTCAGCCGTATCTGGGAAAAAGGCCACCACGTTGTTTTTGATGTGGATGTGGCAGGCGGGGTCAACATCAAGAAGCAATTCGGCGATAAGGCCCTGGCCATTTTTGTGATGCCCCCATCGCTGGAAGAACTCGAAAAGCGCCTGGTTAACCGTAAGACCGAAACCCCTGAAAGCCTTAAGAAAAGGCTCAGCAAGGCAGAATATGAATTAAGTTTTTCAGCTGAGTTTGACCGTATCGTAATCAATGACGTGCTGGAAACGGCTATTGATGAGGCAGAAAAGCTGGTCCTTGAATTTCTCCAAAACCCATGAATGATGAAAGGGCAGGGACAGAAGATTCGTACGGGATTGTTTTCAGGCTCGTTTAACCCGGTTCACATCGGGCACCTGATCATTGCCCACCACCTGCTTCAGTATACCGATCTTGAAGAGATCTGGTTTGTGATCACCCCCCACAATCCCCTGAAGGAGCAAAGCGGATTGCTGCCCGACGCGGTAAGGCTTGAACTGCTGCACCTGGCCCTGGATGAGCAGCCGGGATTCAGCGTGTGTGCCAGGGAAATGAGCCTGCCAAAGCCTTCCTATACCTACAAAACCCTTGAAGTACTAAAGGAGGAATTCCCCGAAAGGGATTTTGTGCTGATCATCGGCAGTGATAACCTGGAGGTGTTCGACCAATGGAAGGCCTACGAAAGGATCCTGGCTGAAAACGACCTCTATGTATATCCCCGAAAAGGCTATCAGGGATCGAAGTTCAGCACTTATGAAAGGGTAAGGATGGCAGATGCGCCGCTGATAGAGATCTCATCCACCTTTATAAGAGAAGCATTCCGCAAGGGCAAGGACCCCCGTTTCCTGCTTCCCGAAAAAGTATATAAAAGGCTAAAAGAGAAGGAATACCTGGCTTAGAGGCCAAATTCGTTTTTCAGGATATCCACATAGTCTTCTTTTTCCCAGGCGAAGAATTCAACTTCCTTGAATTTCTTCTTCACGGTTCTGCCGTCCATTTTAAGGGTAACCTCTTCCACTCCGGGGCCATCGTAGAACACCTCGACTTTTTCGGAATAATGGCTTCGGCCAAAGTGTCCATAGGTGGTAGTTCTTTTGAAGATTGGGTTTTTCAGGCCAAACCTGTGGATGATGGCAAAGGGTCTGAGGTCGAATAGCTCGCGGATTTTGCGGGCAATTTGGCCATCGGACATGTTGACGCGGGCCGTGCCATAGGTGTTGACGTAAACCCCTACAGGATCAGCAACGCCAATGGCATAGGCAAGCTGTACGAGGACTTCGTCGGCAATGCCAGCTGCCACCATGTTGCGGGCAATATGACGTGCGGCATAGGCTGCCGAACGGTCGACCTTGCTGGCATCTTTTCCCGAGAATGCGCCACCGCCGTGGGCACCCTTGCCCCCATAGGTGTCGACGATGATCTTGCGGCCTGTAAGCCCGGTATCGCCGTGAGGGCCCCCAATAACAAACTTGCCCGTGGGGTTGACCAGCAGCCGGTATCCGTTTTTAAACAATGGCCTGATGCGTTCGGGGAGCTCTTCAATGGCTGCAGGGATCAGGTATTTAAGGATGTCTTCGGTAATCTTATCCTGCATGTTCTTCTCGGCCACTTCCCTGGCTTCATCCGAATCATCGGCTGGAAGCTCAAACTCGTCGTGTTGGGTGGAGATCACGATGGTTTCAATGCGCACAGGCTGATGGCCTTCGTCGTATTCGATGGTGACCTGCGACTTGCTGTCGGGGCGCAGATAGGTCATCACCTTGCCCTCCTTGCGGATGCGCGCCAGTTGCTGCAACAGGATATGCGAAAGGTCGAGGGAAAGGGGCATATATTCGTCGGTTTCACGGGAGGCATAGCCAAACATCATCCCCTGGTCGCCGGCACCCTGGTCTTGTTCATTCCTTCTTTCCACGCCCTGGCGA
This sequence comes from Bacteroidales bacterium, assembly GCA_012521995.1. GTDB lineage: Bacteria > Bacteroidota > Bacteroidia > Bacteroidales > UBA7960 > UBA7960. The sequence continues at coordinate 41,391 of JAAYLH010000078.1, read as the reverse complement.
ATGTCGGGCGACTGTTCATGGAGGGCTGAGATCACCCCGCAGGACTCGGCTTCAAATTTCAGGGCTGAATCGGTATATCCGATCTCTTTCAGGACATCCCTGACAACACTTTGAATATCAACATAAGCATCGGTTTTCACTTCACCCCCGCAGACGACCAAACCGGTGGTCACCATGGTTTCGCAGGCCACCTTTGAATTGGGGTCCTGACGAAGGAATTCATCAAGCAATGCATCAGAAATTTGATCGGCAACTTTATCCGGATGCCCTTCTGAAACGGATTCAGAGGTAAATAAATATCCCATCTTTGAAAATTCTTGATTATTGGAAAAAATGACCTGCAAAGTTAACGATAATTATTAAATTATGTTGCTGAAGCTGTAAGTTGGCGGAACACCTGCTCGAGCGACTGTTCCTCGTGATCCATGGCCAGGATGACGAGGCCATTGTTCACGGCAAAATGAAAGACCTCGTGGCGCAGGTCGCGTTGGCCCTGGGTAAAGATCCTGCAGGCGGTTTCGCTGCCGGGGATCACGTCGACCACTCCGTCCATTTTCCGTAAGGATTGTATTGGGAATGGCTTATCGAAGTTTACGCGTATGATGCGGGAGGACTGATTGAGGAGCTGGACCTGGTGGGTGGGTGCATCGGCCACCACCTGCCCGCGGTTGATGATGATCACGCGGTCGCACATGGCCTCCACTTCCTGCATGATATGGGTGGAAAGCAAAACTGTCTTTTCCCTGCCAATGTTGCGAATCAGCCCACGGATCTCTTCCAGTTGGTTGGGGTCAAGCCCTGAGGTGGGCTCATCGAGGATCAGGACGCTCGGGTTGTGGATCAGGGCTTGCGCTAATCCAACCCGTTGCCGGTAGCCCTTCGACAGGGCGCCGATTTTCTTTCCTGCTTCCAGGCTCAGGCCTGTCATGCCGATCATCTCAGCGACCCGCTTGCGGGTATCCCTGCCCAGTTTATGGATGCCTGCCACAAACTCAAGGTATTCCCTCACGTACATCTCCAGGTAAAGGGGGTTGTGCTCGGGCAGGTAGCCTACCCTGCGCCTGACCTCCAGGGGCTGGATAACCACATCGAACCCACACACCGACACCTGTCCCTGGGTTTGCGGGAGGTAACAAGTCAGGATCTTCATCATGGTGGATTTCCCTGCGCCATTGGGGCCAAGCAGGGCGGCCACTTCGCCTTGGCTGATGGAAAAGGATACTTGGTCCAGGGCTTTCTGGGTTCCGTACAATCGGCTTACTTCTTTTGCTTCAATAGACATACCTGATGTTGGGTTTGCGCTAAATTACTAATTTTATAAAAAATTCAGCCGTATTTAATTTCACATAAGACCTGGCTTGAAAGGAATCATAACAAAATCAACGGGAAGCTGGTACACCATAATGGATGAAACCGGCAAGCGCCACGAGTGCCGTCTGCGCGGGAAGTTCAAAATGTCGGGCATACAATCGACCAATCCGCTTGCCGTGGGCGATCATGTCGGATTCACCCTGGATGCGCAGGAAGGCACAGGCATCATCACCTCCATTGAGGATCGCAAGAATTACATCATCCGCAAGGCCACCAACCTGAGCCGCCGCACCCATATCATTGCCGCCAATCTTGACCAGGCCCTGATCATTGCCACCCTGGCAGAGCCCAGAACCTCAACGGGCTTTATCGACCGTTTCCTGGTGACCTGCGAGGCATACAGCATCCCTGCTGTAATTGTTTTCAACAAGGCAGACCTCTATGATGCGGTAAGCCTGGATTACGTGAAACAACTGCTGGAGATGTACAATCAGGCAGGGTATCCCGGCCTGGTGGTCTCGGCCTCGGAGAAGGATAACCTGGAGGCCTTCAGCGATATTCTTAAGGGAAAGACCACCCTGTTGAGCGGGCATTCGGGGGTGGGAAAATCAACCCTGATCAATGCCATTGAACCGGGGCTTAACCTGAAGGTGCAGACCATTTCGCAGGTCCATCTGAAAGGCAGGCATACCACCACCTTTGCGGAGATGTTCCAGCTTAGCAATGGGGGCTTCATCATCGACACCCCGGGCATCAAGGAGTTCGGGTTGGTGGACTTCGAGCCCTGGGAGCTCTCACATTACTTCCCCGAGATGCGCGAGCTTTTTAACAAGTGCCGCTTTGACAACTGCACCCATCATAACGAGCCCGGATGCAGGGTAAAAGAAGAAGTAGAGCATGGCAATATCAGCATCTTACGTTATCAGAATTATTTGAATATGCTCCTGGGTGAGGATACCAGGGCTTAAAAACAAGATATTTCATGAGGGTAGTGATCCAAAGGGTGGAACAGGCAAGTGTAGCGATTGATCAAAGGGAGCATGCCGCCATAGGTCGGGGGATGCTCATCCTGCTCGGCATTGAAGACAGCGACAGCCAGGAAGATATTGATTGGCTGGCAGGAAAAATTGCACGGCTGCGCATCTTTGATGACCCAGAGGGGGTTATGAACCTGCCCATCACCGACATTAGCGGGGAAATCCTGGTGGTGAGCCAGTTCACCCTGCACGCAAGTACAAAGAAGGGCAACCGCCCCTCCTATTATCGTGCCTCGGGCCCCAAACATGCGGTCCCCCTTTATGAGGCTTTCCTCAGGCAGTTGCAGAAAGAATCAGCCCTTACTGTAAAATCAGGCGTCTTTGGGGCTATGATGCAGGTGTCCCTGATTAATGACGGGCCCGTAACCATTATTATTGACACGAAAGCAAAGGAATAAACAGTAATCTGCAAAATCTATGACCCTGAAAGAAGCGCAGGAAAAAGTAGACCAGTGGATCAACACCACAGGGGTCCGTTATTTCAGTGAACTGACCAATATGGCCATGCTTACTGAAGAAGTCGGAGAAGTGGCCCGGATCATGGCGCGCAGCTATGGTGACCAGTCCTTCAAAGAGAGTGACCGCCAAAAGGTACTGGCAGACGAACTGGCCGATGTGCTGTTTGTGCTGATATGCATTGCCAATCAAACAGGGGTTGACCTCACCACGGCCCTAGAAAAAAACCTGGAGAAAAAAACCCTGCGCGACGGGCAAAGGCATCAGCAGAACCCAAAACTTAGGAAAGATCCTTAAACCCGTTCATGAAGAAGAAAATGGGAAAAAAGCGAAAGGAGTCTCTTTTAAGAGGGATTAACAAAAGAAGCGCTTGAACAGAATTGGAAAATTAACTCGGGTTGTATGCCCACTTCAGCCAGATGGCTCCCCAGGTAAAGCCTCCGCCAAAAGCTGTTAAAATAATATTGTCGCCTTTGTTCATTTTGTGCTCCCATTCCCACAGGCACAGGGGGATGGTGGCATTGGTGGTGTTGCCGTATTTCTGAATGTTGACCATTACGCGGTCCATCGGGATACCCGAGCGGCGTGCTGTGGCTTCAATAATGCGCATATTGGCCTGATGGGGCACAAGCCAGGCGATATCTTCCCCCTTAAGGTTGTTTTTTCTGATTACCGAGGCGGATACCTCTGCCATATTGGTGACCGCAAACTTAAACACGGGCTGGCCCTCCTGGTATACAAAATGCTCGCGTGCATCTATGGTCTCATAGCTGGGTGGCTTCACTGACCCCCCCGCCTTCATGTGCAGATGGATACGGCCCGAGCCATCGGTGTGAAACTCGTGATCGCGTAAACCCAGGTCTTCTTCTGAGGGCTCCAGCAAGACGGCCCCTGCCCCGTCGCCAAAAATTACACAGGTTTGTCTGTCGGAATAATCGACAATGGATGACATTTTATCGGCGCCAACCACCACTACTTTTTTGTAAAGACCCGAGCGGACATACATCGAGCCTGTAATCAGGCCATAGATAAAGCCCGAACAGGCTGCATTCAGATCGAAGCTGAAAGCATTCAGGATTCCTACCTGATCGCTGATGATGTTGGCAGTGGCAGGGAACTTCATATCGGGGGTTACCGTGCAGCAAATCAGCATATCGACCTCAGAGGGCTCCATGCCGCGTTTTTTCAGCAACCCCTTTACGGCTTCAGCGCCCATTTCGGAGGTGCCACGGCCTTCCCCCTTCAGGATCCGGCGCTCCTTAATCCCTGTGCGGGTGGTGATCCATTCATCTGTGGTATCCACCATGGCTTCCAGTTCCTGATTGGTCAGTACGTAATCAGGCACATAACCATGAACTGCAGTAATAACAGAATTGATTTTTGTCATATGGAGGTAACGAAATCCTATTCTATACCGGCATTAAAAATCTTTCCCTGGGTGTATTGATCAATAGCAAGGCGGATTTTATCAGCCAGGCCAGCATAAAAAACTTCCCTTGAATGAATCAGCATGTTTTTAATGGCCTTGCCATTGGAGATACCATGCCCGATGACCACGGTAGCATTGATGCCCAGGATGGGGGTGCCCCCATAATTTTCATAGTTAAAACGGGCAAAAAAAGGATCATCACCATAACCCCGCTTAACAATCTGGCGAAACATGGCTTCCATATTCTTCAGGAGAATATTCCCTGTAAACCCGTCACAGACCACTACATCGACCTTATCCTTAAAGAGGTCACGGCTTTCCACATTGCCGATGAAGTTGAAATCGGTCGAGTCTTTCATCAGGCGGAAGGCCGATTGGGTCATCAGGCTGCCCTTGTCTTCCTCGTGACCAATGTTCAGAAGGCCCACCTTGGGGTTGTTTATGCCATAAACGTGCTGGGCATAAAGCGAGCCGAGCAAACCAAACTGATAAATCACATCAGGCTTGCTGTCGGGGTTGGTGCCCACGTCAATAAGGACGCCGAGCTTTCCGTTCTCTTTGGGGATGATGGAAGTGGTGGCGGGGCGGATCACGCCTTGCAGGGCATTCACGCTGTAAATGGAGCCCACCAGCATGGCCCCTGTGTTTCCTGCGCTGGCAAAGGAATCGATACGGTTTTTCTTCAGCCAGCGAAAGCCCTTGGAAATGCTTGAATCAGGTTTCTGGGCAAAAGCGCGGGTGGGCTGTTCCCCCATCGCGATCACTTCTGCTGAATGTACAATATCGAAAGCTTTGACATCAGCTCCTAACAAGCCCAGATGTTCCTTTATTAAATTTTCATCACCAAACAGAACAATTCTGTCCTCGGCAGGGATTTCCTTCTGAGCCAGGACAGCTCCTTCAATGGTTGCTTGGGGGGCAAAATCACCTCCCATGACGTCTAATCCAATCCTCATCGAAGTTCTTTTGGTGAATAAGCCGGGCAAACCGGCGATTCATTAAGCTTTCGCTGATTTCTCAATCGCAAGCTGGCCGCGATAGTGACCACATTCGGGGCAAACACGGTGCATCAACCTGGCGGCACCACAGTTAGGGCAAGTCGTCAAGGCAGGTTCTGTCGCCTTGTAATGCGTCCTGCGCTTATCCCGGCGGGTTTTTGAAATTTTACTCTTTGGATGTGCCATAGCAATGTTACAATTATAATTGGGTTTTCTTAATCATTAAATTTCAAGCCCTTGAGTGCATCCCAGGGAGAATTTTCCCTTTCCCCGCTTGCGGGCTTTTTGCCCCCAAGGTACTGATTCAATTTATCTGTTATCGCAGGATCGCAGCCCTTACCGACTATTCCATCCTCCGAATGAATGCGCTGCATGGGCAGCGCCAGGGTTATATACTCATACACAAACTGCGAAACATCGAAGTGACTCTCCCCTACAGGGATAACGACAATCTCATCGGTTTGTTCCGAAAAAGCATCACCAAATTTCACATACAGCCTCCGCTCATCCTCAATGTCCTGCTGATAAGGCTCCAGGCAATGGTCGCATATCAGTTCAACATTTCCCTTGATCAGAAAGTCGAAAACCAGCATGTTGTTCTGCTTCTCCAGCAGCAGCTCCAGGCTAAGGTTTCCCTTGCGGACCTCCGAATAATCAAAACAGGAAAAAAAGCTTTCGTCTATCCTGAACGAGAACTCGTGTTTCCCCAGCGAAAGGCCAACGAAACCAATATTATACTGTTTCAGCGGATTCAAAGTGCTTTCTTTTCTAAAAGGTTGCAAAGATAAAACTAATCCTTGAAATAAAAAACAATTTCCCCAAGTTATTCAGAAACACCTTGACGAGGCATGAATACATCAGGAAGCCAGGGGCTTAGGGATTCCTGGCGGCCTTATTTGAAGGCATTTTCCAGGAGTGCATCTCCATCCAGTTTCAGGCGGTTGAAGTACGCAGGAACCTCTTTACCCGTAAGCTCATTCACAAAAAGCCTGGCAAGGTATTGGCCAAGCATAAACCCCTGGCCGCGCAAGCCAAGGAACAGGCCCTTCTCCACGTCAATAATCATTCGGGGCTCAATGTAATATCCTGCCCAGAGGGCCTGGAAGCCTACCGATGAAATTTCAGGGATCCAGTCGATGAAGATTTCCGAGACAATTTCAGCAAAGTCCTTGCTGTTGACTTTAAGATTCTTGTCGGTTTCCAGCGGCTCCACGGCGGGCGAGGCACAGCCGATGATCTGCCCTGTTTCGCCAAGCTGTTGTCCATAAACGGCCACAAAACCCTTGTAGTTACGGCGATCGATCAGCATGTCAAGCGGCCTTCCTCCTACCCCGAGCATTGGCAGCCGGCGGGTTATAAAGGCCTGGTGTTTCACGGGGTAGAGTCCCGTTTCTATATCCAGCATACGAGCGAAGTGGTTCCCCTCACTGCCCAGGGCATTGACAAATACCGGGGTGTGGTATTCAACATACTCGCCCTTATGATCACGCACAATGACCTGGAACCTGTCGCCTTGCTTTTCAACATGGATCAGCTTGCAGTCTTCCATCAGGGTTCCGCCATGGCTCACCCCAATCTTGCGCAGCAAATCAATGACCTTGCCGGGGGTTGCCTGCCAGCATTCGCTGGTCTTCATGGCAGCAATATATTTTTTGTTCCTGTCATTGAAGAAAGGCGAAATCTCATCCCGGAACTGACCGGGCTGAAGCATGACCGCCTTTTGCCAGGCCATGGATTCCTCCAAGGCCATGTACATGGCTTCGTCGTGGGCGAAGGTCACGTAGTTGATCTGCCTGAAGTCAATGTTTCCGAACTTCTGCAGCTCAGCAAAGAGCTCCTGGTTATGGCGGGCAATGTCAGAGAGCTCAGGTATTGAGAATGCAGGCCGCCCCCCTGCAATATTGCGCCATGATGACCCGAAACCTGAATTGACGAGGACAGGCTTAAAACCTTCTTCTGCCAGGAAGCGGAACAGGGCGCTGCCGCCTATACCACCGCCTGCCACCAGCGATTTGACCTCAACGATGCGCCGGCCCTTCCCCTTGTTGCTGGTAATGATCCTGGGCGCAGCATCAGCAGGGAACAACTCCCCTACGGAGATCTGGTTTGACATGGGTGCCCTGGGCGTAGACCCGCCAATCAGCTCCACCCCCAGCGGCCTCAGGTTCTGCTTCAGGCGCTGCAAGCATCGCTTGCCACGGCACGGACCCATACCCAGGTGGGTGGTGTGCTTTACTTCCTCTATGGAAACAAACTTGCGGTCACCGATCACTTCCAGCACCTCATTCAGAGGGACATCATCGCAGTGGCACATGAAAATATCGGTAGGCGTATCATCTTCATAAGGCTTGAATTCCAGCTTCGCAGGGTAATCGCGCTTGATGATAAAGCCGCGCACCTTGAGCTGCTCTTCCCTGGGCATATCCTGTGCCTTTACCCTTGCAACATGCGTAAGGTTCTTCTTGCGCAGGATCTTGTCGATATGCCCCTCACCCAGGATATGGGCATTGTTGTCCACCAGGAAGACGTCCTCCCCTTCCTTCATGTCAAATTCAATGGGCAGGAAGAAGGTGTTCTTGCCGGGATTGAAACCAAAAATAGCCAGCCCGGGGCACTGATACACACAATCCATGCATCCGATGCATTTGTCGAAGTCGATTTGGGGTACGGTGCTTGTCGAAGACTTAGTGATGGCCCCGTATTTACAGGCAAAGGCGCAAGGGTTGCACGCAAAGCCATAAAGGCAGTCAATCTGCACAAAGGGTTTATCCATGCGCGCCTCCTCGGGCATCATGGGTTTCTCAATCACCCGAATGGGATGTTGCTGCGAATCAATGTATTCCTTGGATACCTGCAGAAATTCATCATAGTTGAAACGGCGTCCCATCGATTCAAGGATCTCATAGGCAACCTGCTTGCCCCTGAGCACTGCGCTGGTCCCCTCGCCAATACGGATGGCATCCCCTGCCCCGTAACACCTGCGGCCAAACATCTCCTGCCCCTTCTCAAGCAAGGCGTTATCAGGCATCAGGCCCGTGCAAATATTGATGGCATCAATGCCATCCAGGATCATTTCGGTTCCGGGCATGGGGTTAAAGTTTTCGGCTTTGGCTATCACGGCTCCTTTTATCCCGTCGCCCTGCTCATTGGGGATGGCTTCAAGAATCATATGCGACAGCAGGATGGGAATGCCCAGCCTCCTGACCCTGTTGGCCTGCACCGGGAACCCCCCTTCGTGCGGCTGGGCCTCAATGATGGCTTGTACCTTAGCCCCTGCCTGGGTAAGCTGGTAAGAAGTGAGGTAGCCGATATTCCCCGCCCCCACGGTCAGGATATTCTTACCCAAGAGGGTCAACTCGGTGTTCATCATTTTCTGAATCACCGCAGCGGTATATACTCCCGGCAGGTCGTCATTATAAAAGGTGGGCAGGAAAGGCACGGCCCCTGTGGCCACCACCAGGTGCTGGCAATCCACATAAAAGATCTCCCGGGTCCTGAAATTCTTCACGGCCACGCGCTTGCCCTCGAAAATATCCCAAACGGTGCAGTTCAGCAGAATGCCCTCATGGTTTTCACCCGCCAGGGTCTTCGCAATTTCAAACCCACGCAGGCCGCCATATTTCTTTATCTTCTCGAAAAAGAAAAACTGGTGCGTCTGCATGTTAAACTGCCCACCGATCTTTTCATTGCTGTCGATCACAATATTGCTGACCCCGTTCTCCAGAAGAATTTCGCGGGCAGCCAGTCCTGCAGGTCCTGCCCCGACAATCACCACATCGGTCTTATAAATGCGTATCCCTTCTTCCTTGACAAAAACAGAAGGCCTGGCCACATAATCGCGGGGAATCTCATTCACTTCTTTGACCCCGTCGACGGGGGTGATGCAAATACGGCGGATCTCTCCGTCCACAAGCATCTCGCAGGCACCACATTTGCCAATGCCACACTCCAGACTGCGGTTGCGGTTGGTAAGGCTGTGGCTGTGTACGGGAAAACCCGCCTGGTGAAGAGCCGCTGCAATGGTGAAACCCTTCTCGCCGGTAACTTGTTTTCCGTTATATAAAAAACTGATCTTTTCTGTATCCTCTATGGGGATAATCGGATGTTTGCTGATTTTATGCATTTCTTAACCCTGTTGAACGTCAGAAAAAAACTAAAAGATAAGATTCAAGGCTGCATCCTGCAGGCAAGGCTTGCCATATAATTATGGACGCAGCAAAGGTAATTTTTTTAAAATTTTTTTTACGCCAAATCCCGTATTTAAACCCATTCTAAACAAGGGCTTTGGGAGGAAGTTTGGCGTTTTGGCCTTACCTTTGCAATCCACTATGCCCTAATCAAAAATGAAGAAATATATCCCCATAGCAGCAACATTTGGTTTCGCCCTGCTGGCTGCCTTTTTCTTTAAGATCGTCTTCAAAGGGGTTACCCCTGAACGGGAAAAGGCAGTGCAAACCACCGAAGCCAATATGGCGTCCAGCTTTCACGATCAAATCCCCGGAGCCATGATTGCCTTACCCCAACCCATTATCGATGGCACCATGAGCCTGGAGAAGGCCCTGAGCCTTCGCCGCTCCACCCGAAGCTATGCCGATGAACCATTGAGCCTGGCCGAAATATCGCAATTGCTGTGGGCTGCCCAGGGCATTAACCACGAAAAGGGCCTCCGTACTGCCCCTTCGGCAGGGGCTACCTATCCCCTCGAGCTTTTTGTGATGGTCAACCAGGCAGAAGGCCTCAGCAAAGGCATTTACCATTACTGGCATGAAGGTCACAAGCTCGAATTGACCGATAAACGCGAAATTGAAAAGGAACTGGCTAGGGCTGCCCTGAGTCAGAGCATGATCAGCGAGGCGGGTATCGTAATCATTTTCGCAGCCATTTTTGAACGCACAACCAAAAGCTACGGCGAACGCGGAATCCGTTATATCCACAACGAAGTGGGCCATGTGGCCCAGAACATATACCTGCAAGCCGCTGCCCTTAACCTGGGCACAGTGGCCATTGGCGCCTATCGCGACGAAGCGCTGGAAACCCTGCTTAACCTGGGCGAAGACTACCACGTCCTTTATTTGATGCCTGTCGGAAAAATCTGATTCATACAAATGCTATGAAAACAATCAAGGAGTTATTCAAAATAGGGAATGGCCCCTCCAGCAGCCATACAATGGGTCCGCGCAGGGCGGCCGAGCGCTTTGTGTTACGCCATCCCGAAGCCCCGCAATTCAGGGTGACTCTATTCGGCAGCCTGGCTGCAACAGGCGTGGGACACCTGACCGATACCATCCTCGAGAATTCTTTCAAACCCAAACCCCTCGAGATCATATGGAAGCCCGGGGCGGAGCTCCCCCTGCATCCCAACGGCCTGGAGTTTGAGGCACTCGATAATGGCAAGGTCCTCGAGAAATGGCGGGTGTACAGCATCGGGGGCGGCGCCTTGATGGAGGAAGGCGAAGCCAACTCCATGGACGAGAACGTTTATAACCTGCATACAATGGAAGACATCCTCCATTGGTGTGAAGCCCGTGAAAAGAATATGTGGGAGTTTGTCCAGGCTTGCGATCAGCCCGACACCTTCGATTACCTCGAAAAGGTTTGGGCGGTGATGAAGGCATCCATTGAAAGGGGCTTGGAGAACGAAGGCACCCTGCCCGGCGGCCTCAACCTTGTCAGGCGGGCCCCTGTGTATTACACCCGCAGCAAGACCTTTTCGGACATCCTCAAACGCACGGGCCTGACCTTTTCCTTTGCCCTTGCTGTCGCAGAAGAAACCGCCTCGGGTGGCCGCATCGTTACGGCGCCCACCTGCGGCTCGGCCGGCGTATTGCCTGCAGTGCTTTTCTCCCTGCAAAAAACCTATAAACTCTCCGATATCCGCATCATCCGTGCCCTGGCCACTGCAGGCCTCATCGGCAACCTGATACGCACCAACGCCTCCATCTCAGGAGCCGAAGTTGGCTGCCAGGGCGAGATCGGCTCAGCCTGCTCCATGGCAGCAGGAGCTGCAGTACAATTACTCGGGGGCTCTCCCCTGCAGGTAGAATATGCCGCCGAGATGGGAATGGAGCACCACCTCGGACTCACCTGCGACCCCGTGAAGGGCCTGGTACAGATCCCCTGCATCGAACGCAATGCCATGGCCGCCGTCAGGGCCCTGGAATGCGCCACCTATGCCCTGCTCTCCGATGGAAAACACCGAATCTCCTTCGACGACGTCATACAAACCATGAAGGAAACAGGCCTCGACATGAAGTCAAACTATCGTGAAACAAGCCAGGGAGGCCTGGCCATCAACTGGACGGGCTACAGGGAAAAAAATCAGAAACTGTAGGTGATCCCTGTAAACAGGGAATACTGGAAGGGCAAGGCGCGGCCTATCATCAGCCGGTCGCGTACCATGGGCATGAGATACATCTGCACCGTGGGCTCAAACTGCAGCTGGAAATGCTCACCTATGGGGATGTTCACAGCAAAACCGCTATGGGCCGAGAAGTTAAACTTGCGCAGTCCATAGGTCTCTCCAATGGGCCTCAGCATGGTCTTGCGACCCAGGAAAACTTCGTTCCCCAGGATATAATTCAAGGACCCCCCTGCCTTTATCGAAAACTCAGCATTCTGGAAGGTCGCAACCTTCACCCTGGCAAGCACCGGGATCTCAAGATAAGTGAAATGCTGGCTGATGCCAAAATCGCGGAGCTTCAATGACTCCGGACCGCCATCAAAATCAAACTGCTTGTTGGTGATCACCCGGTACGACTCTGAATCGGCAAAGAACAGCCTTGGCTCGCTCAGGCGGATGTTACCCTGTGAAGTGACAATGGTTTGGGGATGACTGAATTTCGAATTTTTATCCAGTTCAAAAATGGGCAGGTTATCGGGATGCGAAAAAGCAATGATGTTGCTCACAAACTGGCCGATGGTCCCGTAGTTGAACCCGGTCTGCAGGCTCAGCCACGGCCGTACTCTGGCCTGAAGCGAAAAGCCCAGATTGAACGAAAAGATGGGGTCTTCAAGATACTCGAAGGGGATGCCCGCATTATTTATTTCCGTGGAGTTGATGATGTGGCGATAACTGTATTGGGGCGCATAATGAATGCCAATCGACAGGAAGGAAAAGTCCCTGCTTTCATCAACAAGGGCCAGGCTTTCGCCCATATCAGAGAAGAGATTGTTTTGATCGCCGGCTGATGCGACAGGCATCTTCAAGCCCGGGCTCCCATGCGAAAGGGAAGCCGGCAGAGATTGCAGAGCAAGGATATGATTGAATGCTGGAACTCCGGGACGATTATCCGCAGCGTGACCCGCCTGCAGCCCGGGAACACCTCTTGGGAGGCTAAGGGCAGCCAGCCCATTGTTTTCGGCCAGGATTTCAACGGCCCGCAAAGAGACAGGCCCGGCCTCTTCTTCAGCAAGCTGTGCAAAGATCTCATCAGGAGCATTGCCGTAAGGCTGGAATGTCAGAAACCAAAAGGAAACAGAAGTCACCATCAATACAGCCACTGCCGCAGCAATCCTGAGCAACAAGGGAGTCAGGCGCTTCCTGGCGGGCTCAGTCATCCCTGCCACCACCCCGTACCAGACGTGGGCAGGCGGCCTGGGCTCGAAGTCGTCGAAGGCTTCCCTGATCTTCTCGTCAAAATTTTTATAATCAATTACCATAACACGCTTCAAATGGCTCTTTCAACTACTTTATCCTGCCTGGCAATCATTTCCTGCAGCAGCATCCTTGCTCTCGACAAATTGGAACGCGAAGTGGATTCAGTGATCCCGAGCACCTCGCCAATCTCCTTATGACTCATCCCCTCAAGCACCGAAAGGTTAAATACCAGGCGGTACTGGTCGGGCAACAAATGAATCAGGTTAAGCAATTCTTCGAACCTGAGTTTTTCAGGCCCTGCGTTTTCTTCAAAAGCATGCCCCTTATGTCCCAGGTCATCCACCGACAAATGATAGATCCGTTCGCGGTATTTCTCAATTGCAGTGTGAATCATAATGCGCTTGATCCAGCCCTCAAAACTACCCTGCCCGCGGAAGGTGTCAAGTTTTTCGAAAACCTTGATAAACCCTTCCTGCAGGATATCCTGGGCTTCATCATAGCTGCCCGCATAACGGAGGCACACCCCATACATCTTTTTCGAAAAAAGCGTGTACAGGCGGTACTGATCGGCCTGGTTGTTCTTCAGGCAGCCTTTTATGATTTTTTTCAGGGTGTCCACCAACTGAATGCTTAAGCCACAAACAAAGTTAAGAATTCCTGCAAATTAGCAAACTCCCGAAAAAAAAGCATTTCAAAAACCTCAAAGAGCGTTCCTATGGCGGCCCAAGCCGTCACCCCTCACGGGCGGATGCCACAAAACCGGCATCCGCCTGGTACAATCCCGCAACAGACCAGGGGAAAAACCTGGCCTTAGCGAAAAAGCACATATGAACTTTAGGAAAACAAGCCGAAAGAAAAAGGTTCCAGGGAAATGGCCGCGGGTTAGTTGGTTTGGTTAATGTTGTTTGCAGCTTCTTTACCCAAAGTAACCTCCGGGGAAAGTTTGTGCGGCCATAACCGTGTATCCCTGAAACACATACAAAACCTGAAAAAACGGAAAATATAAAAAAGGAGAAATTTCCGCTCCTAAGAAACAGGTCTAATGGTCAAATTACAATTCATGATAACAAAGAACTCTTGTCAGCAAATACAATTGCGATCTTGCTTACATTACTCTAGACGCGAAATCTCGCCCAAACGCTGCGTGAGGACCGGAAAAAATCAATAACCGACCTTGCCTTAAGCATCCAGATTTATTTTTAGCTACGACAAAACGCCCTCCGTATATATATTTTATTAATTCACCAGAAATAAAAATCTTAAAAAATTTTTAAAAAAATTCCATCTTACCCAAAAAAGAAACCGGGCATACATTGACCAGGCAGGAAAAAAAGCGATATAAGCTTCAAAGTTAATACGGAGTTAATACGGAGTTTATACGGTTTAAAGCGTATAAACTCCGTATTAAATAGGTAAATACTATGAAGGAATAACCCTTATGGTCTTAATAAAATAGAAATGAACATAAAAATCAATGATCTGCTGAGACCAGTGAGTTTCTTTTCTGTAAAGGTATTACAGGAGGATTGACCGGGGAGCTTATTCGCCCAGCTTCACGGCATCGAGCATCAGGTCCATTTCGAAGGGGCTGATGCCAAAAGTTTCAAGGTGCTTGCGATCTTCGTTGAAGGCTTTCGTGAAAGATTCGAAATTTTTCATGCGTGCCAGGCTCTGTTGATACGACTTCAGGGCTTCGGAAGGTTTGCCCTGGCACCACAATACGTGGCCCAGGTTTTCGAGGTCATAGGGGTTCTCGGGGTCGGCAGCCAGGAGGCGTTCGAGGTAATCGCGGGCGGTGTCGAGCTTGCCGGTCAGAAACGAGCACCAGGCCAGGGGGCGACGGATACGGTGATTCTCGGGAGCCAGCACCTCTATCTTGAAGTAATAGTCGAGGGCTTCTTCATAACGCTCGAGGTGCACCAGGCACTGGCCGATGTTGGCCTGCACCTTCAGGTCTTCGGGCTCGGCCTTTTCCACCATGCGGTAATAACGCAGAGCCTCTTCCCAGCGGTTGAGGTATTTGCTGGTGAGGGCCAGCTTACGCATGATCCAGGGGCGGTCAGAGTCGATCAGGTCGGCCTTCAGGTAATAATCATAGGCTTTGTTGAACTGCCCCGTTTTTTCATAACAGAAAGCAATTTTCTCGAACAATTCAATGTTGTCCTTTTGATTTTCGAGGATATCGAGAAAGACTTCAAGGGCCTCAGGATAAAATTTCTTGTCAAAGAAAAGCTCAGCAATGTTGCGGATGGTCTTATGATCCGACACCAGGTGCTTGACGAAGGCGGTCTCGTAAAGGTCTACATCCAGCTCAAAGACGTCGTCAAACTCCTGCCGCCAGGGATGGATCCTGAAAAAGCGGTACAGGTCCTGGAAATACTGGGTGTAAATGCTTTTGGTGGCGGCAAAGCTGTTCAGCAGGTTCTCGTCCTGTTCTACCTCAGCCAAGTTGCTCATCTCATTGTTCAGCATATTCATCATCATGGCCTTCTGCTGTTCGGGGGCCATCCCCAGGTTGAGGCAGAATGAATACTTATCGCTGTTGCACATAAAATAGCTGTTCTCGAGTTTGCCCGCCAGGGGGCTAAGGTCGGTTTGCCCGCCACCGCTGCCCAGCGCCTGTGCAATGGCTTCATTCTCCAGATAAAAGGGCACAAACCAGTTGCTGATTTCGCGGAAGAAGGGAAAGCCCTTGAGTTGTGAGAAGGCGCTCATAAAAACATCCATGCCTTCGAGCTGCATCTCGGTGAACTCCTGCAGCTTGTCGAGCAGGCCGGGGGAGTCTTCAAAGACGGTTTCCCAGTCGGGGTTCTTTTCCTCGCCGTAATCCTCTGAGAAGATCTGGTCGAGTTCAAGTTTTTCTTCAATGCGGGGCCGCATCTTCATCATGGCGGGCAGGATCTCTTCTTCCCATTTACGGCGCACCTTTTCTGTTTCCTTCGACTTGGTGAACTGTATTACCAGGGCTTCGATGTTTTGCTCTATGGAGGGAAACTCGCGGAACGCCAGGGTTTTCTCTTCTAACACAGGATAGAGGTAATAGCGGTCGTTGTATTTCAGGGAAGCCAAAAACAAGCCAACCATGGCCCGTTCCCACACCCGTTCTTCTCTTTTTTCGGCGAAGCGAAACAGGAGGAGAAATTTGCTGACATCGAAGTAACGCAAGAGGCTCAGGGTGAGGGCGCTAACAATGAGGGCCTTGTCGTGCCAGGGCAGGCGGGCGGAGTCGCAGCTGGCATTGAGCAGTTCCATTTCGGCTTCGGTATATTTGTCGGTCAGCCAGATGATGTCAAAGATGCGGATGAGGGCTTCCTCGCGGCCGGGCAGTTTGTTGCTCTCTTCTATTTTTACGTCTTTAAGCAGCCCTGCCAATTGGTCATCATAGGTCACCCGTTCGAGGTAAGCCAGGGCTTCCTGCCGCTCGAGGCGATGCTCGCGCTGCAGCCGCGACTTCATCTGGTGGGTATTGGTGGAGCCTGCCTCGGTAAGCAAAAGTTCCTTGAGCTCATCCGACAGCTCAAGCAGGCTGCGTATCAGGTAATTATAAACCTTTTCGCGTTCAGGATCGTGGGCAGCGGCAAAGGAATGCTTCAGGAGGTTGCGGTAAGTCTCAAGCAGGCTGTCGATCCGCTCGTTGATGAATTCCTTCTGAGACTCCCTGACAAGCAGCCTCAGCCGCCCGATGGCATCATATACCCGGCGGCTGTGTAGCATGGATACAATGTTCTGATATTCGCTGATAACCTTCTGATGAAGCATTCGCTTAAAATTTTTATACATGGGAAACGATATCAGGTCATGCCGTTCAAAATGCATGCCTAATATCAATACAACAAAAAAACCCGCAAATTGTCAGGCGTGAAGGGAGAAAAAATCACGCCGTTTTGTCAGCGAACGATTGTAACAACCCCTTCGGTCATACGGCGTTCCTCGCCGCGGGTATAGGTAAGGATGTAGAAATAGGTCCCCTCGGGGGCGCCTTGACCATCCCACCAGTTGTTGAAGTAATCCGAATGTTCGAAAACCTTTTTGCCCCAGCGGTTGAAGATTACCATCTCCGCCTGGTAATACTCCAGGTTGAGGATCTCAAAAAAGTCATTGACCCCGTCGCCATTGGGGGTGAAGACGTTGGGGATTGTCAGGTCGCAGTTTTGCTGGGTCACGTCGAGGGTAAAGAAGTCAAAGCAGCCTGTTTCGCCGTCGGTAACCTGTATTGAATAAGTGCCCGGGGTTTTTGCCATCAGGGTATCGTATATGGCCCCCGGGATCTCCACGGTGTTGAACGACCATTGGTAAGACCAGGCAGGGCTGAGGTTGTTGATGGGCGAAACGGTAAGCAGGGTGGAATCGCCCTCGCAAACAGGCAGTTCAAACTCGGAAAGGATTTCCGCTTCGGGCAGGGGACGGATATACACCGTGAGGGTGGTATCGTAAAGACAGCCAAAAGAATCGGTGGCTTCAAAACGGAAGGTGTGGTTGCCCGGCTCTTCAACAGAAACGGCCACAGGGTTGCCCTGCAAGGGGGTATCGTTCTGATACCAGCGGCGCTGGGTGATCTCGGGGAAGAAAATGAGTGAATCGGGATAGAAGTCTTCCCTGAAATAAAGGCTCCAGCGGAACATAAAGCCATCGTCGCCGGGCACTTGGTCTTTCACCCTCATGGTCCAGGTCCCGTTGAGGGGGCATCCCGTAAGGGCATTGAAGTTATCGTCGGGCGTATAGGAGCCTGCGGGCAGGTAGGCGGCATTGAAGTAATAGTTGCCGGCCTGATCGGTATATTCGTGAAACTGTGGAGCGGTTTGAGCCATGGTGCCATAAGCAGCATCGTTTGAGAAACAGTACTGGTATCCCTGGCCGGGAGTCACCTGGTCCCAGATCACGGGCTCACCCAGGTTGGAGGTGCCCGAGCCGTAGTCCTTCAGGACGATCCTGTTGCCGCTTGGGCACTCCAGCTCAAACTGCAACTGCCCATTGACGGCATGCTCAATGTTCAGGCAAACCCTGTCAATGTCCATTGCCGAAAGGATCACATCCTCGTCTTCAAAAATATCGAAAACCAGCGATGACTCATAAATTTCGCCTGTACCATCGGGGATGGGGACGGTCTCGACCACTTCTGTGGGGAAGCCTGTCCAGATTGTGGGTGTAGCGATACCCAGCAAGGAGAAGGTCTCGCCCGAACAGGCCGTGTCGACTGTGGCCATAGTACCTTCAAAGCTGGGGTAGGTGCCCAGTTTAATCACTTCGGTCAGGGAGGCTTCACAGCCTAAGACGGGATCGTTAACCTGGAGGGCAACGGAATAGGCGCCAGGATCGAAAAAGGAGTGTGTCACCTGGCTGCCGCTGTAGGAAGTGCCGTCAATCAACCACTGATAGCTAAACTGGGCGGGGTTGACGTTGAGGTTTTCGGGCAGATAATATGCTGATCCCTGGAGGGTGATGTCGCCCGTTTCGGGGCAAAACTCAAAAGTGTCACCCTGGGGGGTAATGCCAAGCTGAAACGTTTCACACACACTAAGGCACTGCATGGAGGCTACCCATCCATTATCCTGATCAGTAGGGGAAGAGACAAAACGGAAATGCAGGCAGCCCGAAGAAGCATAGACGTGTTTGCCCTGCAAGTCGGTGGCTGTGGCTTCCCAGAGCAGGGGCGCAGAATCATCAGCCCCGTCATACACGAACAGGACATCGCCCTGGGCAAGCTTGAAATACTCAAAAAAGACATCCAGCACCGGGCGCTGGTCATCGCTGCTGCAGAAGGTCACACTGTAATCTTCGTTGGGACCGTAGGGCATCTGGAAACTGCCGCCGCTGTCGGAAAAAATACCGGTGCAGGTTTCGATAGTCTGACCGTCATAATCATTGATGGGATAGGTCACTTGAGAAAATGCGCCCAGGCTGATCAGGACAAAAACGCTTAGCAGGATGAATCGGAATGGTGTCATGAAGAACATTTTGTTTGCAGCAATATTTCTTAATGCTGCTATTACTAGATAAATACGGTTAAGACAGGCCTTTTATTTTATGCAAAGTGCAATCTTCAAAATTAAAAAAAATATGGTTTTTTAATTGTAATTTTGCAGGCTATGAAAAACATCAGGAACTTTTGTATCATTGCCCACATCGACCACGGGAAAAGCACCCTGGCTGACAGGCTGCTTCAGACCACCAACACGATCAGCGACAGGGAGTTTAAGGACCAGTTGCTGGACAGCATGGATCTTGAGCGCGAGCGAGGCATTACCATCAAAAGCCACGCAATCCAGATGGATTATGTGCTGGATGGGCAGGAATACAAACTTAACCTGATCGACACCCCCGGGCACGTAGACTTCAGCTATGAGGTTTCACGATCAATTGCTGCCTGCGAGGGCGCCCTGCTCATCGTGGATGCCTCGCAAGGTATTGAAGCGCAGACAATTTCCAACCTCTACCTTGCCCTTGAGCACGACCTGGTGATCATCCCTGTGCTGAACAAAATGGACCTCCCGGGCGCCATGCCTGAAGAGGTGGCCGATCAAATCGTCGACCTTACGGGCTGCGACCACGATGACATCATCCCCGCCAGCGGCAAGACCGGCTTAGGGGTAGACAGCATCCTGGAGGCCATCGTTAATCGTATCCCGGCTCCTACGGGGGACGTTGAAGCACCCCTCAGGGCACTGATCTTCGACTCGGTGTATAATCCTTTCCGTGGCGTCATTGCCTATTTTCGCGTGTTCAACGGCCAGATCAGGTCCGGTGACCATGTGAAGTTTATGAATACCCGCCGCGAATACCACGCCGATGAGGTAGGCGTGCTGAAGCTGGTGCAACTCCCCAAGCCCATCATTTCGGCCGGCGATGTGGGTTATATCATCTCGGGCATCAAGGACGCCCGCGAAGTGAAGGTGGGCGACACCATCACCCACATCAAGCGGCCCACTCCCGAGGCAGTCAAAGGCTTTGAAAACGTAAAGCCCATGGTGTTTGCAGGCATTTATCCTGTTGATACCGACGACTTTGAAGAGCTGCGCACGGCTATGGAAAAACTGCAATTGAACGATGCCTCGCTGACCTTTGAACCCGAGTCATCAGCAGCCCTGGGCTTTGGTTTCCGATGCGGCTTCCTGGGCATGCTCCACATGGAGATCGTCCAGGAACGCCTGGAACGGGAATTTGATATGACTGTGATCAACACGGTGCCCAACGTCTCCTACCACGCTTACACTACCAAGGGCAACATGGTAATCGTCAATAACCCCTCTGACCTGCCCAACAGCAATATCCTCGATTATATAGAGGAGCCCTATATCATAGCCCAGATTATTACCAAATCTGAATTCATCGGGCCGGTGATGTCGTTGTGCCTCGACAAGCGGGGGGTAGTGAAAAACCAGGTCTATCTGACCACCGACCGCGTGGAGATGACCTTTGAGATGCCCCTGGCCGAGATCGTCTTCGACTTTTACGACCGCCTGAAGACCATTTCCAGAGGGTATGCCTCTTTCGATTATCACCCGAGCGGCTACAAGCCTTCCGACCTGGTCAAGCTCGATATCCTGCTGAACGGCGACCAGGTAGATGCCCTGTCTGCCCTTATCCACCGCGAGAACTCCTACGATTTCGGGAAGCGCATCTGCGAAAAACTGCGGCAACTGATCCCCAGGCAACAATTCGACATTGCTATCCAGGCAGGCATCGGCTCCAAGATCATCGCCAGGGAAACCGTCAAGGCCCTGCGCAAGGACGTTACCGCCAAGTGTTATGGAGGAGACATTTCGCGAAAACGAAAACTGCTTGAAAAACAGAAAAAAGGGAAAAAGCGCATGCGCCAGATAGGCAACGTGGAAGTACCCCAACAGGCCTTTATGGCCGTCCTCAAGCTCGACGACTAATCCTCCGTTTCCTTATCGAAGCTCATTTTGAGATCGGCGCCCGCCACCACGATGCAGATCTCTCCTTTCACCGTGCCTTTTTCAAAGTGTTCGGCAAGCTCCTGCAAGGTGCCCCGGGCGTTTTCCTCGTGCATCTTGCTCAACTCGCGCGAAACACTGGCTTGGCGCTCCGGGCCAAACACCCCGGCAAAAGACTTCAGGGTTTTTACAAGGCGATGGGGTGATTCGTAAAACACCATTGTACGGGACTCGCCGGCCAGGGCGGCCAGCCGGGTGGTGCGTCCCCTTTTCTGCGGCAGGAAGCCCTCAAAGCAAAAGCGGTCGCTGGGAATACCCGAATTGACAAGCGCAGGCACAAAGGCAGTGGCCCCAGGCAGGCATTCCACTTCAACCCCCTCGCGGATGCATTCCCTGACCAACAGAAATCCCGGATCGGAAATGGCAGGCGTGCCTGCATCGGTGATCAGACCCAGGGTCATCCCCGACTTCAGCTTTGCTATCAGCGAGGCCAGGGTCTTATGCTCGTTAAACTGGTGATGAGCCATCATGGGCACCTTCAGCTGGTAGTGCTGCAAAAGCTTGCTGCTGGTGCGGGTATCCTCGGCAAGCAATAAGTCAACTTCCCCCATTATCCTCAGGGCACGCAGGGTGATGTCCTCGAGGTTACCAATAGGGGTAGGTATGACATAGAGCTTCGACATGCGGGGCTTGTGCTGCAGGCTTAGCGCTCCATATACCTGCGCTGTACAAAATTGGCTAATTTCTCAATGGTCTGTGCAGAGCGCTGCTCATCCCAGCCTAGCAGTTCGTTTAATTCATTCAGGTAACTGAAGGCCTCGGACATATCCTTAAAGGAATTGAGGCGTGCGATGGTCTCATTATAGACCTGAATGTTGCCGCCAAAGAGTTCGTTGATGAACAGGAACTTTTCGTTGACACCTATGGCTTCCTTCAGGCTGGAGATGGGCGTCATCTGAAGGCGGGCGCCTATGCTGCGGTCTTCTTTCTGGGCAATGATTCGATTATGCAAGGTGTTGTCTTCCTTTGCCAGGCTATCCCCAACACTGGGTGAAGGGCTCTGGTCGGCAAACAAATCAAGCACCGAACGGGGGCCATTGCCTTTTGAGCCTTGAGCTTTAAGAGCACTCTCGCGGACCGGGCGGGCGGGGGGCTCGGGAGGTGTTTCCTTCACAGGCTGGGGCTCGGGGGCTTTTTTCGGTTCAGGCTCAGGCTGAATCTCCTCAGCAGGCACGGGCAGTTTATCTTCTCCTACGGAAGGCTCTTCTTCCTGAACGGGCTGGCAGAGTTCTGCTTCATCTTTGAGCCCTGCTCCTTGTCCCCCGTAAGGACCCCGTTCTCTCTCTTCCGAGGGCTCAGGGTCAACGGCCTCCGATGCTTCCTCCAGGGCCTTGTTTGCAAATCCCTGTTCAGGGCTTGTGGCCAGGGGCTGCGATAAGGGAACCTCAAGCTTTTCCCCGGCAACCTCAGGCTGCCTGCGCAATAGGTCAAACTGCCGGTACAATGAACGCAAATCCTCCATCACCAAATCTATCTCCAGGCCTTCCTGGCCGTGGTCTTGCTGGTTAATGGAATGGGCACGTCCGACAATTTCTTCCAGTAAATGAATGATGCGGTCTTTAATTTCTTGATGCATGGGAAAAAACAGAAAAGGTGGTACAAAAAACTTAGGTAAAAATCAATTCGGGATGATCTAAAGTTTATGTTTATTTTTGTGGCTGCCGGGCTGAAAATTTCGCATAAAGGTAACAAAGAAAAAAGAAAAAAGCCGCATGTTTCTTGAAAATGAAATAGATCGTACGCGAAGGAGGGGCTGGATAGAAGTGATCTGTGGGAGCATGTTCTCGGGCAAGACCGAGGAGCTTATCCGCCGTCTGAAAAGGGCAAAATTTGCCCGCCTGAAGGTTGAGATTTTCAAACCCGCCATCGATATTCGTTATGACGAGGAAAAAGTCGTCTCGCACGATGCGCGTGAAATACGCTCCACCCCTGTGCCTTCATCGTCCAATATTATCCTTCTTGCCAATGATGTGGATGTAGTAGGCATTGATGAAGCGCAGTTTTTTGATGCAGAGCTTCCAAACGTCTGCAGTCAGCTGGCCAACGCGGGCATTCGGGTTATCGTTGCAGGCCTCGATATGGATTTTAAGGGTAAGCCCTTCGGCCCCATGCCTGCACTGCTTGCCATGGCTGAATACATCACCAAGGTGCATGCCATTTGCGTGGAATGCGGGGCCCTGGCACAGTTCTCAAACCGAACCATCGTCAGCGAGAAACTCGTGGTGCTGGGAGAGACCGAAGCTTATGAGCCCCTGTGCAGGGCGTGCTTCCTGAAGAAAAACAAAAAATAAGATGCAGGAAGCAAGCAGTAAGCAGAAAGGTTACCGCATCAGAAAGAAGACCATCCGGCTACAACGACAGGGCGCTGGTTAGCCCACACAGCCCTGGCAACTACCACAACACTTCCTACATCCTTTTCCTGATGGCTTCCGTTTCCTTTTCGAATCCGGGCTTTTCAAGCAGGGCGAACATGTTCTTTTTGTAGGCCTCTACCCCTGGCTGGTCAAAGGGGTTCACTTCCAGAATATAACCGCTGATGGCGCAGGCCATCTCGAAGAAATATATCAGCCCGCCCAGGTTCAAGGCGTCCAGTTGTGGGATGGTGATCTCGATGTTGGGCACGCCCCCATCCACGTGGGCCATCATAGTGCCCAGGCTGGCCATGCGGTTTACCTCACCCAGGCGCTTGCCCGAAAGAAAATTGAGCCCATCCAGATCCTGCGGGTCAACGGGGATTTCAAGGGCCTTTGATGGGTTTTCAATCGTCAGCACCGTTTCAAACAGATTGCGTAAGCCATCCTGAATATACTGCCCCATCGAATGCAGGTCGGTGGTAAAGCTCACCCCTGCAGGGAAAATGCCTTTCTGCCCCTTGCCTTCACTCTCGCCAAAAAGCTGCTTCCACCACTCAACAAGGTAATGAAGCGAAGGGGTATATCCTGCCAGTATCTCGGTGGTTTTGCCCTTGCGGTAAAGGATATTGCGGGCCACCGCATAAAGTGCCGCAGGGTTTGCTGTGATCTTGTCTTCCTGCTTTAATTCCGCCTGCATTTCACGGGCCCCTTCCACCAATTGACCGATGTCGATGCCTGCCACTGCGATGGGCAGCAACCCAACGGGAGTAAGGACTGAGAAGCGGCCTCCCACGTCATCAGGGATTACATAAGTGGCATAGCCTTTTTTGGCAGCCAGTTTTTTAAGGGCACCTTTTGCCCCATCGGTAACGGCAAATATCCTTTCAGCAGCTTGGGCTTCACCGTATTTTTGCTCCAGGTGGGCCTTCAGCAGCCGGAAAGCAAGGGCGGGCTCAGTGGTGGTGCCCGATTTGCTGATCACAATGACGGAATAATCCTTGCCGTCGAGCAGCTCAAGTAAGTGAACCATGTAATCCTCATCGAGCTGATGACCTGCATAAAGCACAAGAGGGGCCTTGCGTGATTTCTTTTCCTGAAGGGCCAGAAAAGGATTGCTCAGGGCGTCGATCACTGCGCGCGCCCCCAGGTAGGAGCCCCCGATGCCACACACCACCACGACTTCCGATTGCTCCTGCATTTTAAGGGCATCCCCCTTTATCCGCTCCAGCTGGGCCTCATCAATCCCCGCTGGCAGGTCCACCCAGCCCAGAAAATCGCTTCCCATGCCGGTTTTCTTATAGATATTCGATCGGTGAAGGGCCACTTCCGATTCGAACAGCGCTATCTCATTATCACGGATGTATTCCCGGGCGTTGGCCAGGCTTATCTTGATCTTGCTCATCGTTAATTTTTTGTTGAATTTAAATATAATTTCCCGAAAAGGCATAAAAAAACGCGGTAGCCCTGTAACAAACCGGCAACCGCGTTTTTTAGCAAACTGTTTATTATTCCAGTTTTCTTGCCACTTCTATGGTTTCGAAGGCCTCGATAATGTCGCCGACTTTCAGGTCGTTGAAGCGATCAATGTTCAGACCGCACTCATATCCCGAGGACACTTCTTTCACGTCGTCCTTAAACCGCTTGAGGGAGCCCAGGGTACCTGTGTAAACCACAATGCCATCGCGAATCAGGCGGATGTTCGAGTTGCGGTGGATCTTCCCGTCAAGCACCATACAGCCCGCAACGGTACCCACCTTGGTGATCTTAAACACATCCCTGACCTCCAGGTTGGCAGTGATCTTTTCTTCAATCTCGGGTGAGAGCATCCCCTCAATGGCCGACTTGATCTCATTGATGGCATTGTAGATGACGCTGTAAAGCCGGATGTCGATCTCTTCCTGTTCGGCCAGCTTACGGGCTGCAGCCGAGGGGCGTACCTGGAATCCGATGATAACCGCATTGGAGGCGGAGGCCAGCAGCACGTCGCCTTCGGTAATACCACCGACGGCCTTGTGGATGATGTTGACCTGCACTTCTTCGGTGGTGAGCTTAAGCAGTGAGTCGGCAAGGGCCTCCACCGAGCCATCCACGTCACCTTTCACGATGATATTCAGTTCCTTGAAGTCGCCAATGGCGATGCGTCGTCCGATTTCATCCAGGGTAATATGTTTCTGAGTGCGCAAGCCCTGTTCGCGAAATATCTGCTGGCGTTTATTGGTTACCGCGCGGGCTTCGCTTTCCGATTCCATCACGTTGAAGGTATCCCCTGCCTGGGGCGCGCCATCGAGACCCAGGATAAGCACAGGGGAAGCGGGGCCCGCTTCCTTAATGCGCTGCCCGCGTTCATTGAACATGGCCTTCACCTTACCGTGATGCACCCCTGCTACAACGATGTCGCCAACCTTCATCGAGCCATTCTGGATCAGGAGGGTGGCAATGTATCCGCGGCCTTTGTCAAGCGATGATTCAATCACAGTACCCAAAGCCCTGCGGGCAGGATTTGCTTTCAGCTCCAGCATTTCAGCTTCCAGCAGTACTTTCTCAAGCAGCAGGTCAATATTGGTGCCTGCTTTGGCCGAGATCTCCTGGCTCTGATATTTTCCACCCCAGTCTTCCACCAGAACGTTGATCTTTGCCAGCTCTTCCTTCACCTTTTCAGGGTTGGCGGCAGGCTTGTCGATCTTATTGACAGCAATGACAATGGGCACGTTGGCAGCCTGGGCGTGGTTGATGGCTTCAACGGTCTGGGGCATCACGTTATCGTCAGCCGCCACCACAATAATGGCCACGTCGGTGATCCTTGCCCCGCGGGCTCGCATCGCCGTAAAGGCTTCGTGACCGGGCGTGTCCAGGAAAGTAATGGTCTTTCCTGAATCCAGCACTACCGAATAGGCACCGATGTGCTGGGTAATACCCCCTGCCTCTCCGCCAATCACGTTGGTATGCCTGATGCGGTCAAGCAATGAAGTCTTTCCATGGTCAACGTGGCCCATCACCGTAACGATAGGTGCTCGTGATACAAGATCCTCTTCACGATCCTCCTCTTCTTCAAATTCCTTTTGTTCGTCGAGGCTAACAAATTCCACATCAAAGCCAAATTCACTGGCTACAATGGTAATGGTCTCAGCATCAAGGCGCTGGTTGATCGAAACAAAGAGTCCGAGGTTCATACACGTGGCTATGACCTCGTTCACATTGACATTCATCAGGTTGGCCAGCTCGCTTGCGGGAATGAATTCCGTCACTTTCAGTACGGATTCTTCTGAAGTTTCCCGTTCCATTTCCTTCTCACGCTTCTTCTCAAGGATGTCGCGCTTGGTGCGGCGGTGCTTGGAGGCTTTCGACTTCCCCCCCGTGCCGCTCAGGGCTGCCAGGGTTTCCCGCACCTGACGCTGGATTTCCTCCTCCGATACTTCAGGTTTTATATGATCGCGGCGGGGCGCTTTGCGCGGCTTACCCGCATCAGTGCGTACACCCTTATCGCCATGGGTGGCTGTGACATCCACCTCACCGCTCTTTTCTTTCTTGCTGATGCGCTTACGCTTGCGGCGCTTCGATTTGTTGGCATCCGATGATGAGGCCACCAATTTCTTGCCGCCCTCCTTCTCCTCGGGCAACTGCATCGTACCCAGAATGGTGGGGCCTGCAAGCTTGGCGCGTTCTATCTTAAAGATCTCCTTCTTTTCTTCTTTGGGTTTCTCCTCTGCTGCCTTGGGTTCTTCCTTGGCTACGGGTTCTTCCTCTTTGGGCTTTTCGGGCTCTGCCCCTTTTGGCTCTTCTGCAGCCTTTGATGCCGCCGGCTCTTCTTTCTTTACTTCCTTTTTCTTCCGCCCCTTGCGTTCTTCAAGGTCAATCTTTCCGAGCACCTTCAAGCCGCCATTCTCTTTCTTCTCCTCTTCTGCAGGGGTTTCTGCAACTACTTCAGCATCGGGTGCCTTGGGTTCCACGGGAGCAACCTCCTTAGGTGCCTTGGGCTCCTCTTTTACCGCCTCAGCCTCCTTGGGTGCTTCTTCCTTTTCTTTTTTCTCTTCAACCTTGCCGACTACCTTGGGCCCAGGGAGTTGCACCTCTTCCCTGGCTGCAGGAGACGTTGCCGTGGGCTTGCTGTCCTTGATCAACAGTTCCTTCTCCTGGGCTCCTCCTTCCTTACCTGGTCCTTCTTTCTCAGCTTCATGGGTACCTTTGGGCTGCTCCAGCGAGATGGTCTTGCGCTCTACATGCTCCAATCCCTTGCCAAGGGTGGCTTCCTTTAGCTTCTTCTCTTGCTGGAACTCCTTAAACAACAACTGATAGGCATCCTCCGAGATCTTGGTATTGGGATTGTTCTCGACGGAAATGCCTTTCTTGCCAAGGAATTCAACAATGGTAGTAGTGGCAATGTTAAATTCCCTTGCAACTTTACTTAAACGTTTTAATGCAGTACCTTCTGTCATATTCAGGTTTAGGTTTTCAAAATATTCGGAGGCGGCGAAAAATCTTGCAAAATTAAGGGTTTTATTCGAATTCTGCCTTGAGTATCCGCATCACCTCCTGGATCGTTTCCTCTTCCAGGTCAGTACGTTTCACCAGGTCTTCCACGCTCAGATTGAGCACACTCTTAGCGGTATCGCAGCCAATATTCTTAAATTCGTCAATGACCCACTGTTCGATCTCGTCGTTGAACTCCATCAGGTCAACGTCCTCGGTTTCCACGTCGGTATCGCGGTAAACATCAATCTCATAGCCTGTAAGCAAGCCTGCCAGCTTGATGTTGAAACCGCCTTTCCCGATAGCCAGCGACACCTGGTCGGGCTTCAGGAAGACCTCAGCACGCTTGTTCTTGTCGTCAAGGGTGATCGAGTTGATCTTGGCAGGGCTCAGGGCACGGGTGATGAACAGGTTGGGGTTGGTGGTGAAGTTGATCACATCGATGTTCTCGTTGCGCAACTCGCGTACTATCCCATGGATCCTCGATCCCTTCATGCCTACGCAAGCCCCTACGGGGTCTATACGGTCGTCGTACGACTCTACGGCAACCTTGGCACGCTCACCGGGCACACGCACGATCTTCTTGATGGTAATCAGCCCATCAAACACTTCGGGCACTTCCTGCTCAAACAAACGTTCGAGGAAGACGGGAGAGGTACGCGAAAGAATGATCAGCGGGTTGTTGTTCTTAATCTCCACGCGGGCCACAACAGCACGCACCGTATCGCCCTTGCGGAAGAAATCCGAAGGAATCTGCTCGGTCTTGGGAAGGATCAGTTCAATGCCTTCATCGTCAAGGGCCAGAATCTCCTTTTTCCATACCTGGTATACCTCGGCAGTGACAAGGTCACCCACCTGCTCCTGGTATTTCTTGTATATGCTGTCTTTCTCCAGTTCAAGAATCTTAGAGGCAAGGTTCTGACGGATGGCCAGGATCTCGCGGCGCCCAAAGTCAGCCATCTTTACCGGCTCCGATACCTCTTCCCCGATTTCAAAGTCAGGCTCGATCTTGATGGCTTCCGAATAGGCAATCTCGGCGCTGGGGTCTTCCACCTCACCGTCTTCAACGATCACCCTGTTGTGCCATACCTCAAGGTCTCCCTTATCGATATTGACAATGATATCAAAATTATCTGCCGACCCGTATTTCTTCATAAGCATGCTTTTGAACACATCCTCAAGGATCAACATCATGGTAGAGCGGTCAATATTTTTAAACTCCTTAAACTCGGAAAACGACTCAACCAAATTTATACTTTCCATACGCTTGCGGTCAATTACTTGTTAAACCTCTTGTTTTTCCTTCTTATTCCTTGCTGAACGAAACCTGGATACGGGCTTCCTTAATATCATTGAAAGCAAAAAAGACTACGGGGTCTTCAGGGATTTCCCCTTTTTTGGGTTTCTTCCCGGTTTTTTCCTTTTCAATGCGGATGCCTTCTTCCAGCACTTCAGCCAGTTTGCCCCGGGTCTTCTTCAGGTCTTGTCCCAACACCATAATGTTGCGGCCCACATTGAGGCGATACTGACGCTTGAGCTTCAGGGGTGAACCCACCCCTACCGAAGACACCTCCAGGTCAAAATCCTCCCTGTCGCGATCAAAAAATGACTCAATATGCTTGCTCAGCAAAGCGCAGTCACCAACCTGAATACCCCCCTCACCATCCAGCAGCACCTGCACCCTGTTGCCCTGGTGTACATGCACGCTCACAAGGAACTTTTCGGTACCCTCTAGGTATTCATTTACGATGCTTTCAATCTGTCTGGCGTCTATCATATCAACGGCTTCCAATGAAAGAGGGGACTAAATTGCCCCCTCAACAAATTGGCGATTTGCAATATTCTGCGCAAAAGTAATACTTTTTTTCCAATTAATAAAAAAACATCCCTGTTTTTTAGCACATTAGGGCGTGCTTAAACAGGGATGTCAGTTTATTTACCGGGCAGCATTAAAAGCCCTGAATGAATAGCTGGTAATAGGTGTCAAACTGCTCCCGCGCCTTGGCGCTGAGCTCTTCCTGCCCATATTCGCTCGCCAGAAACTGGACGCGCTGCATCAGCGCAAGAGCTTCCTGCTTGTTACGCTCGAGGAAAGTGGCCCGCTGGCCTGTAAAACTAAAGTAATGCTTCAAATCCTGTGCGTACAGCTCCAGCATGCGTCCTGCAATGGCTGCCCCTTTTTCCACCTCCCCTGCTCGGTAATATGCTTCTCCAATCAGCAGGTTGAAATAGTTGTAGGGCACCTGCGTTTCGGGCATCAATTCCATGGCCTTATCAAGCACCACCACAGCCGAATCCGCCTTGCCCTCATCAATCAGCGTATGGGCCAGCCGCTGCATGATATTACGGAAGTTTACCGTAAGCCTGCGGTGGTCTTCGTTGAGGTAAACCCTGGGGTCGTTGATGTTGCCCCACTCAAACTTGTTCATGACGTTGTCATACAGGATGCGGGTATTGATCCGTCCGGGCTGCCCTTCCAGATCGGGCGTGCGGATGGGCACCAGCCTATAAGCCATACCATCCAGTTGGAAATACTCTTCCAGGCCCATATACGAATCTCCTCCCGTAGTGATGGCGAAATACACAGGACGCTCCCAGTTGTTGGCGGCCAGAAAATCAAGCACCATCATATGACTTTTCTGCAACCCCGTACCTTCCATAGTCCATTCCACATAAGGCACGATCAGGTGTGCATCCTCGGGAGCCACCGTGCCATTGGCCACTACTTTGGCCGAGTCAACAGGCAGGCGGAATTTTTTTGTCGGAAAATAATCTTCAAAGCCACGTGAGGTCCTGATGCGCGTACGCTGGTTATCGCTGCCCACAAAGTTAATCACGCTGCGCAGGTCCTGATGCCCCTGAAGCGTCTCGCTCTCAACCATATACACATAATCCCGCGTCCCGTCGCGATACTGATGGGGCTCCATGCTCAGGGGCAGGGGCTCGGCATCATACATCTTGCGACGCATCATATTGTTGATATACCAGTCGGTGTTGAACAGGCTCAGGTTCACAACCTTCACGTCCGGGCGCACGCCCTCCACCTCCTGGGCATACCACAGCGGGAACGTATCATTGTCGCCGTTGGTAAAAATGATGGCATTAGGGGCACACGACTCCAGGTAGTTCTTGGCCACATCCCTCACCAGGTAACGGTGCGAGCGGTCGTGGTCGTCCCAGTTCTCTTTGGCAAACAGGGCCGGTGCCATCAAAAGCCCCAACACGATGGCCAGCACCCCGGCAATCTTACCGTTGAGCTTCTTCGCAATGAAGTTGTACAGGCTCATCACCCCCAACCCCACCCAGATGGAGAATGCATAAAACGAGCCAATGTACGAATAGTCGCGCTCACGGGGCTGGTAAGGCGTCTGGTTGAGGTAGATCACAATGGCCAATCCTGTCATGAAAAACAACAGGGCAACCACCAGGGTGTCGCCGGGGCGGCGCCGCAGCTGGAAGAGCATGCCAAAGATGCCCAGCAGCAAAGGAAGCATGTAATAACGATTGTATCCACGGTTGGATGCCATGCTCTCGGGCAGCTTATCCTGCGGCCCCAGCCGCGCCTCGTCGAGGAAACGTATGCCGCTCAGCCAGTTGCCCTCCACGGGGCTCCCATGTCCCTGGATGTCGTTTTGCCTGCCGGCGAAATTCCACATAAAATATCGCCAGTACATATGACCCATCTGGTAAGCAAAGAAGAAACGAAGGTTCTCGCCAAAGGTAGGCTTTGTGATGGTACGCTGCTGCCCGTCGGGGCCTGTAAACCGTATGGGCCGCCCATTTACGTTGCCCCAGCTCTCATAGCCACTTGCGTGAATAGCCTGCTGGTTGCTGTGCATCCTGGGAAACAGGGTGATAAATTCAGGATGGTAAACTGGTTCAAGGCCGGTGCGGGGATTGATGACCTCATAACGCCCGCTCTCCTTGTTCTTGCCATAGACAGGCTTGCCGTCCACAGCATCCATCATGGGCGAATTGTAATAGGGCCCCTTCAGCAATGGCCACGAGCCGTATTGCTCACGCCCCAGGTAAGCCTTCATCGCCAGGGCATCCTTGGGCGCATTCTCGTTGATGGGAACCTGGGCATTGGAACGCACAACCAGCATGAAAAACGACGAATACCCAATGACGATAAAGGTCACGGCAAGGATGACCGTATTCAGCACCACCTTCCTGTGCTTTTGGGTGTAATACAAGCCATAGGCTATGGCGGCGATGAGGGCTGCAAAGTAAAAGATCGTACCGCTATGGAAGGGCAGGCCCAGCACATTGACAAAGAACTTCTCAAACCTCCAGTCAAGAATCAGGATGCCCGGAATCAGCACACTCATGATAAATCCCAGCAAAAGCACCGAGATGATCCCCGTGATGATAATCCCCTTGGGCGTCGGGTTGAACTTCTTGAAATAATAAACAAATACGATTGCAGGGATGGCAAGCAGGTTGAGCATGTGCACCCCGATGGAAAGCCCTATGATAAAGGCGATCATCACAAGCCAGCGCAGCGAGTCCTTTTCATGCTCGCTGGCCTCCCATTTCAGGATCGACCAGAACACAAAAGCAGTAAGAAACAGGGAGGTGACATATACCTCGGCTTCCACGGCGGTAAACCAGAACGAGTCGCTAAAAGTAAGGGCCAGGGCTCCGACAAATCCACTGCCAAAGATGGCGATGGCACGCTCCCGGGTCACTTCCACCTTGTCGGCAATGAGTTTTCGCCCAAGGATGGTGATGGTGCGAAACAGGAAACTGACCGTCAGGGCACCTGCCGTGGCCGACATGGCGTTGATCCAGAATGCCACTTTGCTCGTGTCGCCAAACGACAGCAACGAGAACATTCGCGCCATCATCTGGTAAAGCGGCGCTCCGGGGGGGTGACCGATCTGAAGCTTATACGAAACCGAGAGGCGCTCGCCTGCATCCCAAAAACTGGCCGTGGGCTCCAGGCTTGAAAAAAATACCGTGGCCCCTATGGCAAATACAGCCCAGGCCAGGATGTTATTCCACTTCTTGTACATCTTTTCGTCCATCGGTGAAAAGGGTTTTATGTTATTAGGGTTCAGCTTGCCTGCAGGAATAATACCCCGCAAAAACCGCCTGCGAAGTTATGAAAAAACAAAGGAAAAATTCCCCTTTTTAACATTCTTTACAAGCGCCTGTCACACAAGCCTTCATCCCCTCTTTCCCTTCTAACGGATCGCTTGACTGCATGTTATGATTTTTATCAAAATTCTGAAAAAATAATTGCCGGAAAAAAAAATAGTTTTATCTTTGCAACCCGAATCAAAAAGGTACTGACCGATGGTGTAACGGTAGCACTGCAGATTTTGGTTCTGCCTGTTCAGGTTCGAATCCTGATCGGTCAACACAGCCCAAAGGCCGGCCCCCGCAAAGGAGCCGGCCTTTTTCTTTTTTCCCATGCCCTTTTTTGTGTGTTGCCCGTAGAATAAGGCCAACCCTGCCTGAACTTTCATCGAAACCCACTTCACATCGGCTTGGGCTAAAGCCCGGTGAAACTTTTCCGCGGCCTCTTCCGGGTTCGATCAGTCTCAAAGATCAGACGTAGATCAAACGTATCTCACACGTACTTTAAACGTATTTTATACGTATTAGGTACGTCTTAGGTACGTCTTAAGTACGTCTTAAGTACGTCTAATCTCCAAAGGAAAACCCTCCCTGCCAGGCTGCATTGACAAGCGGGGAAAGTCATCCTACATGGCGAAGGCTCCTATGCTCATGGAAAGTAGGCCACCATTGCTGCCATGCCAAACCCCAGTTTCGCGTTCCAATAACTGGTCGGGCCACACCAGTTATCTTAACCTCCCGAATGAATCCACCGCAGTGACCACAATGCCTGCCTCACCCATAACCCTCACCGGACATTTTCTTGATGCAACCGGGATCAGCGAGGCAGGTGGGCAGGGCTGCTGATCAGCATCTCCGACAATGGCGTGGGCAGAAAACAAGCCGCTGAAAATAAAACGGTCTCCACCGGAAAAGGGCTTGCAATTATGAAAGAATTTTATAACCTTAACAAAAAATATTATAAAAAGGATTTCTCTGCCGATATTCAGGACTTGTTTGGCGAGGAAGGAAGACCACTGGGCACGAAAGTAACCATCAGAATCAGCCGCAATGAAGAGAGCCTTTGAGATGTACGAGCCGGCCGTCACAGCCGCCATTGTTGACGATGAGTTCCATTTCATCGAGGAGATGAAGAAATTGCTGGCCTATGAGCCGGGCATAGAGGTGGTAGCCACCGAACACGACCCCGGGCAAGCCGTGGAACAAATCCTGCAGACCAAACCCGACCTGGTCTTTCTCGACATCCAAATGCCCGTCATCAACGGCTTCGAGGTGATACGCGACCTGAAGGAAGCCAGCTTCGAGCCTTCTGTGATCTTTGTCACCGCCTACGATACCTTCGCCATACAGGCCATTAAGTCGGCTGCCTTCGATTACCTGCTCAAACCCATTGAAAAACGAGAGCTGCAAAAAAGCATCCAGCGCTTTTTCGACTACCACGCCAGGGAAGAACGCTCGGCCAAATACCTGAACCTGCTCGATACCGTCGACTATCAGCGTAAGATCAAGCTGGCCTGTGCCGGGGGCTTCCTGATGATGAACCTGGCCGACATCATTTACATCCAGGCCGACTGGAACTATGCCAAGGTATATACGGGCCCCGACACCTACGAGACCGTCACGATGAACCTGGGCGCGCTCGAAAACCTCCTGCCCGACAAAGGCTTTATG
This sequence comes from Bacteroidales bacterium, assembly GCA_012521995.1. Taxonomy (GTDB): domain Bacteria; phylum Bacteroidota; class Bacteroidia; order Bacteroidales; family UBA7960; genus UBA7960. The sequence continues at coordinate 7,031 of JAAYLH010000078.1, read as the reverse complement.
CGCATCAACCGCTCGAACATCATCAATCTCAGCTACCTCACCCGCGTCAGACGCCTCGCACGTAAATGCTTCCTGATGAAAGACGGGCACGAATATGAGTTCTGCATCCCCATCACCAGGATCAGGGAGCTGGAGAAAAGATTATAGAAAAGGCGCGATCCCTCGCGCCTTTTGCTTTTTTTCACGCTTGCAGGATTTATTAACTTCCAATATCTTCCTGCTTTTTACTTTTTACTTTCTACTTCTTTCTTCCTTCTTACCTCACATACCTGAAGGTAAAGCGGAAGCGCCTGGTCTGTTCTTTGGCGAAGGCTTCCAGCAGGGCGTCTTCAATCTCGCTCACGCGGCCTTCCACGTAGGTGCGCAGGCGGGGCTCATCGCTGACGGTCACCAGGCTGGGGCCGTTCTCGCCTTCCAGCAAGTAGAGGTCCACGGTGCCATTCAATTGGTTCTTGAGGGCAAAGTCTGGATAGGCGATCTCTTTCTTCACAAGCTCGGAAAGGCTGGCAGTGGTTTTTCCTTTTGAAGCGGCCAGCGAAGCAGTGCCGGCACTTAACAACAATAAACTAAGGAGTACTAAAACTTTTGTTTTCATGGCTGTTGGTTTTTAAAGTGGGTATTCAGGGTTGCTGTTATATCCATATCGAATGATGTGCCAAAACGCATATTCTATTCATTATCATTTATTTATATCGTGAATCTTTTAAATTCCCGGACCATATCCTGATTTTCCGGCAAGCTCTTTTTTGATTTCGAACACCAACTGTACGATTTCGAACAGTCAAACACATCAAAACGGGGCAAAAATATCAACTTAATTATTTAATATTCAATTTATTAAAATATTCCTTTCGCCTCTTACTGATACGAAAGCAGAACCTTTTGGAAACAAAACCAATAAAAAAATCGCCCGGAAACCATCCGGGCGATTTTTATTCAGGAACCGCATATAAAATCAATAGGTTCGGGTATCTGTGGTCTGATTGCCCTGGCCATCGGTAACGATGATCTTCACCGCCGTGGGCTGGGTACGCGATTTCAATTCAGTGGATCCTGAGGCGCTGCCGCCACTGACACTTAGGTCAACACCCTGCAAAACTGTTGTGCCGTTTAAGAGCTCCAGCCTGACCAGGGAAAGGTCGCTGTCGGGATCTGAAACCGCCCAGCTAACATTGGCTTTACGCCAGGGACCTGCATTTGATTTGGTTACATTAAAGGTATCAATAAGGGGAGGGTTCTCGCCCCCGGGAGGTGGAGGTTCGGTAGCGCTAACCGTGACATTTTGTGTTTTGATTCCGGTGGCACCATCATCATCCGTGACCGTAAGCTTAACGGCATAAGTCCCTGCAGATGAATAGGTATGAGCGATGTTGACTCCACTCCCCGGCGCGCCATCCCCGAAGTCCCAGGCATAGCTGACAATGCTGCCATCCGAATCACTTGAGCTACCGGCATTGAAAGAAGCAGTGAGCTCATTGGTTGTGACAGTAAAGCTTGCTGTTGGAGCAATATTTTCTGCCGGGGGTGGCTCTTCACCACCACCGCCAAAGTCCAGCGTATAAAGCAGGTGGTTGTTGGTCGTTTTTGAGCTGGTGACGATTCCCTTGGTACTGGCGTTTGTCAGCGCATCATACACTTGCTGGGGCGTGGCGGTGGGGTTGGTTTGCAAATACAGGGCTGCAGCGCCGGCCACGTGCGGGGTAGCCATGCTGGTGCCGCTGATGGTGTTGGTGGCCGTGTTACTGGTATACCAGGCCGAAGTGATGCTTGAGCCCGGGGCAAACAGGTCCACACAATTGCCGTAGTTTGAGTAGGAAGCCTTGGCATCCGTGCTTACGGTGGCTCCAATGGTATAGGCCTTGGGGGCACGTGCAGGCGAATATTTACAGGCATCATCTTCGCGGCCGATCCAGTTCCCGTTTCCGGCAGCCACGATCACCGGCACCCCGGCATCGTACATACGGCCTACGGCATCATCCGTGGCCTGGCTTGCACCGCCGCCTAAACTCATATTGGCAACCGCGGGTTTAATGCGATGGGCAGCAACCCAGTCCATCCCTGCAATAACCCCGGTGGTGGTACCTGAGCCACTATTGTCGAGCACCCTGACGGCAACCAGTTGCACGTTCTTGGCAATACCATAAATGGCACCCCCTACCGTTCCGGCCACGTGCGTACCGTGGCCATTGCCATCCTGGCCATTCCCGCCAAAGGCATCAAAACCAAAGACAGCACGCCCGCCAAATTCAACGTGTCCGTAATTTATTCCCGTATCAATTATATAAGCTCGGACCCCCGTGCCGGTACTCTCATAGGTATAGGTCTGATTTAATGGCAGTGCCCGCTGATCCACCCGGTCTATGCCCCAGGTGGCATTGCTCTGGCTGCCAAAGGCCTTTACCTTATACACAGGCTCAATATACTTCACCCGAGGATCATTGCGCAGGGCGATAAAGGCATCATCGTCCAGTTCGGCCGAAAATCCTTCCAGGGCAAAGCTGTACACATAACCCAGGTTCTTCTCAGGCACCTTATATTCCCTCAGCAGATCCAGCGTGGCCGTCCTCATCTGCGAAATGCCTTCCTCGTAGGTTATGACACCTTCTGACTTTAATTGAACGCCATCATGGTACACCACAATGTACTGACCCCTGACAATATCACTTTCAGTTGCTCCGGGGTCTGTCGCCAGATCCTTCTGGCAGCCATTAAAGGCCACTGCAAGTCCACCCAGGAAAAGAAATCCTGCAAATAGCTTAAGGTAATTTCTCATTTCTGTAAGTTTTGGTTCATGATTAAAAATGGGTATACCAAAAATAAAAATTTATTGAAATAAAACAATCATTTCTATTCTATTATTCGGGTGAATCTATGCATTTTCTTTATGAAACAATAAATCAAGATGATAAAATAAACCAAATATATGTATACGATAGCTGAATTGTGGGATTTAAGAATTGATTTTTAATACATTATCCCGAATTGTATTTAAGCCTGAAATTTGTAAAACTGCAAAAAATCAAAAAACAAATCTTTTTCCGCTTTAAATGAAAGCCGGGACCTGAGCCTTTATCCACCATTTTTAATTTATCTAAGAAAATTTATTACTTTCGTTCTGCTCTGACCTGCCGGTAAAAGCCGGGATTATTCCAAACAAAAGCATGAACTGACCGATGAAAAAATTCATCCCTGCATGCCTGATCTTCCTGATGATTTTGTTTGTTGGCCGGCCAACGGTATTTGCCCAGGAGCCCACCGGGCAAGCTGAAACAAGCGCTCCCAAGGTTTTCGTGATCGTCAAGCACGATGGGGCGCGGTTCTACGGGCACATCCTCTCGCAGGACGCCCGGGAAGTTTTGATCGAAACAGAAGAACTTGGCCAGGTATATATCCCGCGCCACGAGATCAGAGAGATCCGTGAGGTGGCCAGCCGTGAACTGGACGAACGCGGCGTATATGTGCCCGGCGAGGTGTTCTCCACCCGTTATTTCATCACTACCAACGGCCTGCCTGTCCAGAAAGGTGAAAACTATATCCTGTGGAACCTTTACGGGCCCGACTTCCAATTTGGGGTATCAGAAAACCTGGGGCTGGGTGTGATGACGTCCTGGATTGGATACCCCATTGTAGGCAGCGCCAAATACACAATCCCCCTGAAGAATGACTGGCACCTTGGGCTTGGCATGCTGCTGGGCACAGGATCCTGGGGCATCCCTGACTTTTTGGGCGCACTGCCCTTTGGCGCCATCACCTATGGCGATCGCGTCAAAAACTTCACCTTCTCCGCAGGCTATGCCGGCTTGCGCTATAAGGAAGAAATCTACGAATACAACCCAAACTACTGGGATTACTCCGAGAACTATCGTGAGGAAACCAGGCACGAAGGCAGTTTCCTCTTTTCTGCAAGTGGGATGTTTAAGGTAGGGCGCACCCTCAGCATTGTGTTCGATTCCTTCTACCTGCCCGCAGGTCCTGAACGAACCGAGACCTTTCAGAACACCTATTACAATTGGGAAACCGATTCATATTACACAATCACCGAGACCTATACAAGCCAGCGCAGCGCCATCCTGGCCATCATCCCCGGCATGCGTTTCCAGACACGCCCCGAGGCCGCCTTCCAGTTTGGCTTCGCAGGCATACGCGCTGAAGGCGAAACCCTCCCCATCCCCCTTGTACAGTGGTTCAGGAGGCTGTAAAGGTTTGGGGTTCCAGGTTTCAGAGCTTCGCCTGTCCGACTTTCGGCGGATCCGCTAACCATCGGATTCAAGGTTTAAGTTTTTGGGAAATCGCAAATCAAAAATCGTTAATCGCAAATCAAAAGGTCTCGGGTTTCGGGTGTCAGGTGTCAGGTCATAAGTCATTGGTTTTGAGACTCCTCAACTCCTCAACTTCTCAACTTCTCAACTCCTCAACTTCTCAACTCCTCAACTCCTCAACTCCTCAACTTCTCATTTCTCATCCCCCCCTAATTTGTTAATAAATATTTAATGGTGCAGGACAAGGGTGCGTGCGTTTTTTTTCTACATTTGGTCAGCGTTGAAAACCCCGCCAGTTTTTGTCGCCACACCAAAACAACCACCTCCCCATGGATCAGGACAATGAATTGCTGAGGGCGCTCATAGAAAAAAGACAACAAATGCTTGCCCGGATGCGTGAGCAAATCATTACAGAGCATCAGGGCCTGGATGAAAAGCTTGAAAGTCTTTTGGCAGCGCTTTTCAATCAAAACCTCTTTGGAGGCAATACCCCCCTCAAACCATAACGACAGTACACTGCCTTTCCATTCAATGAAAGGGCCCGGAGAAAACAAGAAAAGGAACAGGGCGCTCCCTGTTCCTTTTCTTTTTGATATCAATCAAAAGATCTAGCTGCGCCGGCCAAAACCCTTGAGCAGTGCGCCCAAAATGCCTCCGCCAGTGGATGCACCCTTGGTGCCGCCGCTTTTCATCAGGAAGCCTGCCACATCGTCCAGGATGCTGCCATCGCCATCGGCATCAAGCAAAGCACCGATACCCGAAAGCCCTTTGCTCTCCGTGTCGCGTTTTTTCGAAAGCGCACCCAGGATCAGGGGCGAAAGGGCGGGGATCATCTTCATAATTGTTGAAGTGTCAATGTTCAGCTTGCTGCCCAGGGCCTGTGCAGCCTGTACACCCCCGTTGTTGCCAAGCAGTCCGCCCAGGTTGGGGTCAACCTGCGTTTCATGCGACTTGGCCGAGATCAGGTCCTTAATATTGTTCAGCACAGAAGAATCCCCATACTTGTTCAGGATGTGGTCAACCCGTGCATCTCCCCCTTGCGTATCCTTTTGCTTCTTCAGCCCCGAAAGGATCAGGGGCGCAAGCGCCGGTATCAATTTCTGTACCGTCCCCTGGTCCACATTAAAATTCTTCGACATTTGCTGGGTCACTTCCGGACCATAGCTCTTCAGAAACTCATCAATAAATCCTGCCATAACGCTCTTATTGTTTAAATGAAATTGTGTAAAAATTCAATTCAGAATTTGTCGAAAGTTAAGGACTATTATGGAAATAATCAAAATAATCCTTTCTAATTTATGTATTCAAAAAAATATCTCCTGAAAAAGGAGAACTACCCGACAGCTTTCACAGGAAACCCTGAGCGGAATCACCTTTTATTTAGGATTCCTCAACGCTCAAACATGCCCGGGTACGATTATTCCTTTCTCCTGATTGCGCGAAGAAACAAGATAAAATAATCTTATAGGAAAATATTCAATAATTGCTTTAAATTTGACTGTTGTATTTTATAAAAAACAATTCTGTTCAGAAAACAGGATCAATAAAGGATAAAATCTAAGGAAACATGAAAAGTCAGTTTAAGACCTTTTTGCTGCTTTCCGTCCTCTCGGCATTGCTGATCATTGCCGGCAGGCTCCTGGGAGGCCCCCAAGGCGCAGTGATTGCATTCATCATTGCCATGGTTATGAACGGGGTCAGCTATTGGTTCAGCGATAAGATCGTGCTGAGCCGTTACCGTGCAAAGGAAGTGAAACCGGGCCAAAACGAACGGCTTTATACAATCGTTGAGCGCCTGGTGAAAGAAGCGCATATGCCCATGCCCAAGGTGTATATTGTGCCCGACAACACCCCCAACGCCTTTGCCACGGGACGTAGTCCAAAACACGCGGCGGTGGCCGCCACCCAGGGCATCCTCTCCCTGCTCAACGACGAGGAGCTGGCAGGAGTGATGGCCCACGAGCTGAGCCACGTCAAGAACCGCGACACCCTCACCAGCACCGTAGCCGCCACCCTGGTAGGCGCCATCACCTTCGTGGGGCAAATGGGACGCACAAGCTCTACCTCAAGAAACCCCCTGGTCTATATCGGCGTGCTCTTATTGCCCCTGGCCGGCATGCTTATCCGCATGGCCATCTCACGCACCCGCGAATACGAGGCCGATGAAGGCGGGGCACACATTTCGGGCTACCCTATGGGCCTGGCAAACGCCCTCAATAAGCTTGGCAGAGGGGCCGCCAGCATCCCCATCCGCAACGGCAAACCCTCCGACAGCCACCTCTTCATCGTCAACCCCTTCTTCGGCGGCCTCCAAAGCCTCCTCAGCACACACCCCCCCATGAACGAACGAATCAAACGCCTCCAAAAACTGGCAAACAAGGGTTAGAGCTTGGGGCAAGACCTGACACCCGACACCTGACACCCGACACCCGACACCCGACACCCGAAACCTCAAAAAAAACACCTCCCCCGCCAACCCGCGAAGGAGGTGTTTTCACATTCAACAGTCTAAGCCAGTACCGTTACGGCACCTGCATAGACGCTGTCGGCGATGCTTTCGCGGCCGCCGGTGGCCAGCAGGCTTTCCAGGGTGTTAAACACCAGGTAGACCTGCACCAGGTCGCCCACATAGGCCTCGGGCACCATGATGCTTGCCAGGCCGTCGCCGCGGGCCCCCGCTTCGAGGCTCACTGCGATGTCGCCCTTGGCCTCGTTCACCACCACCAGGGTGGCGTTGTCGTCGGCCGAGGCGTTCAGCAGTCCGGAGTTATC
>JAAYLH010000077.1 GCA_012521995.1 Bacteroidales bacterium | reverse complement strand
ATACTACACTGAATGGGACAGGCGTCGGCGATTATGGCGACATCCTGCTGATGCCCGTTGTGGGTGAACCTAAATTCATCAACGACGATTACCTGTCTCCCTTCAAAAAAGAAAACGAAAAGGCCGAAGCAGGCTATTACAGCGTGTTTCTCGACAAGCCCGGCGTGCAGGCCGAAATGACCGCCACCACCCGGGTAGGATACCACCGCTACACCTTCCCGGAGGGCGCTGAGGCCAATCTGATCATCGATCTGCAGCACCGTGACCGGGTGACCGATTCCTGGATTGAGTTTGTCAGCGATACCGAGATTCGCGGGATGCGACGCTCAACAAACTGGGCCAACGACATGATCTGGTTTTTCCATATGGAATTCTCCAGGCCCATTGTGCGAAAAGGCATTGCCCTTGACGATGCACTTCAGCCTGATCTGTTATTTGCACAAGGCTTGAACGTGAAGGCCTTTGTGGGCTTTGATACTTCCGACAATGCACCGGTCGAAGTGAAGGTCGCCATCTCTGCTGTGGACCATGAAGGAGCCTATAAAAACCTGAAGGCTGAAATACCCGGGTGGAATTTTGATGAGATCCGCCAGCAAGCCTTTGAGGCCTGGAACAATGAATTGGGTAAGGTCAGGGTAAAGGGTGGAACCCCCGAACAAATGGAAGTGTTCTATACTGCCATGTATCACGCATATCTCCAGCCAAACACCTTTATGGATGTGGACCGCCGCTACAGGGGAATGGATAAGAACACCCACACTGCTGAAGATTTTACAAACTATACTGTTTTTTCCTTGTGGGATACCTACCGTACCTGGCACCCCCTGATGACCATCCTGGAGCCCACACGAAGCATTGACTTTGTGAAGGTCATGCTCGATATGTACGAAAAAGGGGGGATGCTTCCGGTTTGGGAACTTGCCGCCAATGAAACAGGCACCATGATCGGTTATCACAGCGTGCCTGTGATTGTGGATACCTATATGAAAGGCTTGAGGGATTTTGATGCTGATAAAGCCCTTGAGGCTATGTTGCATAGTGCTATGCAGGATCATCTGGGTCTTGCTGCTTACCGCGAGCATGGCTATATCCCCGGAGATAAGGAACACGAATCCATTTCCAAAACCCTTGAGTATGCCTACGATGACTGGACCATTGCCCAGATGGCAAAAGAGTTGGGACGGGATGACGTTTATCGTGACTTTATTAAAAGGGCACAATTTTACAAAAACATCTTCGATCCCTCCACGGGTTTTATGCGGCCTAAGCTCAACGGGAACTGGCTGACGCCTTTCGACCCAACCACCGTTGACTGGCATTTTACAGAGGCAAACTCCTGGCAATACAGCTTCTATGTTCCCCAGGATATCACTGGTTTTTACACTTTACACGGTGGTAAGGAACAACTGGCAGCAAAGATGGATGAGTTATTCACCACCGCTGCACCAATTACCGGACGTGACCAGAAGGATATTTCCGGCCTGATTGGACAGTATGCCCATGGTAACGAACCCAGCCACCATATGGCTTATCTTTACAACTTCGTAAACCAGCCCTGGAAAACCCAGCAAAGGGTCCGGGAAATTATGGACACCCAGTATTCAAACCTGCCTGATGGCTTGAGTGGCAATGAAGATTGCGGGCAGATGTCGGCCTGGCTGATTATGAGTGCCATGGGATTTTATCCCGTGACCCCCGGCTTGCCCGAATATATCATTGGCACCCCTTGGTTTGAGGAAATGGAAATTACCCTCGAAAACGGAAATGTTTTTAAAATTACCGCCAACAAGGTCTCCGAGAAGAATTTCTATATCCAGTCGGCCAGCCTCAATGGTCAGGAACATCCGTATTCCTATATTGCTCACGATGCCATTATGGAGGGTGGGCATTTGCATTTTGAGATGGGCAGCAAGCCCAACCAGGAATGGGGAAGCCAGGATGAGCACGTGCCAGTGACATTTATCCAGGATGAGCTCATCGTTCCGGTCCCTGCCATCATCTCCGAAGGCGCCCGCATCAGGGAATCTGCCCAAATAGAAATGGCAGCCATACAGCCCGGTCTGGATATCTATTACACCCTCGATGGAACCACACCTACCCGGGAATCAAACAAATACGAAGGCCCTATTACCCTCGATACCACCGTGACCGTAAAGGCTGTTACTTTCCAGGAAGGAATGGGGTATAGCTTTCCTGTAAAAGCCTCCTTCGTGAAGCTGAATATTGAACGCTCCATAGATATCCTTACGGAATGGGCTCCGAATTACCACGCGGGTGGGGAAGAAGCCCTCATCGACGGACTCAGGGGCAGTGAAAACTGGCGGCTCGGCGGATGGCAGGGCTATACCGGCACCGACTTCGAAGCCATTGTCGACCTGGGAAAGGTTCAGCCCATCAAATACGTGGCTGCCGGCTTTGTCCAGGAAATCCGCTCATGGATCTGGATGCCCGTTGATGTCAGTTTTTATGTCAGCGATGATGGAGAAGACTTCGTCAGGGTGGCCTTTGTTGAGAACACCGTACCCATCGACGATTACAGCTACGTGGTGAAAGATTTTGGCGCAAGGATCAATACTAAAGCCCGCTTTGTAAAGGTGAAGGCCACCAACTTCGGCATCATTCCCCAATGGCACCTGGGTGCCGGGGGTGATGCGTACATTTTCGTGGATGAAATCATTGTGGAATAATTGCAGCCGGTTTTACTGCAAGGATTTATCAAAAGGACCTAAAAAGAAAAGAAATTTCCCCACATCCCGGCAATGGAATAAGCGAGTTTTTATTTCTGAACTCTAATTAGTACTTTTTTAACAAACGAACAGCAAGGTGTCTCTTAGGATACCTTGCTGTTTTTTGTTTGCACAGACGCCTCCCTTAATTTTCCAATAAGTCCGACTGAGTAGAACCTTTGCAGAGCCGATCCATATTCTTAGTTCAGACGTAGTTCAGACGTAGTTAACACGTAGATAAGACGTAGTTCAGACGTACAGTACACGTTTAAACTACGTTTTAAGTACGTCTAAGCTACGTTTAAGATTCGTTTGATCTCCGAGCCGGATACAGTTTAGGAATATTCAGAAAAGGGTATCAGGGCCGTGATGGCAGAGGTGTTTTTTGCCTGATATTTGGTTTGGAAAAACAAAAGCTGACAGCCCGGTATCAGGGCTGCCAGCTTTTGATTCGGAGATGATAAAACTTTTCCCTGCCAGCGGGCTTTGTAAAAAAATTAAAAGCGATACTGATACCCGATACGGACTACCTGGGTTTCGTAATAATCCTGTGAGGAAATGCTGAAATTGCTGCCTTCCAGTTCGTGCTTTACCACCAGGGTATTGAAAATGTCGGACGCATTGAGGAACAATTCACCCCGGCCACCCTGCACTTCTTTTTTTATCCCGCCATCCACATAATACCTTGCAAGGATTTTTCCCTGGGGAATGATGTCGGGCGATAAATAGGTGCCTGTCAGCTGGAGGGCCCAATCACTCGGGAGGTCAATGTCCACGATCAGCTTGGCATTGCCTGCATAGGCCGATTGTTCCTCCCGGGCAAATGAAATAATAGAGGGGTAGGCATTCTCGATTTCAAAGGCGGCAATTTCATTCAGGTAAATGTTGGTGTTGAGACTGAGCTTGAGCCGGGAAGCCATTTGGCCTGCCACAACCAGCTCCAGGCCTGTATTGTAACCTTTGCCTGCATTCTGGTTTACGGATGCCAGGCGGTTGCTCTCAGGGATTTCGGTGATGATCTTTGTCAGGATGTTCCTGGAAATGCGATGATAAGCCGCCCCATAAACATAGCCCTTTTCAAAGGACCTGCGGTAACCCAATTCAAAGGACTGGGTGTATTGCGGGATAAGGGTTGGGTTGCCGATGTTCAGGATCTCGGGGTCAGCATAGGTGGGGAAGACCCTGAGCATGCTTTCTGAAGGGCGGTCGACGCGACGGTTGTAGAAACCCGTCAGCCGGCTATTATCGGTGATCAGCCAGGACGCCCGAACATTGGGAAACAATCCGAAGTAATCGAAGCCATCGCTTTCATACACGCTGTGATTGGGGTCAACGAGGTAATCAATTTTAGAATACTCTGCACGTAAACCCGCTTCCAGTTCAAGGGATTTCAGCTCGTACACGTAGTTTGCGTAAGCGGCCGACATATATTCACGATATTCGGCCGTGCCTGCGAGTCCCGGATCAAGGATGGAATTTACGCCGGGGGTGAAGACAATGTCATTTGGGAAGATGCGGGCCATTTGCTTGGTGCCTGCTTCAAGGCGGCCAGCCCGCAAGGGTCTTACGTAATCCACCGTCAGGTCAACAATATTTTCATCGGCGATGAGCGCCGTGGTGTCGGTTCCTAAAATGCCATGCTGCCGATTATCGAAATAAAACACCTCATCTTTTCTACGGAAGGAATAGTTTATTGCAGAGGTCAGGCTGTGGCCCGGCTGGATGAAGCTGTGCTTGTGGGTTATCGTGGCAAAAAGCGTTTGGTTCACCTCGTTTTCATAATAGGTCCACAGGCGCATTTCTTCCCCTGTGCCGGCATGCAGGTAAGGGAGGTCGCCCAGATCGGTATATTCCCTGTAATTGAAAAGGGCTGAGAATGTGAAGGTGTTACGCTCATTGGGCGAATAATCGAGTCCACCCCGAACATTGTAAATGGGCTGGGTTCGGTTTTCAAGCCATTGCTGATTTACCGCAGGGCTGCTTTCGTATTCCCTGAGGAAGAACTCACTTTTCATCATGGTTTTGTGATACAGTAAATCGCCGTGAACGAAAAAGTTAAGGGCGTTCTTTCGATAGTTGGCAGAGAGCGAAGGGTTGACCTTGGGAGTAAACCGGTACTGATCCCTGATGCCGGGCAGGTTATCCTTTTTGAGTGATAAGGCCCCGGCCCCAAGGGTGAGGCCGGCACGGCCATTCCAGCCATGCTTCTGTTCTTTCTTGAAAATAATGTTGACGATGCCTGCCATTCCGCTGGCATCATACCGGGCCGAGGGGTTGTTGATGATTTCTATGCCAGCAATGGCTGAAGCAGGAATGTTCTCCAATCCCGATTGTGAGCCGATCCCCGTGATGGCTGTTTGTTTGCCGTCGATGAGGATTGTCACCTGGTCACTTCCCCTCAGGGATACTTTTCCGTCCCTGTCAATGGTCACTCCCGGAAGGTTTTGGATGGCCTGGAGGGCTGAGCCTCCAAGCTGGCTCAAATTCTCGTCAATTGTATAGACCTTTCGGTCCATGGATGAGACCACTTCCTCGCGGATGCTGGTGATGGTAACCCCTTCGAGCGAAAGGCTGCTCTCATCCATAAAGATGTTTCCCAAATCAAGAAAAGAGCTGAGGCGCCCCACGTGAAAGGGGGTGAACTTATCATCAAAGCCGACGAAAGAAGTTTTCAGCAGGTAATCTCCTGTTGATAATCCGCTGATGCTGAAAATACCCTGGACGTCGCTTACGGTTCCGGTGACAAAACTGCTGTCAGAGGCCTGAAAAGCCTGTATGGTAACGAAAGGAAGCGGCTGTCGATCAACAGACGACCTGGTGGATCCACTTATTGTAACAGCTGTTCCCTGAGCAATGAGCTGCAGGACCAGAAAAAGATCGAAGATAATCAGGAAAGCCTTTTTCATTTTTCGCAAAAATTCTTGATACCTAACTCATTTAGATAAATAAATGCATTTAGGTCAAAAATGTTCATTGCTTGAAGCAAAGGGTTTTCACCCTTTGGGGAAGCAGGGAAAATTCAGAAATTATACTTTACTCTTGCTGAAAGCATATTGTAGTCTGTGAATCCCGCGAAAATATTGGTTCCTTTTCCCTCAAATAAAAAGGCGCCCAGTGATATTTCGAAATTATCAATGCCTTTATAGATTATTTCAGGGGTATAAAACACTGCGTAATTTTCTTTGGGCATATCCCAGTCAGAAATCACCACTCCGCCTGCAAGGGGCCTGAGCAGCAATCTGTCCTGAAGGATGCCCCGTTCGCAAGCAAAAATCAGGTAGTCGTTGAGCAAGCCTTTTCCCCTTTCGTGCAGGAAGCCATGCATAAACTGGACGTTGAGGTAAACCCCGTTGGTGAAAGTATAGTCAGCCCCAACGACAAAGCGGGTGTAAGGGGTCTTCTCGAGCAGGAGGCTGTCGCTGGTGACCGAGCCTTGGGGTTGTCCATACAGCTGGCTTATATCGGTGGTCATCACGACCTCTTCATCAGGGAAAAACACCGCTGCTTCAGCCCAGACGCCCACATTTCCAAGGGTGCTTGCCAGGTCGGCCCCAAGCATCTGGTAACGGGGAAAGAACAAGGTGCTTTCCACATTGGTTTCTCCCTGCATACCGGCAGGGGAGAGGATCAGCCCATTAACCAGGGGCAGAGTTTCGCGGCCGTAGATATAGCTGAGGGACACATCGGTATTCAGGGCAAACCCTTTCATCCTGAAGCCAATCGATGCACCTTCCTTTAGGTTGTGGCGGGGCATGCGGAGCCGGTCGGAATATTCATTCAATGTCAGTCCTTCCGACAGTTCAATGGAGGAGCTGAAGACATTGGAAAAGGGTCCCAGCGGGAGATTGGCAGGCCTAAACCAGGGCATGTATATCGCCTGCAACGACCACGCGTCATCGAAATACCAAGTCAGGTTAAGGGCATCCGACCCGTTTTTTCGCCCGAAATCAAGGATGTCCTCCAGATCATAGGGGTTAAGCATATCAGTGGGGCTTAACATATCTGAGGTTCCCCATGCGATGCGCTGCCGTCCAACCTTCAGGTCGAGGCTTTCAAAAAAGAATCCCCGCACTTCGGCATAAGCTTCGCGGATATCCAGGCTCCAGGGGTTTATCCGGTCTTGCGAATACAGGCCCGCACTGTTGCTCAGGGCAGGGGCCCCAAGATGCCGCAGCCATAGGTTGCCGAAAAACCTTGTTTTTTCAAAGCGCTTTTCAAGGGCCAGATCCAGACGATTCTCGTTCCATGCCCAGTCATTCCCGTCGTTAAGGAGCATACGCTGATTGGCATTCAGCTCACCGCGCAATACAATTTGGTCCTGGGCCCGCACAATAAACGGAAGGAAAATGATCAGAAATAAAACAATTCGTTTCATAATGGAATGAATAATTGAATGAAAACAGTGGAATCCTTAAAATAACTCCGTAATGAACAAGTCATGGCGAACAGGCCCCATGGGCACGAAACCTGCTTAGCTCTTTCTCCATGCAGGTTATGATGATAGGTGACCGGGTCAGAAACTCGTCAGGTTCCTAAGGGTGAACACCTGGTCGCTTATGTTGGTGTCGAACTTCACATCGAACATCACCATGCGGGTGGCTGAGCCTTTCTTTTCGTCTTTCAGGAAGATTTCACTGGGAAACCAGTAATTGCCCTGGCGTTTCCAGGTGTAGGCGGCGGTCTTGGCCAGGTTCCCCCCCCTGTCATACGACTCTGAGCGCTCAGGGGTGAAGGTTTGCTTGTTGACGGCAACGATCATTTTTGAGTAGTCGCTCCTGATGTTGGGCAAGCTTGTCAACTCCAGAACATAGAGGTTGCCTTCTTCCCGCAGGATCCGGCCCGTATAAGTTCTTGCATATTCTTTTGTTTCCATGTCCTCGTAAGAGAAGTCGGTTCCTGCAAAGGACTGGTTCTTGACGTGTGAGGCGATGCGGCGCTCTCGTCCGAAGGCAGGCATATACAAGTACATCAGGTCGTCGGGCAGCGAGAGGAAAGCGATGCCTGCCTCTGAGGCGGGCCTTGTAAAGCGGAACAGGCGCTTGTCGGAGCCCTTTTGCCAGACAGAGGCCTCGCGTACGCGCTCATTCCCATTACGGTCGGTCAGGACCATACGCACATTGCTGGTCTGGTCATTGGGCTGAAACAGGACCTGGTCTATTTTTTGCAATATTGTAGCCACATCCTGGGCAAAAAGGGGCGCAGGGGCTGAAGTCAAAAAAAGTAAGACTGCCACTAAGGATAAAAGCCTGGTTTTCATAACGCACGATTTTGGTTATTTTTTATAAATGTTCAGTCTCTTTCTTAAAGATTCGCGTTTGCCGAAAATCTTGCTGATGCTTTCGCCCGACAGCAGGAGTGCTACAGGCAGCAAGGTCAGGGCCGCCATTGCCGACACGATCATGGTGACTGCAATCAATAATCCGAAGCGCTGAAGGGGCACAAGGTTGGAGAACAGCAATACGGCAAAGCCAATGGTGACTGCAAGCATATTGAGGAGGATGGCGCGACCGCTCACCTCAATGGATTGCCCGATGCTTGCGCGGATGTTTTTCCCTTCAAGGAACGATTTGCCGAAATGCGACATGAAGTGGATTGCGTAGTCTATGCCAATCCCAATGGTTACGCTGCCTGTAAGCACCGTGGCAATGTCGAGGGGGATACCTGTCAGCCCCATGGTGCCGAAAAGTACAATCAGGGTGACAAACACGGGAATAACCGTCAGCAGCCCCCTGAGAAACGAGCGCTGCAGAATGCTGACCAGCGCCACCACCAACAATATGGCCAGGATCAGACTGTAGATCTGACTCTTGATGATGCTGTCGTCCAGCTTTTTGAACATGATCGGGATGCCAGTCACCTCCACCTGGAAATCACCCCGGCTGTGTTCCCGGGCAAATGATTCAAAGTTTATCTCAATTTCGCGCAATACTTGCAGATCGGTGGTTGCCACATAGCCCTGAATCAGACCTTCGGTCAGGTCAAAATTGACCAATTGTTCCATGATCTCCTGACCGTCGAGCAGGAACCACAGCTGGGCAATCTTCGATTGATCATCAGGGATTTGTTTGCCTTCACCCATTACCTCATTCATCTCTTCAATCAAGTCGGCCACCGACTGGCTGAAAGGGATGTAGTCAAACCCGTCCATAAAGTCCTGGGTTTCCTTCATCAGTTTCAAGCCTTCTGGGCTTTGAATATCTCCCTTAATGTTGACATAGAGGGGCACGCTGCCGTTGAACTTTTCCTTGAGCAATTTCTCGCTTTGCTGAACGATGTTGTTTTCCCTGAAGTAATCCACCAGGTCGACTCTGCGTTCGATGCGGGTAATGCCCAATAAACTCAGCAGGATCAATAACCCCCAAACCCACAGGACCTGGCGGTGGTGGTTCAATGCCCAACGTTCAATGCCCAGGGTGAGAGTCCGGAGGAAGGCGGGAGCGGTTTTGTTTTTGGTCTTTTCAGCATCCTTGCCCTGTAAGACAGCCAGCAGGGCAGGAACAAAGAATACGGCCAACAGCAGGGAAAACAATACCCCCAGGGCGCTGAAGATGCCAAACTCACGGATCATGGTGAGGTAAGAGCCCGCAATGAAACTGATGAAGCCAAATACGGTTGTCAGCGAGGCCAGGAAGACCGGGATAATTACAAAGCTTAATGCGCGCTTCAAGGCTTCCCTTGAATCGTCCTTCACTTCTTCCTGGAAGCGGTTGACCACGTGGATTGCATAAGCGCTACCTACTGCCATCAGGATCACGGGGATAACGTTGGTGATAATGGTGAGCTCATATCCCAGCAGGCTTACAAGGCCCATGGTCCAGATAATGGCAATGATCACCGATATCATCGGCAGGATAACGCCCCGCTTATTCAAAAAGCCCAGGTACAAAACCAGGCAGATCAAAAGAAAGGCAACAGGGGCAATGAACTTGACATCGCGGATGATCACATTGCTGAGCTCGAGCAGCGTAACGGGCATCCCCCCGTAATAAAACCTGCCGCCGAAAGGGATGCCTTCCAGTTTTTGCTGTATGGCTTCTACAGCTTTCGTACGATCAGCACCTGTCATTACTTTTCCCATAACCAGGGTAGAAGTGCAATCAGCCGATACCAGGTTGCCCTTGTACAAGTCCTTCGACATTGCATAGGCCCTGATTCGCTCCAGTTCATCAGCATTCTGCGGGATTTCAAACTCATCCACCAGCCGCCCGATCTCAATGCCATATTCCGTGCTCTTGATATCGATTACATTGGTAAGGCTGGTGACATAGCTTATCCCTGCAATGGTGCGCATGCTGTCGGTTACCTGTCGCACCAGGTCAAGCATCTCATAGGTGAACACATCACGGCCTTCAAGGCCCACAATGACCAGGTCGTTACCCCCATATTGCTCCCCCACTTCCCTGAACAATATGGCCGCGCGATCGTCTTCGGGTAAATAGCCCAGCACATCTGGATTCACCTTAAGGTCTTTGATGAAATACCCCAGGATCAGGGTAATCAGGACTACCAGCCCTATGATTCCTTTCCTCGAACGGATGATAAATTCAGCCAGTCTTTTCATACCAGTTTGCAGATCTGTTTATTTAATCAGGATTCCATGGTAGAACATATCGATCAAAGGGTCAATCAGTTGGTTGTGATCGTAACCATCCTGACCCATGATCAGGGGCAGTTCAAATCCTTTGGTGGCCATTACAATTGCCCCTGCCACAAGCTGTGGGTCAGTGATTCGGAAAGCCCCCTCTTTAACACCTTGTTTAAGCATTAGGCTTATCATTTCCCGCTCCATTTTGTCATAATTACGGCGGATCTTTTCGATCAACCCCAGGTTGTCTGAGAGGTCACGGCGGATGGCATCGTAATAAATGGTGAGCTTTTTCACCGCATTCATCCTGATATGCATATATTCCCTGAGTTTATTGCAGGCAGGTATAGGCTTCTCTATCAGCTCACTGAGGGTTCCGGCCAGGGCGTCAATTTCGACTTCAATAACGGCTTGAAAAATCTCTTCCTTATTTGCAAAATAACTGTACAGGGTGCGCCTGCTTTTGCGTGCAGCCTGGGCAATGTCGCTCATGCTGGTCTTGTTGTATCCGAATTTCTCGAATACCTTGCGGGCTTCTGATAGGATCTGCTCTTTGGTTGTCATAGGATTATGAAGATATGCGCATTTGCACAAAAGGTGGTTATTTGTGCAAATATAGGACAAAAACAGATCCGATTCACCATTGTCGAAAAAAAAATCCTCTGCCCAAAACAGGCAAAGGATAAAACTCAGACAGCTGGTATTTGTGAATGTTAAGGTTTTGAAGCCAATCTGAAGGCAAAGCGGAACCCTTCGTCTTTAGTCATTCTTGAGAACTCACTGCTTCCGGATTGCGGCCCTGCAGGCCGACCTTCATAGGGCATTCCGCTCATTGGGTCGCCGGGCCTCATGCCTCCGCCCCTGCGCGCTCCACCCATGCCGGGACCTCCAAAACTGCCAATGGGCCCTGCAGGCCTTTCCATCCCATAAAGAGAAACTTCGACAATAAATTCACTTTCGGTCATTTCAGGGGTTTGCTGCGTTTCAACCAGGGCGAAAAGTGGGATGGTGATTTGATAAAACATCATCCCATTGGGGTCCATGCCGACATTCAGCTGAATACCTTCTCCTTGCTCAAGGGCAACCATTCCGTTGGGGTGGTTCAGAAAGCCGTTGAGCGACATCGCTTTTTGTTCTGCCAACGCCCTTTGAAACGTCACCCCTGCATCGGGAGGGTTCTGCCCGCCACGCCTTGTGCCCTGCCTTCCTGAAGGCCTTTCAGCTGAAGAAGGAGTACGGCCCACCCCATCAAATAGGGTGATCCTTTCTTCCGGGACAGGATACTTCAAAATGGCAGGTCCTTGTGTGCTCCCGGGAGCAGTGATTTTTACTGTAAGTCCAGTCCTGAGGATCTTCATCCTGGTAACTGGGTCATCAGTCTGAAAGAAAAGGTAAAGGTTTTTTTCGTCATTGGCAGTTTCATATTCCAGTTTTGTTTTTTTATCCAAAGTCATTGCTGCCACCCGTCTCTGCTCAGATTCAATGCCGGAGGCCCAAACTTGCCAGCCCGAAACCACCTGTGTGGTTTTTGGAGCACAGGCGAAAAGGAAAAGCATTGCTGCGAGACAGAACCAGGAAGCTTTTAGAGCAATAAAGGTTTTCATACAGGTGGAAGGGTTTAATCGTCGGAGGATCGCACAACGAAATGATAGCCAACGCCTTTCTTGGTGATGATCTCTATGTTGGGATCGCCCGAGAAGTAGTCGCGCAGGCGTGAAATGTAAACATCCAGGTTACGGCTGTTGTAAAATGAATCATCGCCCCACAATTCGAGCAGGATGTCCTTGCGCAGGACAGGTATGGTCATATCGCCGGTAAGCATTTGCAGCAAGCGGGTTTCTCTTTGCGAAAGCTTTTTTACCGAATTATCATAGTGGAGCTCAAGCAACTCGGGGTAAAACACAAAGCGCCCAAGGCTGATCTTCTCTGGACCATTACCTGCAGAGTTTGGCTGAGGGTTTGCAGTAATGTTGAGCAGGTTATGGATCCTCACGATGAGTTCTTCCATGCTGAAAGGCTTGCGCAGGTAATCGTTTCCACCCGAGGCAAAACCCTTCAGGAGGTCTTCGGTCTGCACCTTGGCCGTCAGGAAAATAATGGGCATCCCCGGGCTGAGTGCTTTGATTTCCTTTGCAATGGAAAAACCATCTTTTTGCGGAAGCATTACATCGAGAACACAGATCTGTGGCTTGAAGGCTTCAAATTCAGGAATGGCATCTGCTCCACTTGCTACAAGGCTTACCTCAAAATCACGGCTTTCAAGGCTTTCCTTGACTATCCTTGCCAGGAATGGCTCATCTTCCACATACAACACCCTGATTTTTTCCATGTCAGATGCTTTTTGGGATTATTACCTCAAAAATCGCACCAGCCCCAGGCCTGCTCTCTATTGAAATTTTCCCTCCGTGGCTTTTAACAACCCCTGCCACATAATTCAATCCCAGTCCATAACCCTTTACAGTGTGCACATCCCCTGAAGGGATGCGGTAAAACTTTTCAAAGATCCTGTTTTGATGCTGTTGTCCAATACCTGGTCCTTGATCAGCAACCTTCAGTATTATTTGGTTATCCTGTTCTTCCAGCGAGAGTTTTATTTCAGGACTGCTTCCTGCATATTTAAAGGCATTGTCCACCAGATTGTAGATCATTTGGGTCAGGTGGTCCTCGTGGCCAAGCAAGCTGGCATTCCCCTTAGGATCAAACCGGAAGCGGATGCCTTTCTTCTCGGCCACCAGTAGGAAGGAGGCCATTACTTTCTCCATAATTTCCTTCAAATCCACCACCTTTTTGTTGTTCCTTATTTCTGTTTCATAATCGAACACAGAAGTCTTGAGAATTTTGTCGGTCATCATACCCAGGCGGTCGAGCTCGTGCCGGGCCATATCAATATATTCAACAGCCTTTTCGGGGTTTTTTAGCACATCAAAGCTCTTCATGGCCTCAAGGGCAACGCCTACGGTGGCCACGGGGGTCTTCAGCTCATGGGTCATATTCCCAATGAAGTCGTTTTTTTGTTCCAGCAACCTTTGCTGTGAGCGAAGGCTGCGCAAGACCAGAATGAACGACAGGATGATCAAGCCGGTGATAATCAGGGAAAATCCCATCTGGGGCAAAAGGTTATAGAACAAATAAGCCCTGACCCTTCCAAAATTTGCCGCATAGAGTTTATTCATCCCCAGTGGCACAAAGCCTGTTATAAAGGGCTGGCTGTCATTCCTTATTTCAGGAGGCCTGTTCCACATGTGCCGCTGCCAGTCCATCTCCCGCTCTACTATTTCCAGGGGCAGTTTTCGAAACCTTTCAGGCAGGGTTTTCTGGTACAGCATTTTCAGGGTATCGCTGGGATATCCCTCTGAGAAGGCCAGGTACATGAAACGCATATTACCCGGGGCGTTGAAGTTCTGGCGAAAAAACCGTAATCTCAGGCTATCGGGGCTCTGCCTGCCCATGCGAAAGGTAATGTTTCCCCTGCCGGTACGAATGCTGTCGGCATCGAAGCGCCTGCCTTCTGATCGTCTCATCCTCCCGGAGCTCACCCGGAGGCTGTCGTCAACGGGTGCAACGGAGGTGATTGAAATGGGGCCCTCGTGTTCATACAGGCTGTCATCAGTTTCCAATATCTCAACCTGGCTGAAAAACAAGGAGTCAGCCAGGTGTTGCAGGGTGCTGCGGAATATCAGGCTGGTTTCCCTTCGGAAGGAATCGGAGGCCGCTTTGTATTCGGCCCTGAGCCAGAAACCCTGAAGCACGATAAGCAGCAGCACGCTTAGGACCATTAGCATGACTAACCAGTGAACTTTTTTCTTTTCCATGCCTCAAAATTAAGCCTTTAAATCCTGCCCGAAGCCTCCTTTAACCTTTTATTAACCTTATTTATACAGGCATTAACATTTAAATAGGGTCCAAATAGTTAGTTTTGCCGCAGAATTATTTATCCATGTTCTTAAATAAGTTGAAGCTTTAAATAACGAATTAAAATGTCCCTCCAGAAATTGTTTTCTTTCATTTTGTTTAGCCTGCTGGGCCTGTCGCTTTCAGCACAGGTGACTCAAGGGGTCATTACTTACGAAGTAAGGATCGATGCGCACAGGATGATCCCTGAGGATCGCCCTGAGATGAAGACGATGATACCTCAGTTTCGCACCGACAATTATCACTTGTTCTTTACTTCCACCGAAAGTCTTTACAAGACCGTGGAAGAAGTGATGCCTCCGGGGTCCGGGGCAGGCCGAGGCGGCGGGATGCGGATGATGATGCGCGGACCTCGGGCTGAAACCTACATCAACCGTGAATTACGCGAGCGCATCGTGGCACGCGACCTGCTGGGAAAAAACTACCTCATTGTCGACACCCTGGGCATTGAGCCCTGGAAGTTCGGCAACGAGCAGATGGAAATTGCAGGATATATGTGTATGATGGCCTGGTATACCGATACGGTCAACAAACAGGAAATCACTGCCTGGTTTACCCCCCATCTTCCACCCTTCATGGGTCCCGACAAATTCACTACTTTGCCTGGTACCGTTCTGGCCGTGGATATCAATAATGGGGAGCAGGTATGGGTTGCCAGGCAAATAGAAGAACGCCAGCTTACTACTTCTGAGTTGCGCAAACCAAGCCGTGGCGAGAAATTGTCAAGCCAGGAATTTGAAAAGCTCCTGGAAGAACAAAGACAAAGAATGAATAATGCAAGTGGCCCGGTACGGGTTTTCTAATTTGTAACCGTAAAAAAAAATCATAATATGCAACGAATTATATATTCATTGGCATTCCTGTTGTATGCTTTGTTTGTCCAGGCACAGGATTTCGCAATAAGGGGTGTGGTGAGTGATCCCGATCATGGAGGCCTACCCAATGCGACAGTATTGCTTCTGAATCCCGGCGACTCCACCATGGTGAATTATGCCCTGACCAATATGCAAGGACAGTTTGAAATCCGCAACGTGAGCCGCAGGGAACATCTGTTGCGGATTACCTATATCGGCTATGCCACCCGCTTTGAGAAAATCACCCCTCCTCCAGGAAACCAGCTTGATCTGGGCGAACTCAGCCTGCTCAATGAACGGGTAACCCTGAAGGAAGTGAGCGTAACTGAAGAACGCATTGCTATGCGTGTAAAGAATGACACCATTGAATACGACGCCCTGGCCTTCAAGGCCCTGCCCAATGAAGTTGTGGAGGACTTGCTGAAGCGTATGCCCGGTATTGAGGTCCAGTCAGACGGCAACGTCCTGGCTCAGGGTGAAACCGTCCGGCGCGTATTGGTTGATGGCAAGGAATTCTTTGGACGTGATCCCAAAATGGCGACCCAGAACCTTCCTGCCGATGCCGTTTCCAAGGTCCATGTCTTCGATCAGCGCTCAGAGCAAGCCTTATTTACCGGAATCGATGACGGGGAGCGGGAGCGAACCATCAACCTTGAACTTAAGGAAGACCGTAAAGAAGGGGTGTTTGGAAACTCTAGCCTTGCTTATGGCACGGAAGAACGCTTCCAGGGAAAACTCAACATCAACCGCTTCGACAACAAGGGGCAGATTTCTATCCTTGGGATGGGCAACAATGTGAACCAGACAGGCTTCTCCATAGGCGAATACCTCAATTTCAGCGGCGGCGCACAGGCCTTGGCTTCCGGCAGGGGCGGCGGCGGAATGCAGGTCAGCTTCAACAGCAACAGCAGCAGCATCCCCATCAGCTTCGACGGACAGCCTGCGACCAATGGCCTGATGACCTCCTGGGCGGGGGGGGCTAACGTCAACAGGAAAATCGGAACAAAAACTGACCTTACCGCCAGTTACTTTTACAACCAATTGGGCCATGAAGTCACCCAGGACCTGGAACGGGAAAACTTTCTGCCCTCAGGGAATTTTTTCTTCGACCAAGCCAGCAGCCAGGACAACCGCAACTACAACCACCGCCTGAACCTTCGCCTTGACCATACCTTCAGCGAAGCCAGCAGCCTCCTGCTGACTGCCAATACCAGCCTCAACAACACCAGGGGCTTGCTGCAAAGCAACAGCCAGACCCTGAATGCAGAAGGTCTGATGCAGAACTCCAGCATTCAGAATAGTGAAAGCGAAGGCCAACGCTTAAACCTCGAAACCAGCCTGCTCTGGAGGCAGCGCCTCAACAAACCCGGGCGTACTTTTACGGCAGGGGTTGACTTTTCCACCGTGGACAATGACCAGGAAGCTACCCTCGACGCTCTCAACCGTTATTTTGGCAACAACGCCTTTGATGAAGACCTGTTGCAAAACAGCCTGCTGGGCACCTTTAACCGCTCGCTGGGATTCAATACCAATTATACCGAACCTCTGGGCCAGCGCTTATTCCTTGAAGCCAACTACCGCATCACCCAAAACTTCAATGAGGTGGATCAGCAGGTGTTCGACAGGGAAGGGGAGGTGCTGACAATCAACGACCTGTTGACAAACCAGTACAGCAATACCTACCTGTATCAACGCGGGGGACTCAACCTCAATATGAACCGCGACCGATTTAACCTGACCGTAGGTTCCAACCTGCAGTTGTCAAGGCTCAGGGGCGAGATCCTTACCTCAAACCAGGAAATCAACAGGGATTATACCCACGTTTTACCTGCGTTGAGGTTTAATTATGAATTCAACAGCTTCAGGCGCATGATGGCCAATTATGAAACCAGCGTTCAGGAACCTTCCATATTGCAGTTGCAGCCTTTGGTCGATAACCGCGACCCGCTCAACCTCTATGTTGGTAACCCCCAACTGAAGCCTTCGTATCGCCATAGGGCAAACATCCGGTTCAATAACTTCAATCCGCTGACTTCATTTGGTTTCTTTACCTTCCTCTCGGCCGAATATGTCAACAATGCCATTACAAATGCCACAAATATTGACGAACAACTGATTCGGACCATTACTCCCGTGAACGTCAAGAATAATATGAACCTGAGAGCCAATGTCAACTTCAACTTCAGTGTCCCAAAGATAAAAAGCCGTTTCATGGTGGGAAGCAACCTGACCCATTCGGAAAGCATCAACATTCTGAACGGTGTTGACCAGGACATTGCCAACAACATCCTGGGAGCCAATGCCAGATATACCTTCAGGCCTAACGATAATATTGAAACCAATCTGACCGCCCTGTTTAACCAGCAGCTGACCAAATACGAATTCAGCAGCCTTGAACAAGCCTTCCTGAATCAAACATATGGGGCCGAGGCCAACTGGACTTTCCTGGAAAACTACAGGTTGGGAGCAAGCTATCGTTACCAGATCTATGAAGGGCGCACTGAAGCCTTCGACCGCAAGATCCCCATGCTCGATTTCAGTTTCTCAAGAAGCTTCCTGAAAGGGAATGCAGGCGAACTGAAACTGTCAGGTTACAACCTGCTGAATCAGGACCTGGGCGTCACACAATCAGCTGATGCCAACTTCATCCAACGTCAGGTGACCAATTCAATGGGGCGCTATTTCCTGCTGACCTTTACCTATTCGCTCAACCGCTCACTCAACGCTTTCGATTCGGCTAGCCGTCCCGGAAGGGGAGGCCGCATGCACATAATGCACTAAAGGCCCGGCAGGCATTACACGACAAAAGAATAAGGTCTGAATGATTAAACGCCCTCCAGAATCATCTTAAGGTTCTGGAGGCCTGTTTCAAGGTCATTCCCAAGGGTTTTATCCATACTAGAAAAAAGCATAAATAAATTCATCGGGATGGGCATTTCCCCCTTCATGCCCCATTTAACAAGGGTTTCGCTTTCGCCAAGGGCTTCTGTGGTAATATACAGGTCGCCGGTAGATTCCCAAGGCTCCAGAAAACGGATCTGAAATTCAACCCGCTCACCCTCGGTGATGCTTATTATTTCCTGCTCTCCCTTGCCAACATCCTTATTGCCTACCCACGACTGAACCGCGCCAATAGTACCATCTACGCCCGTGTAGGTATAAACAGCATTCGGGTCAAGGTCTCCCCATACGCTCCACTTTTCTTGCGACTTCAGTGAGCGCACCCGTTCGAATACCTGATCTTTTGGACAATTGAGGATTATTTCACGTTCCACATTGAATTCTTTGGGCGCAAGCAGCGAAACTATGGCTAGCAGGGCAATCAGAACCAGGATAGCAATCAGTATTTTTTTCATGTCTGTTGTTTTTGGTTTTTGTAGATTCAAATTTAAGAAATAATTAATGCGCTTTTCGATCTCCTTTTACCCCTTTCTGTTTTGAAGGCCGAGAATTGTTTTCTTTTCATCTCTTTCATATTTGTAGCCTGCTTTAATACATTTTTGGCGTGGATTTAAGACTGGGTGACGAGTCTGACGGCTGCGTTTTAAAGATGGTTTTAGCTCCTGACAAAGTATGGATTTAGCCGGTGTTTACTCGGTTTAAACCGAGTAAACACCGGCTAAACTATAAAAAAGGAGACATTTTCCCTGCTCTCTCCAGGGCTTTTAAAAGGCTGAAAAAGGATGAATATTCAGAAAATAATTAATTTTAAGGGTCAATCCATTTGGATCCATTTCTTTCTGAATTAAATTCAACAGCAGATGAAAAGCCCTGCCTGTCAAACCATAGGAATCCTGTTGTTCAGCCTGATGCTGGCTTCATGCACAGGCGAGACGAAGAAGAACCCGTATCTGGGCAGGATCCCATCCATTGAAAAGAAATACTACGATCAGATCCTGGAACTGGTTGAAGGTGTTGACAATTCTGGCGATATTTCAAACACTATAACGATGATGGGGGCCTTCGACCGCGTGGAGTCGGAATGGGAGCAAGCCATCAACCAAGAGGTAAGGATCACTGATCTCACGAAGCCAATCCCCGTGGAATACCCTAAGGGCTTGCCGTTTAGCGTGAAGGAAGCACGGGTTGAACACCTCTCACGCGGGAACCTTGTACTGCAATTCAGGATTCAGGCGGTGGACACCATCCCCGACTCGAGGGCGCTGATAATGATCTTTGAAGCCCTGGATAAAAAGGGGCAGCAGCTCCTGAATACGACTTCGGTAGCCAACAATTTCGACCAGGCCGCCCTCCTGCCTGGTATGGAATGGACCTTGACGGGATATTGGGAAACGGAAGCCATCGTGCATTTGGAGGACCTTGACCAAATCGGGGTGGTTCGCCTGGAAGGAATTTAACCAAAAAGGAAAGCAGATCATGAAACCATTTGAAAAAGGCTTAGCAGCACCCATCACCCTTGCCATTGCATATGATTTCGACGGCACCCTGGCCCCGGGAAATATGCAGGAGCATTCCTTCCTGCCTAAGCTGGGCATCGCCAAGGAAGCTTTCTGGGCTGAAGCCAACGCCATTGCTGAAGCCAACGACATGGACGGCATCCTTGCCTATATGCAGTTGATGCTTCAAAAGGCCCGGGAAAAGGGCGTCAGCATCCACCGCGAAGACTTTATGGACTTTGGGCGCGACATTCGGTTCTTTCCCGGGGTGGAGGCTTATTTTGAGCGCATCAACGCATTTGCACTGAGGCAAGGTATAAGGCTCGAGCACCACATCATCTCCTCGGGCCTGCGTGAGTTCATTGCAGGAACTGCCATATCCAGGCATTTCACGAATATTTTTGCCTCAGGTTTTAAATACGATGATAAAGGGGTGGCTGAATGGGCGGCCCTGGCTATCAACTACACCAATAAAACCCAGTACCTGTTCCGCATCAACAAGGGCATCCACAACTCATACGACAATAACCTGATCAACAAGCACATCCCTGAAGAGGAAAAGCCCGTGCCTTTTTCGCGCATGATTTATATTGGGGACGGAGAAACCGATGTGCCTGCCATGAAAATGGTGCGCTATCAGGGCGGAGCCACTGTGGCGGTGTACAGTGACCATGAGGTGCCCCGCCCGGGTAAACCCTCACAATATGAGCTGTGCAGGGAATTGGTGCGCCACGGCAGGGTGGATTACATTGCCCCTGCCGACTACACCGAGGGAAGCAAGCTCGACTATACGATCAAATTGCTGATCGACCGCATTCGCATTGTGGAGGAACTGGCAAAGCAACGGTAAGGAAATAAACCTCTAATACAGATTCGATTCCCGGGTAAATTTGAAATTTTTCAGCTGTCTTTTTGTTCATAGTTTCCTGAATTCCCCGGCAGGCCCTGCAGGAACCTTATAGAGGATGATATTTTCAGGGCTGGCTGGAGGGTGATTGCCTGAAATTCATTAACTTTAAGGTTGTTTCAAAGCGCGGAAAAATGAAAAATGCCATAATCTTCCTTCTGATCATAATCATAGTTGGCAGTATGATGCCAGCCCAGTCCTCATCACAGGAATTCCACACCATCAGTGGTGAGGTGCGTGATGCCCGCAGTCGTCAAACCATAGCTTTTGCCAGCGTTTATATCCCCGGGACCAGCATCGGGACGGTGGCCAACCTCGATGGAGTGTTTTCCCTCAAGATCCAGAAATCATTGGGGGTGAGCCACTTCAGCATTTCTCACCTGGGTTATCAGACTGCCAGCTTTGAAGTGGAAGCCAATGTGGGAGGCCAGAAAGTATTCTTCCTGGAACCACATTCGGTAGTCCTTCCTACAGTGGTAGTGCGTCCTGAGGATCCCCGTGAACTGGTCAAAAATGCCATTGACAAGATCCCCGAAAACTATCCAGAGGTGGGTCAAAGGCTCACGGGTTTTTACCGAGAAGCCATCAAGCAAAGGCGCGATTATGTTTCCATCTCAGAGGCTGTTGTCGATGTGGACCAGACATCCTATGGTTTCCGAATGGCGCGCGACAGGGTGAAGATCATCCAGGCCCGCAGGAGCGGCGATGTGAAGCGGATGGATACCCTGATCGTAAAACTCCAGGGAGGCCCGCACGTGTCGATGTTACTCGATGTGGTGAAAAACCCGGATGTCATCCTGGATAAGGAATACCTGCAGCATTATGAATATGAGCTGACAGATGTGGTGGTCATCGACGGGCGGTCGAATTACGTCGTTGACTTCAAGCCTCTCTCTGTACTGCCTTTCCCGTTGTATTACGGCAGACTTTATATCGATGTGGAAAGTCTGGCGTTTACCATTGCCGAGTTTAGCCTGGATCTGAGCGACCGCGGGAAAGCCGCTCGCAACTTTATCGTACGCAAGCCTCTTAGCCTGCGTTTTGCAGCCACCCGGACCAGTTACCTTGTGACCTACAAGGAGATAAAGGGCAAATATTATCTCAATTACGTGCGCAATGAGATGGAATTCTTTGCCGACTGGCGTAGGAGAATATTCCGTACTGCTTATACCATCATGTCGGAAATGGCCATTACCGACCGCATACCGGATACTCCGGATCGTATTGCCCGAAGTGAAACTTTCAGGCCCGGAAATATTCTTTCGGATATGGTTCCCCAGTATTTTGATCCCGCTTTTTGGGGAGGATATAACGTCATTGAGCCTGAAGAGTCGATAGAATCGGCCATACAGAAATTCAACAAACGCTTTGAGGAATAATTTTTAATTATTCTTAGGGTACAGGCAGGGTTTAAGGGTCTTAATACTGAAAGCTACTTCAATCAGTATTCACCTTAATCCCTCTTTACCATGAAAACAAGTGCAATATTTCGGATCTTTACTGGCATACTTGTCTTTTTCCTGTTGGTGCCCGCAGGGTTTAGCCAAGGAAGGGATAGTTACCATACAATAACAGGTTTGGTCAGAGATTCGCAGACCCGTCGTCCTATTGCCTATGCAAGCGTGTTTATCGACCAGGCAGAGGTTGGGACAGTAACCAATGTGGATGGTGGTTTTATCCTAAAGATCGACAAGGATCTTGGGGTTACCCATTTTTCCATTTCCCACCTGGGGTACCGCAGCGCTCGATACAGAGTGACTGACTATGTGCTGGGTGACCGCCATGAGTTCCTCCTTGAGCCTACTACGGTATTGCTTCAGGAAGTGGTGATCAGGCCCAGCGATGCCCGCAGCCTGGTGGAGCAGGCTATCGCCAAGATCACTTCCAACTACCCGGACCGGAATTACCGGCTGACAGGCTTTTACCGTGAGGCCATCAAACAGCGCCGCGACTACGTCTCCATCTCTGAAGCCGTGGTAGAGGTTGACCAGACGCCTTATTACCCAAACAGCAGTGCGGACAGGGTAAAAATTGTCCAGGGCAGAAAAAGCGGGGACGTGAAAAGAATGGATACCCTGATCGTTAAACTGCAGGGCGGTCCTCACGTTTCCATGCTTCTTGACATTGTTAAAAACCCCAATGTGTTGCTGGATAAAGAATTTCTTAACTACTACACCTATGAAATGGTTGACCTTGTAAAACTGGAGGACCAGACCAATTATGTGGTTGAATTCAAGCCCAGGGCTACCCTCCCTTATCCCCTGTATTACGGGCGCCTTTATATTTCAACCGATAAGCTTGCCATAACCATGGCTGAGTTCAGCCTTGATATTTCCGACAAGAACAAGGCCGTTCAAAACTTTGTGATGCGTAAGCCCAGCAGGCTGCGTTTTACTCCCACGCGTACAAGTTACCTTGTCACCTATATAGAAGTAGATGGCAAATATCATGTGAACTATGTGCGTAACGAGCTGGAGTTTTTTGCCGACTGGCGTGCAAAGATTTTCCGCACCAACTATCTGGTGATGTCGGAATTGGCCATTACAGGACGCAAACCTGATGGATCGGAGCGCTTCCCCGTAAGGGAAACCTTTAGGAGGGGCAACATCCTGGCAGATATGGTCCCTGTGTATTTTGATGAGAATTTCTGGGGTGCCTATAACGTGATTGAACCCGACGAAAGCATCGAATCGGCCATCCGCAAACTGAACACCAGGCTGGAAAGAGAACAATAAACGCCGGCAGGCAGGGCTTGTCTGCAAAGATACATGCTGTGAAAACCTTTCCCCGGAAGCACGACATACAAACGATGGCTTACGGGGAGTTTTCATGCAGTGAAGGACAAAATCGGCCTGAGATGCTTAAAAGGCCCGTAAATGTCCTAAATTTGAAAACAATATCTTTCCGCATGAAGGGGTTAAAAAACGAGTTCTGGTTACAATACAAGGTCAGGGAGGGTAATATAGGAGCTTTCGAGACCCTGTTTCGTGTGTATTACCAGCCCCTCTGCAACCTGGCCATGAGTTTGCTGAAGGATGCCGATACGGCGGAAGAGGTTGTCCAGGATTTTTTCTTCAACTACTGGAAAAATAGGGAAGAAATATTCATCAGGGTCTCAGTCAGGGCCTACCTGTTCAACGCTGTGAGGAATGCCTCCCTCAAATACCTTGAACGGCAGGGTGTAAGGCGCAGATATGCCGAGCGGGTCCTTGCAGAAAACCCCGAAGCAAAACAGGTTCTGCTTACCGATGAAATTGAGGCAAGGGAGTTGCAGCGTGAAATAGACCAGGCCCTTGCAAGCCTGCCCGAGCGCTGCAGGGTGATCTTCAGGATGAGCCGCTACGAAGGAATAAAGTATCAGGATATTGCTGAGGAGCTGTCGGTATCTGTAAAAACAGTGGAGGCCGATATGACCAAAACCCTGAAAGTATTAAGGAAACGACTGGCCGGGTTCAACGAGGAGCCTGAGAAAAAGGCCTGGCCGTGCCAATGAAAGCATTGAAAGATGAAATCAATGAAACCAATGATAAATATAGATACGGATTTTGCCTGGGGGAAACTTCACGGCAGGCTTGAACGGGAAGGGCTTTTGCCTGAAAAGCAGGCGGGAACTCGTCCACAGGCATTTCCGGCATGGATGAAATGGGCTGCGAGCTTCCTGCTTCTGATCGTCGCAGGAAGCATTTTCTACTTCTTTTCGTCAAAAGAGGAAGCGGTGAAATTGTTTGCCACGACCAATGAAATGACTGACCAGACCCTTGTGAAGTTCCTTGACGATGGCTCGGTAATCTACCTGGCAGCCAACACGACCCTGGAGTGTCCCCAGGCCTTTCCCAATAAGGAACGTCGCGTAAAAATGGCCGGCCAGGCATATTTTGAGGTCCGGCATGACCCTGATAAACCTTTCCGGGTGGACCTCGACCATGCCCTTATTGAAGTGCTGGGCACTTCCTTCAACGTGAGCAGGATGGGTGATCGGGAATTTGACCTTTTTGTGGAGGAAGGACTGGTGCAGGTTGAGATTCGTGGACAGGGCAGGAGCAAGGTTCTGGTTGAACCTGGTGAGGTTTTATCTGTAAGAGAAGATGGCTACAGGAAATTTCGCAACAACGACCTGGAGCTGACCTTGTGGCGGCAAAACAAGATGCACTTCAGGGATGAAACCCTCGAACATGTGCTGGCCGTCCTAAACAGGAACTACAAGGCAAGCCTGATACTTGGCGATCAGGACCTGGCAGGCCGCCAGATGACCGTAACGTTTTTCAACAATTCCCTGCCCACCATAGTGGAATTGATTAGCCTGTCGATGAACCTTCAGGCACAAGTGCAGCCCGATTCCAGTATTGTTTTTACGCCCAGGTAGGATGGATGCAGGCACTGGACATAGGACCTTCTTGACCTTTGGCGCTCTTAAAGCGGCGCCAGGCAGCCTGGTCGTTGTTCTGCTGCTCCTGCTTGCCCCCCTGACCTTGAGCGGACAGGATTGCCGGCTCGACATGAAAATCAGCCTGCCCAGACAAACCAGCACTGTATATTCCCTGCTCAACCAGATCAGCATTCAGACAGGCTGCTTTTTTGTTTACGACAGCGAGATTATCAACAACAACCGCAGGGTAAGTATAAAACGCAAGCGGATGGATGTTCGTTCATTACTCGGTGAGATCCTGAATGACTCTAGTCTGAGTTATCGCAGCATCCAAAATCATATTCTCATCTTCCGCCCCGGGCCCGCAGTGGAAGAAATGCCCGTGCTTGAGGCAAGGGAGGTAAAGCCGACCACTTTCGTGGTAAGGGGGCGGGTGCTCGACCAGGTATCGGGTGCCGCCATGCCCTTTGCTTCGGTGGGCATCCCAGAAAGAGGCCTTGGGATATCTACCAACAACGACGGCTACTTCCAGCTCAAGCTTCCTAAAGAATTGCTGGATAAGGACCTCCATGTTTCATACCTCGGCTATAAGAGCCAGGCCCTGCCCCTGCGCCTGTTACTCGACAACCAGGTGGACATCATGATGGAAGCCGATTACATCTCCATGCAGGAGGTCATTATCCGGTATTATGATCCCAGGGCACTAATCGAACAGGCCATTGCCAAACGGCATGAAAACTACTGCGATCACCCTGTTTACTTGCTGAGCTTTTACAGGGAAGGGGTTCAACGTAATGAAAAGTATCTGAGTTACTCTGAGGCTATCTTCCGTGTGTTTAAGGCGCCATACAATAATCAGTCGGCCCAGGATCAGGTCATGCTGCTCAAAGCCAGGAACATTTCCAATATCGACCGCAGCGACACCCTGGTGCTAAAACTCAAGGCAGGCGTCCAAAGCGCCCTGGAACTGGACATTATGAAGCAGCTTCCTGACTTTTTGGACCAGGAATTTATTGATGACTATGAGTTCACCAGCGCTGACCTGATGAATAGGAACGGGAGAAATGTTTTCGCCATTGAGTTTAAGCCCAATACGAAATTGCAGGTACCCCTGTTTACCGGAATGATTTACCTGGATCAGGAGTCCCTGGCAGTGATTGAAGCAGATTTCGAGATCGACCGCAAATACATCAATCAGCTTCATCACCGCTTTCTTACCAAACGCAACCCCAATTACAGCCCTCGGATAGAAAGCGCCAGCTATTCCATCAATTACCAGCATTACAATGGACGCTATTATCTGAACCACTTGCGTGGAGAGCTGAAGCTGAGATTCCGCCGAAAGGGTTCGTTTTTCAGCAACCGATACTCTGCCTTTATTGAAATGGCAGTAGGGATGATTGAGGAGGAAAACGTTTCGCGCTTCAATCGCAGAGAGGCCCTTGAGCCTAAAGTGGTATTCGTTGACCAGGGCTATCAGTACGATGAGAGCTTTTGGGGCGAATACAACATCATTACCCCGGAAACCAAGATCAGTGAGGCCCTCTCCCAGATCAAATCTAGAATAGAAAGCTTCGTAAGAAAGGAATAAATCGCCGCCTTAGTATCTATTTAGCAAAATACAATAAGAGGGAATGAAAAAAGAACATTCATTCCGGAGAAACAAACCTGCCTGAACAGAATTTTGTTAAATCATCCGAACAAGGCTGCGGATTACTCGGCTGAATAGCCCACCGGGTGATTCAAAAGCGGGTGCTGGGTGTCGCTGAGTTTAAGGAGCTTTTTCAGTCCTTCGGTGTCCATGGAAGCCCTTGGGCGGGTAACCATTCCAAGCCCTGCACAGGCTACCGCAATATTTTGCGAGACGATACCTGCATCCATAGCGCCCCAGCGAATCTTCTGTTCCTCATTGTTTCCCGAAAAACGGGAGATATCCGAGACCAGTACCAGCATCATGGGTGCATTGGCCATATTGGTCTGCCTGCCCGACACCAGGTGACGGTGATCACCTGTGGCAATGGGTACCAGGGCATGTCCTTTGGGGTCATAAAAGAATGCCCCGCTTTCAAGAATTACATACACATCCACATCCTGACTATTACGGGCTGAAGGAGCAGTGCGCTTGCCTTCCTCAGGGCGGTTTATCCCATTGGCTGCCCAGATAATATCCGAGAGATCCTGAGCGCTCAGGGGTTTGGAAGAAAAGGCAGTGGTCGAGGCACGCAGCTTCAGCGCCTGCATGACAGGCAAACCACGCTGGATGTCGGGTGGGCTAAGTTTAATGCCTGAGGTTTCCTGAGCATGTAATGCCAGGCTTGTCATCAAAACGGCTAGAAATAACAGGTGTCTTTTCATGAGTGGATGGTTTTGTATTCAAATGTACTTAATTTTTTTGTTGAACGATAACAGATAAAACATTCAACAATTTACATGTTTTGTTGTTAGTATTGACAGAAACATTTAAACCAAAAAAATCATATCCATCATGTCAATAACAAAATGGGCATCAGACCCAACCCATAGCGAAATCCAGTTCAAGGTCAAGCACCTGATGATCACCACCGTAACCGGTTATTTTCGCGAATTTTCAGTCAATGCAGAAACCCAAGACCAGGATTTCAGTACTGCAAAAGTGAACTTTGAAGCCAAGACCGCTTCTGTTGACACCAATAATGAGGACCGGGATAAACACCTCCGCAGCGGTGATTTCTTTGAGTCGGATAAATTTCCCGCAATGAAATTCAATTCCACCAAAATGGAGAAAGTGGATGATGACACCTTTAAGCTTCATGGCGAACTGACCATTAAGGATGTGACAAAACCTGTTACCCTAAATGTAGATTTTGGTGGTACGATGAAAGACCCCTGGGGTAACCTGAAAGCCGGATTCAGCCTAAATGGAAAGATCAACCGCAAGGATTGGAACCTCAACTGGAATGCTGCCCTTGAAACAGGAGGCGTTCTGGTAAGCGAGGAGGTCCGCATCTTTTGCGAAGTGCAGTTAAGTGTGCAGGCATAATTTATTAAATCTGCTTTTGTCCAAGAGCCCGGATGGAAAAACCATTCGGGCTTCTTGTTATAAACCGTTCAATCTTTGTAAATTGCATTAAACTTCAAATGTTATGACTTCTGCTCTACCTAAGATAAACTTTAAGAAGTCTTTCGAGAAAAACCTGTCGGGCCTTGCCGCCTATTTTGTCCGTGAAGCAATGAAGGAATTGGCAGCCACTCCCTTTAATGCATCCCATATCCATAAAGCCCGACTGCAGTTTAAGCGTTTTCGTGCGCTGGTGCGCATGGCCAGGTTTGGTCTGGAGAAAGAAGAAAGCAGGCGGCTTGATCATTTTTTCAGGGATCAGGGAAGGGCCCTCAGCAGCTTGCGTGACCTTGAGGTAATGCTTGAATCGATTAAGCCCTTCATCAAAGCCATCCCGCTTGGGGAGGAGCACACCCTGCTGACCCGGTTTCGCGCCAGGCTGTTGGACCAGCAGAAGAAACTGCACAAAAAGGAAAAGGAAGCACAAGCACGCCGGGAGGTTATTCACAGGCTGACCCGGATGCAGGAGGAAATACCCTCCTGGAAGCCTCAGGAAGAGTCACCATGGGTTTTTCTCTCAGGGACGAGGGTTTGCTTTAATGCCTGCCGAAAACGATTCAGGGTCCTGAAAAAGGCTTCAAACGATCAGACCCTTCACAACTGGCGGAAAGAGGTAAAATGGCTTTGGTATCAGATGGAATTGCTCTCTGATCTGTGGCCTGTGCGCTTTGATGCCTGGATCAATGATTTGAAAACCCTCTCACAGGGTCTGGGCCGGCACCACGATCTGGTCCTGCTTGAATCGGCTTTTTTGCAATTTATCCAAGAAGAGAAAGAAATTGATAGATTGTTGATAATCAAAAAAATAAAAAAAGAAAAAAGCGATATTGAAGCAAAAGTCTACTCACTTGGAAATTTGTTCTTTTCTGTGAAGGGTTCCTGCTTTTATCGGCAATTGAGGGCCTGTGTGAAGGAATTTGAAAAGCCGACTTAAGTTAATGAAAGGGGGCTTCTTTCCCCTGGACACTGAAAAAGAAATTAAAACTACCCATTATATAAGGTTCAAGGCTTGTCTCATGTGTACCACCCTCATTAGTAATGAGTTCTATGTCTTGGGTACCCTGTGCGACCATGGCCAGAAAAGCGCTTGAAGAATTCAGGTAGGGCACCAGTCGGTCGGCATCCCCGTGATAAAGCCTGATGGGAAACTCTGGCTTCCAGTTATAACAATCGTTATCGGCCAGGACAGCAAGCATATGGGTATCAGTGCCATTAAGTACCGATTCGATAAAGCTGCTTTTGAACAGTAAGGACGGATTCAGTTCAACGGGCGAAAAAACACCGTATTGTTCAATCTGGGTGGCCCAAGGTTCGTTGAAGTAATGACCATAAGGCCGCTGCAGTACCGGATAAATCCTGTTGTACACATCTAAAACCCACAAAAAGGTGTTGATGTATTCCTGGTCTTCGTCTGAGCTGATCACGTATTCAGCGGTTGCAGTCTTATTGTAAGCCCCGGCACCCACCGTAGCTGCTGTGATCCGGAATTCATCGCTATGTTCTTCCTGTATCAGTTTGATGGCGGCCATGGTGGCAAACCCTCCTTCAGAATATCCTGTAAGGAACAGTCGGTCCTGCGGGTCCTTCAGGCCTTCCACCTTGAAGTATTCGTAGGAAGCCCTTAGCATGTCTCGGGTTGCAGTGGCCAGGGTTGCCCTGTGCTCATAGGGATGCTCCAGGTCTGAGGTGACCCCATAGCCAATGTAATCGGGAAGCGCCGCCTGAAACCCCGTAGAAGAAAAGAACATTAGCTGATCGGAATAAATCGACTGGAAAAGAGAAGGAGCCTCATTGGGACTGGCAAGGGTGCCGTGTTGAAAACTGAGCATGGGCAATGCCTGGTCGGTGACGGGAACCATTAGGGCGCCCGAAGCAATGATGGAATTGCCTTCTACATCGGTGGTGTGATAATAGATTCTCAGGGCCTTGACTCCATATTGAACATAGGCTGCAACCTCTGGCGGCAAAAATCCTCCTGATATGACCATCGCCTGGATCTCCTCCTTTGGAAAGATATTCACGATGGAAAAGCTATCCAGGTAAACGGGTTCATAAGGAGTGGTGGGATCGTCTTCGCTGCAGGCAATTATAAATACTGCAGGGATGAGGAGCAAACTTGCCCTTTTTACCCAATGGACACCGATAAGACCGGTTAAAGTTTTCATTTAATTAGACCTTATAAAGTTTTCATTACCTTATCATCTGCTACTTCCAAACAAGGTACCCAGGATCCCCCTGACAATCTGCCTGCCAATATTATAGCCTATGCCCCTGGTGATGGCCCGCCCTGTTTCCCGGATGACGGGGGGCGCTTTTTTTGTTTTTTTTGCCGTTACTTTGGCCTTACGTGCTTTCTGCTCGGCAGCTTGCCGTTCCATTGCCTCACTGGCTTCTCGTGTCTTTTCAACCTTGGCCTTTAAGATCTCGTATGCCGACTCACGGTCAATGACGGGCTCCTATACTCCATACAGGGTGGAATTGCTGATGATGTCGTTTCTTTCTTCCTTGCTGATGGGGCCGATCTGGGCACAGGGCGGGCATACCATCGCACGTTCCACCATTGCGGGGACGCCTTTACCATCGAGGAAGGAAACCAGCCCTTCGCCCACACCCAGTTCCTTAATGACTGCTTCGGTGTCAAATGCAGGGTTCTGGCGAAATGTAGTGGCCGCTGCTTTTACAGCCTTCTGCTCGCGTGGGGTGTAGGCCCTCAGGGCATGCTGGATGCGGTTCCCCAATTGGCTCAAGACCGAATCGGGCACATCCAGCGGGTTCTGGGTAACAAAATATACCCCGACCCCTTTCGAACGGATCAGCCTGATTACCTGCTCCACCTTTTCTTGAAGCACCCTGGGGGCATCTGTAAACAACATATGGGCTTCATCGAAGAAGAAAACCAGCTTGGGTTGCTCGATGTGGGTCTCTTCGGGCAACTGGTCGTATAATTCTGAAAGCAACCACAGCAGGAAGGTGGAATAAACCCTTGGCGAGTGCATCAGGCGGTCTGCGGCAAGAATGTTGAGCACCCCCATCCCCTCGGCATCGGTTTTCAAAAGGTCGTGGACGTCAAAAGCCGTCTCACCGAAAAACTGGCCAATCCCCTGGTCCTCCAATATCATCAGGTTGCGTTTGATGGCCCCTATGCTTGCCGCTGAGATGTGCCCGTGGCTGGTGGTGAATTCCTTGCGGTTGTTTCCTACATATCCCAGCATGGCATTCAGATCCTTGAGGTCCAACAGCAGCATCCCGTTTTCATCTGCGATCCTAAAGACGATGTTGAGGATGCCCGACTGGGTATCGTTAAGGTTGAGCAGGCGCGAGATCAACAACGGTCCCATTTCGGAGATGGTGGTCCGCATGGGGTGGCCTTGTTCGCCGAAGACATCGAAAAAGACCACGGAAAAGGCACGGTTTTCATAGCCCTCCAGACCCATTTTTAGTACCCTTTCGGAGATTTTGGCGTTCAGGCTTCCCGCCCTGGCCACTCCGCTCAGGTCGCCTTTGATATCTGTCATAAAGCAAGGGATCCCTTGCAGGCTGAACGACTCAGCCAACACCTGGAGGCTGACAGTCTTTCCTGTTCCCGTTGCCCCTGTGATCAGGCCGTGACGGTTGGCCATGCCTGGATGAATATGTAATTCCTTGTCCGATTTGGCAATGAGGGTGGGTTGGGTGCTGGAAGCCATGTTATAGTAAGGTTTAATTTTGACGATGGGTCAGGGCTTGGGTTCGTTCAGGTTTCTGTCCTGTGGGCGCCCCGACTCCATCAGGAATTCAATAATCCTTCGCTGGTGTTCGGTTTCCTTTTCAAGCCTATGGATGTTGCTGCGAAGCGCCCTGATCTCCTCTTCTTTTTCCTGGCAGGATGGACAGGGAAAACGGAATACCTCCTTTTGAGATTTCATCTTTTCTGCCTGATCGGCGTATTCCATGGCTATTCTAAAGGCATTGAATTCTCCCTTGCTTCCCTTATTACACACATTTTGCCCGGGGAAATTATAATCCTTGTCTTCTTCTAAAAACGGTTCATCTTTGGGCCTTGGTGAAGCTTTCATTGAATTGTAAGCCACCACTTCAGGATCGAGGAAGGCAGGTCTGGTTCCGTGCTCCAGGTATTGAGGGTTGACATTATAAATGTGCTGCAGAAGGATCTTTGCCCTTTCGTTCAGAGCGTTGCGCCCCTGTTCAATGCTGGCCCAGGTGGTCAAGGCCATACCCATCCGCTCGCCAAACTCTTTCTGGGTAAGTCCCAGCAGCCGGCGAATGTTTTTCAGGCGTTCAAGCAAGGCTTGGTTTTCCAAAATGAAAAAAAATTAAATATTTTAACAAAATTACGTTTTATATAATTAAAAAACGTAATTTTGAACTGTTTTCTGGTAGCATGATTACGTTTTTTAGTTTTTACGATAAAAATTTGGCTTTGGTTTCAATGTTTACTGTAAAATTAATAAAAATTGTAATGGCGCAGGAAGCAGTAAAATCATTATCAACCATTTAAATACCCAGCGAATGAAAAAAACTAAAAAGATCTTCAATGTAATCATCCTCGATGAGAGCGGATCGATGCATTCCATCAAAGCACCCACCATCAGCGGCTTCAACGAGGTGTTTGAAACCATTCAGAATGCCGAGAAACAATATGAAGACCAGGTTCACTTCGTCACCTTCATTTCCTTTAACACCGATGGCATCAAAACCCACCTGTTCAATCAGCCTGCCGCCATGCTCAAGCCCCTGACCAACGCCAGCTATCATCCCGGCAATGGCACTCCTCTGTACGATGCCATGGGATACGGGCTCAACAAACAAAGGGAATCCATCGCAAGCTATGAAGACACCAGGGTGCTGGTTACCATCCTGACCGATGGCGAAGAGAATGCTTCCAATGAATACAATGATCTCGCCATCAAAAGCTTGATCAGCGAACTGAACAAACTGGGTTGGACCATCACCTACATAGGGGCCAACCACGACGTGGAAGATTTTTCAAAGCGCCACGGAATCCTTAATCATATGTCGTACAATGCCAATGAAAAGGATATGAAGGCAGCCTTTTCTAAGGAAAAAATCGCACGTACAGCCTTTTACTCTAGATCCGGAAATAACAAAGGAGACGACTTCTTTAAGGATATTCCTGAAATCAATAAAGAGGAGGAGGACAAAAAATAATACCCTTGCACAGCTTTACTTTTTTGCCTCCCAAACACTCCCGTCTTAACGCCTGGTTTGTCTGTTGGATGCCCCAAATAACAGTTTTTCAGAGATTCCTTTTATGCGGAATTTAAGGCACCTAGGTGGCTTGAGAAAAGTTTAGACCCCCTCCCGGTTTGGTGCCTGAAGCTTGTTTCAAACATAGGAAATGCCCGGGCTTCATCTGTGGAATCAAAGCAGGGAAAATCGCTCACGGAAGCAGGAATTAACCCGTTTTTCAAAACAAAATTGTCCCCGATTTTTTGTACCTTCAATTATCAGAAAACGAAAAGGAATCAATTCGTAATTCAATGAAATTCGGGCAAAAGATTAATGCACAGGGTTTCATCCTTGTGTTGGTGCTGCTGTTCTTAAGTTTTTCCTGCAGGGGTCCTCAAAAGGAAACCGTTGTGGTTGATTTCTCCAATCCCCGGGATGAGGAGCCTGTGGAAGAGGCAGGGGAGGGGACGCACATTCTCAGGGTTGCCATTGCAACGGTCATTTCACCACGCGAGAGTTTTGTTTATTATAAAGACCTCTTCGACTATATGGCTGAGCAATTGAAACTGGAAATCGAATTCAAGCAACGGATGACCTATGAAGAGGTGAATGGGCTGCTGGCAGAAAACCAGGTGGATGTGGCCTTTGTGTGCAGCGGGGCCTATGTGGTGGGTTCCGAGCACATGGAGTTGCTTGTGGTGCCCCTGCACAATGGCTTGCCCTACTACCAGGGCTACCTGTTAACCCGGCAAAACTCGGAGATCAAACAGTTTTCTGATTTCCAGGAGAAATCTTTCACTTATTCCGACCCCCTCTGCTTTACGGGGAAACTGTTTGTGGATGGGAAGCTGGCCGATATGGGCACCACGGCCGATGATTTCTTCGGGAGTGTGGTTTATTCCAGTTCGCACGACATTTCCATACAGATGGTCTCGCGCGGCTTGGTGGACGGGGCTTCGGTAAATGGGTTGATTTACGATTATCTTTCGGTGTTCAGCCCCCAGCATCTCGACAACATAAAGGTCATTGAGAAGAGCAATTATTTTGGAATTCCGCCCATAGTGCACTCCAAAAGCCTTGCTGAACCTTTGAAAACCGACATCAGGAATTTCCTGATGGAAATGCACCTGAGCGACAGGGGCCGCCAGATCCTGAATCACCTCCAGATCGATCAATTCATCCTTACGGGTGATACCCTGTATGATGGGATACGGAAAGCCAGGAATCGTTTGATGCAATGAAAAAAACGAGGATACCCCTTTTTACAAAGTTTGCCATTGGGATCAGCCTGACGGTATTGATCTTTGGCTTACTGAATGCCCTCATAGTGCGCAATTCGGTGGACCATGCCCTGAACACTGAGTTTGAAAAGCGCGGTTATTTCATTGCGCGGGCTGTTGCTGAGCAGGCCGTGTTTTACATCCTCTCGGAAGACCCCGCAGGATTGAATTCGCTCATTAATGAAATCAAGGCAATCGACCCCTCCATCCATTATGTTTTTGTGGTTTCGGAAACGGGTGATATGCTGGCCCATTCGTTCCCTGAACAGGTACCCAAAGGCCTGGTCCTGGCTAATGTTCCCGACAATGACTTCAGCATTGTTTCGGTTCGTGATGTAAACGATCCTGCCATGCTGATCCGCGATTTCAGTGTGCCTATTATGAGCCGCAGCGTGGCCTATGTAAGATTGGGTATCCTTGAAAACGACATTGTGGATCACGTCAAAGAGACCATCACCACCCTCTGGTTGATGGTTGCCATTTTCCTTTTGCTGGGATTGCTGGCTGCTTTGTTTTTCTCCTATACCATTGCGACCCCACTGAGGGTGCTCAGCCATCAGTCGCAGAACATTGATATCCGAAACATCCAGGATGGGGTAAGGATCATAAAAGGAGCCACCCTTAGGCTGTCTTTCAAAATTCGCAGGGTATTCAACAGCGCTGATGAGATCGACCTTTTGTATGCCAATTTTGCTGAGATGCTTCAACGGCTGGAGCAAACCCACAATACCATGAATAATCTTCAGCAATCGCTGATGCAAGCCGAAAAGATGGCATCCATAGGAACCCTTACGGCGGGCGTGGCCCACGAGATAAACAACCCGCTGGCAGGCCTGCGCATTGGATTGAAAAGAATTGCCCGAAAGCCTGAAGATGCAAAGCAAACCATTGCCTACATTGAAATGATGCAGGAGGCCCTGAATAAAATGGAACACGTAGTCCAGGATTTGCTTACATTCAGCCGCCAAAGCCCGCACAAATTCGAGGAGGTAAATGCCTGCGAAATCCTTCAGAAATCCATTAAAATGGCCCGTTACCGTATCAGAAGGAACAAAATTGTCATCGAAATTGCCCCCGAGAATTGTCCCCATAAGATTTTGATTGCCTCCAACAGGATGGAGCAGGTATTCCTGAACATAATCATCAATTCGGTGGATGCAGTGATTGAAAAGCAGAAACACATGCCCGGCCTGGAGGGAAAAATACAGATATCAATCAGGGAGTCGGACGGCTTTTCAATGATCAGCTTCCGCGACAACGGCATCGGCATGGAAAAGGTCAATGTGAGCAAGATATTCGATCCCTTTTTTACCACAAAGAAGATGGGCGAAGGGACGGGGCTGGGACTTTCAGTGTCCTATCAGATTATTAAGGATCACGGGGGAGAGATTCTGGTGGAAAGCGAGCCCAACGAAGGCACCGTCTTTACAGTAGTATTACCCAATCATAAAACGGGAGAGGAATTTTCTGCGAAAGCAGATTAGAAAAATATTGTCCATTCAAGAGGTATCAAATTATGTTAAAGATATATGTTGTTGATGATGAACGCCTGATCCGCGTGACTACAGCCGATGACCTGCTTGATGCCGGCTACCGGGTTAGGGAATTTGCATCGGCGGAAGCAGCCCTGCAAAGCCTGAGGGAAGAGCCAGCAGAGGTGGATATTGTAATCACCGATCTGAAGATGCCCGGAATGAATGGGTTAGAATTTATCTCCAAGCTGAAAAAGCTCAGGCCGGAAATATTTGTCCTTCTGATTACAGCCCACGCCACCGTAGATACGGCCGTCGAGGCCATGAAACTGGGCGCCTACGATTATATCCCAAAACCTTTTAGCATGGAAGAGATGCTGATCACCATTGAGCGCATTAAAGAACTGAAATCGGTGAAGGAAGAGAATAAGCAACTCAGGAGCCATGTGAAAAAGAAGTTTGAACTTTCCTCATTTGTCGGGAGCGGAAAAGAAACCCAAAAGGTTTTTGAACTGGTAAAAATCATTGCAGACAAGAACACTACCGTGCTTATTACGGGCGAAACGGGGACGGGCAAGGAGTTGCTTACCAATATCATTCATTTCAACAGCAACCGCAGCCACAAGCCCCTTATAAAGGTCAGTTGTGCCATCCTCTCGCGAGAAATATTCGAGAGCGAACTCTTCGGGCATGTGAAAGGTGCCTTCACAGGCGCTGACACCAATAAAACAGGTCGTTTTGAAATGGCCAACGAGGGTACTCTCTACCTAGATGACATCGATGACATCCCCCTCGACCTCCAGGTTAAGCTGCTGCGCGCCCTTGAAGAAGGGGAAATAGAACGGGTGGGTGGCTCGGAGACCATAAAGATTGACGTTAGGTTGATTGCCAGCACCAAAAAGGATTTAAAAGAAATGGTGGCCGAAGGGAAGTTCCGTGAAGACCTGTTTTACCGGCTCAATGTATTCCCCATTAACCTTCCTCCTCTAAGGGAGAGGCCCAAGGATATCGAACTTCTGGCCAGGCACTTTATCAGC
Source organism: Bacteroidales bacterium (assembly GCA_012521995.1). Lineage (GTDB taxonomy): Bacteria > Bacteroidota > Bacteroidia > Bacteroidales > UBA7960 > UBA7960. Next base: position 24,414 of record JAAYLH010000077.1, on the reverse strand, counting down.
GAATACGCACCCTCGGGAGATGTCAGCATGGACGATGAAGTCATTGAGATCCTGAAAAATTATCATTTCCAGGGCAATGTTCGTGAAATGCGCAACCTAATGGAACGCTTGGTGCTCCTGGCACAGGACGGGGTGATCACGAAGAATATCCTGCCCATGGAGGTACGCTTCCCCGGAAAACCACACACCTGCTTTTATTTTGGGAATAAACCGCTTGATGAAATTATCCGCGAGGTGGAGACCAATGCCATCCGCGATGCTTTGATGCGTGCGGGAGGGAATAAAGCTAAAGCAGCGGGCATCCTGCAGGTGCCTGCCTCTACCCTGAAATCCAGGATCGAAAGATTAAAGCTGGAATCTTGAGCTTTCTGACGAAAAATCGTCGAAATCGACGAGATCTCGTCGATTTTGTCTCTCTAAATAATAAGCCCTGAAATTTTTTCAGGGCTTTTATTGTTGATTTACAATATTTTATGTAAATTCATTATGGCCTTTGATTCTTTGGCTTGCTGATTGCTTTATTTGGGCAGCCACAGGAATAGAACCAGCTGCGCAAACAAAGAATTGCAAGAAAAGTCAGAAATTAATACGAACCATAAAAACATAATTGTCATGAAAAGAATTTCCTTAAGCTTGTTAAGCCTTTTGATTGTTTTTGGTGCGCTTGCATCATCCCCTACGTTTTTCTCAGCCAAGTCTCATGAGTTAAAGATCTCGGGGACTTCCAACCTGCACGACTGGACGGCCAGTGTTCCCAGGATGAACACCAGCGCAGAGCTTGTAGTTGTCAATGGTAAGCTGGAAGCAATAAATCGCATGGTTGTTGAGATCGATGCAACGGCCATCAAAGGGTCAGAGGGGTCCATTATGGACAGGAAAATTGCAGAAACCCTCAAGGCCGATAAAAACCCGAATATTGTTTTCCGTATGACCCGTATAAATGAGATTTCGCAAACGGGCAGCGATTTTAACGTTCGTGCCGCAGGCACCCTTACGGTAGGTGGCGTGAACCGTCCTCTCGATGTGGTAGTGAAAGGACGTGTGCTTTCCAATGGTGAAGTGCAGTTTACTGGAGTGAAGGATATGAAGATGACCACCTGGCAGCTTAATCCCCCCCGGGCTATGATGGGCGCTTTACGCACCGCTGATGACGTAACGGTAAACTTTTCGGTAACCCTGAAAAACTAATCCTTATTTAACAAACAAATCAACACACACTTTATTTAAAATTATGACTGCAAAAATGAGAAATATCCTTGCCGCCCTCACCCTGGTTGTGATGGCCCTCCCCCTGTTCGGTAATCAGCCCGGGATTGCCTTCTTCAGGCAGCCTGACCTGCGCGGAATCAATGTGTTCGAAACCTCCAAGGCCGACACAGTATCCTTTACGGGACTTAAGGTCAGGGTGGGCGGAAACTTCACCCAGCAGATGCAGATGCTCAGCCACAGCAACGAGGCTGCAGCCCTTAATGTCCCTTTTGGCAATGGTACGGTGAATCTGAACCAGCTTTACCCCCTCTCTAATGGTTTTAACCTTGCAACAGCAAACCTCAACCTGGACATTCAACTTGAAGACGGAATCCGTGTGAAGCTGGAGAATTATATGTCATCGCGCCACCACTCCGAGTTTTGGGTAAAAGGCGGGTACATCCAGATCGACAAGCTGCCCTTCCTGGGTGATCCTGAATGGTTCTCAAAATACGTCACTATTAAGGTAGGCCACTTTGGCGTAAACTACGGCGATCAGCAATTCAGGAGAAGCGACAACGGGAATACCTTCTACAATCCCTTCGTGGGCAACTACATTATGGATGCTTTTGCCACTGAGATTGCCGGTGAAGCATATGTTTTTCCTACTCCTGAACTCTTTGTGATGGCAGGCCTGACCAGTGGTCTGATCAGCGGTGATGTCAAGGATTACGGTGAGACCAAGAAGAACCCTTCTCTGATGGCCAAAGCAGGTTATGACAGCCAGATCAGCGACGACCTCCGCCTGCGCTTGTCGGCAAGCCTCTACGCCAACCCCGGCACCACGCGCAATACGCTATATGCAGGCGACCGTACAGGCTCCCGCTATTACCTCGTTGCTGAACCCGAATACTATATGTCGGGAGGCGCCGTAACAGCTTCTGCAGCAGGGGCTCGTTTCACTTCAGGAAGGTTTTCGCCTAATTTCACGGCTGAAGTGACTTCCATAATGATCAACCCCTTTATTAAGTTTAAAGGAATTGAATTCTTTGGCGCTTATGAAATGTCGAGTGGAAAAGCAGGTAATGAAACCGATACCCGTTCAGCCACGCAATGGGCAGGTGAAGTGGTATACCGCTTCCTCAACAATGAGCAGGCTTTTGTTGCAGCCCGCTATAACCAGGTAAACGCTGACATTGGTGGCAGCAACGGTGAGGTGTCTATCGACCGTGTTCAGTTTGCTGCTGGCTGGTTTCCCACCAAAAACCTCCTGCTGAAACTTGAGTATGTGAACCAGAACTTTATGGACTTTGAAAGCAACGATTACCGCCATGGGTTGAATTTTAAAGGCTTGATGGTTGAAGCAGCCATTGCATTCTAAAAACCGTTTCCGGCCGCAGGCTTCCCAATATGGGGGTCTGCGGCTTTTAACAATAACCAAACCCTATGCGCACTTTCCTTGCACTCCTGCTGGCCCTTACCGCCATTCCCCTTTGGGCGGGTTCAGGCAATTTTTACGCTTATTCGGTGCATGAAAGGAGCAATGTTCGCCTTTCGGGAAGCACCAACATCAATACTTTTGAGTGTATTTCCCAAAACGATATCCCCAGGGGACTTATGATTGCCGACCTCCTGCCCGGGAGCAATGCAATTTTCTTTTCACAGGCTGCCCTGGAACTGGAGGTAGCCTCCTTCGACTGCGGTCACCGGGCCATGAACAAGGATTTCCACAATTCGCTTGGAGGGATGGAAAGCCCTTACATCCAGATCATACTGTTGGAGGTAAGGCCTCTTACCAGCAGCGAAAGGCAAAACCAGGGTAAGATCCGTGCAGAGGTAGCCATCATGATCAACGGTAAAACCCGTAATACGGATATCGTGGTTGAATACAATACGCTTGATTTCTTCAGCTATAAACTGTCGGGGTCAAAAGAACTTAGAATGTCTGAATTTGGCATTGACCCGCCTTCCCCTGCTTTGGGACTGGTAAAGGTAAATGATCGGGTCACGATTCATTTTGACCTGGTGGTAGAAACCAGTTTGATAACACAGAATTAAGCTTTTCCACTAAAAAAAAGCCGGGCCAAAGGGTCCGGCTTTTTTAATGCATTTCAGGGTTTACACAGCCCCCCGCTTAAAGGTATCGCCCTGGTTGAGGTCACCCGTATCAAATCCCCTTCTGAACCAGCCCATCCTTTGCTGGGAGGTTCCGTGAGTAAAGTCATCGGGCACTATACGACCCTGGGTTTTCATCTGTATGGCATCATCGCCAACAGCCCCGGCGGCACGAAGTGCTTCCTCCAAGTCGCCGGCTTCCAGAATATTGAACATCTTGTGCGCGTGATGAGCCCAGTATCCCGAAAGGAAATCAGCCTGCAGCTCAAGCCTTACGGTCATCGCATTGGCATCGGTTTGGTTCATACGCCTTTGCTGGGTTTGCACCTCGCCCAGGATACCCAGCAGGTTCTGCACGTGATGGCCCACCTCGTGGGCGATGACATAGGCAATGGCAAAGTCGCCATGGGCCCCAAAGCGTTTCTCCAGCACTTCACAAAAGCTCAGATCAATATATACTTTCTCATCGCCAGGGCAATAAAAAGGGCCACTGGCAGCACTGGCAAAACCACAGGCCGACTGCACCTGCCCGCTGAACAACACCAGCTTTGGCGGGCGGTAGGTCATGCCCATTTGCTGGAATGCCTTTTCCCAAACATCCTCAGTGTCGGCAAGCACAACAGATACAAACTCGGCAAGTTCCTGTTCTTCAGCACTCACCTCTACGTGCCCTGACGTATTGATTTGGGTTTCTTGCATCTGCTCAAGCACGGTGGAGGGGTCTCCTCCAAGAAATGTGACAAGCAGGGCTATGATAATGCCAGAGATGCCTACTCCTCCGGCAATGGTTCCACCGCTAACTCCCCGGCGGTCTTCAACATTCGCGCTTCCCCGGCGTCCTTTCCAACGCATACTATTTCCTCCTTATTAGATTTTAAACATGGAGAGGTCCTTGAACCTCAGAATTTCATATTAAAATTATTAATTAATCTAAACGGCTCCCGCAAATTCTGCAAAAATTTGCATCCACTGCGTGGCTTGGCTCATCACAGTATTTGCAATACTTGGTCTCGTCATCCTTACGGATCACCGAACGGGACATCTCCACCGAAACAATCCCGGTAGGTATGGCAATGATGCTGTAACCAAGAAGCATGATGAAGGTTGCAATGAATTTCCCCAATGCCGTAATGGGAACAATATCCCCATAGCCAACAGTGGTCAGGGTAATCACCGCCCAGTAAATACTCACCGGGATGCTAACAAAACCATTTTGCCCCCTTTCTATCACATACATAATGCTTCCCAGCAAGGTGACCAGGATCAGGATAAAGATCATAAAGATGGAGATCTTTCGCAGACTCTTGAAAATAGCCATCAGCAAAAGGTTGCCTGCCCTGACAAAGTGATACAGTTTCAGGATGCGGTAAATCCTGAGCAGGCGTATGCTCCGCAGAACGATAAAGGTCTGTGCTCCCGGAAGACCAAAGGCTATATACGTGGGAATGATGGCCAGAAAATCGATAACACCCAGAAAACTGAGCATATACTCACGGGGTTTGGGCGAAACAATGACCCGTACGATGTATTCAATGGTAAAAGCAATGGTAAAGAACCATTCGATTCTGAAAAGCAGCAGGCCGTATTCCTGCCTGACTGCTTCCATGCTTTCAAGCATCACCACAAGGATGCTTAAAAGGATAAAAACCAGCAACACTTCATCAAAAATCCTTCCCCAGAAGGTGTCTGCATTGAAAATGACCTCCCAGGTTTTTTCCTTCAGGGTCATCTCTTCCCAAGACTTCTCGGGGGTTATTACTGGTGAATCTTTGCCATTTTTTTTCATAATCAGGCGAAGGTAATTGTCAGTATCCTTTTTTTAAAAAAGGCTTTTATCCCAAAATGACCGGAACCGTCTTCAAGGCTCAATGCTATTAAGGTATGTACCAACAAATGTAGGAAATATTGGATTATTTGCAAATCCTTTTTCCACTTGGCGCTTTTTTATCGGGAGGAAAGAATTATTTCCTTATTTAGGAATTCTGGTGTCTGAATAATGATTAAATTTATAATAATAAAAAGAGAAAAAACAATCCCTTATTCGGGCTTGTTATTCTTTTAGAATCAAATAAATGCAACCAAACCTAAAAACAAAAATCCGAAAGGATAAAAGTCTTATGTTCTCAAAAATCATCTTCACTAAACTCGACAAAACCAATTATCCCCCAAAAGAAAAACCGGTAATGGCTTGGGACGGCAATTGCGGCTTTTGCCATTACTGGGTGTTGCGGTGGAAGAAGTTATCCGGGGATGTCATTGAATACCGCCCATTTTCAGAAGTGGCAAAGCGTTTCCCTGATATTGAATACAAGTATTTTCAGCAGGCTTTGCGGTTTATTGACACGGACGGCAGGATTTATACAGGACCGGCTGCTGCCTTCCGCAGCTTTCAGTATGGGCCAAAATATCACTGGATACTGAAGCTTTATGAAAATTTCAAACCAGCTGAATGGTTTGCCGATCACTTCTACAGCTTTGTTTCCAGGCGCAGACCCCAGATGTACAAGATCACGGTACGCTTGTGGGGGAAAAACCCCGTTCGCCAGAAAAACTATTGGCTCTATTACCTTGGAGGGCTTTCGGCCCTGGTGGCTGGCATCATTTTGCTGATCTGAAACCTACTATTAAGCCTTGTATTCTCGGATGGCTGATATTGTTTTCTTTTTCTTAATTTTATCCCAGATTAAGAAAGCAGGATCAGGGGTTGCGTTCAATGGCTTTTTTCCATATTGAACCCTGGCCAATCAATAAGAAGAAATGAATCTTAAATTATTTTTCCAGGGTTTCCGGGAAGGGGCAGGAGCATTCGTCGGCGACCTTTCAGCATTGGCGCCAAGGATTGTTGTGGCTCTTTTCGTTTTTTTGATTACCTGGTTTATCGCCAGGATGATTCGCAATTTTTCCGATCGCAAGCTTCGGAACAAAATGGAGGACCCCTTGCTGGCGGCTTTCCTGGCAACCTTTATCCGCTTAATCATCATTATTATCGGCTTGTTGTTGGCCTTGCAAATCCTTGGCTTTGGAGGGATCCTGGCCAGCATCCTGGCAGGTGCAGGCATTACCGCTTTTATCATTGGCTTTGCTTTGCGCGACATCGGGGAGAACTTCCTGGCAGGCATCCTGATGGCCTTCAAAAGGCCTTTTAGGGTGGGCGATTATGTAGAAACAGGTTCCATCCGCGGGATTGTGGTGGGGCTGAATATCCGCGACACACACTTAAAAACCCCTGACGGCAAGGATGTGTATGTTCCAAATAGCATCATCATCAAAAACCCCCTGTATAACTTCACCATCGATGGCTTCCTGCGCTTTGACTTTGTAGTTACCCTCCCCGCTAAAAGTGATTATGAAAAGCAGATGGCACTGATTGAGGAAGCTGTAAAAAAGGTGAAAGGGGTTTTGAAGGAACGAAGAAAGACTTCGGTAAGTATTTCTGCCGTCTTTCCTTCTAAGGTGGAAGTAAGCGTTGGTTTTTGGATTGATACCTTTTCAGATGAAATAAGTTCAGAGGTCATTCGCTCAGAGGTAATGCTTTCCGTTCAAAAGGCTTTGGAGGAATACCAGGAAACCCTCCCCGCACAAACTGCCGGTTGAAAAAAAGATATTTAAAGAACAACTTTTAAAAAAACAGAACAGGGAATGGAAAATTTTGAAAGAATTGCCATTCTGACCTCGGGAGGGGATGCCCCCGGGATGAACGCCGCCATCCGTGCGGTAGTGCGTGCCGGAATTAAGAACAAGCTGGAAGTGTATGGGGTCAGGCGTGGATATGACGGACTGATAAATGATGACATGATAAAATTAGACTCCGCCGCCGTAAGCAATATCATCCAAACGGGGGGCACTTTCCTGAAAACTGCGCGAAGTCCTGAATTTCTTAAAAAGGAAGGGCGTGCCAGAGCTTACGACAGCCTGAAGAAGCACCAAGTCGACGGCTTGATTGTTATTGGGGGAGATGGGTCCTTTGCCGGGGCCAGCCTGCTGTCGCGCGAGCAGAACTTTCCCGTGATCGGCATCCCTGGCACCATTGACAATGACCTCTACGGTACCGATTATACAATAGGATTTGATACGGCCCTCAACAACGTAATGACTGCCGTTGACAAGATCCGCGACACGGCCAGTTCTCACAACCGCATCTTCTTTGTGGAGGTGATGGGACGTGAGGCGGGATTCATTGCCCTGCGCAGCGGCATCGCCTGCGGCGCTGAAGCCATTTTAATCCCCGAAGTGGATGGGCAACTGGATAAGCTGATGGATCTGATGGAAAAACGGGTCAGTCAAAAACGCTCAAGCATCATTATGGTGGCCGAAGGCGAAAGGGAAGGAAATATTTTTGATATGGCCAAAATGGTGGAAAAGAAATTTAAGGATCAGGACGTAAGGGTGTCTATCCTTGGCCATATGCAGCGGGGTGGAAGCCCAACGGCTTTCGACAGGGTCACCGCCAGCAGGCTGGGTGTTGCAGCCGTGGATGCACTCCTCAACGATCAGCGCAGCATCATGGTGGGCATTGCCAATAACGAGATCACCCACGTGCCCCTCAATAAAACCATTAAGTTAAATAAATCAATTAACAAGGGTTTGCTTGAAATTGTGGATATCCTTATCTGAATCCGCTCTTGTAATTCATTACTGGTTTTAAAGCAGAAGAATCCTCATCAATCCTGCTTGATTTTCATAAAACGTTCTTTAACGTCCTTTAGGTCGTTGGGGTTGTATTGCGCATCCTCTGCTGCCTGAAGCACCATTCCGGCGTGCCTTCTGACACTTTCTTTCTTTAAGGGTCCACCGGCAAAGGAATCAATGGTGACCAAGGCTTCCATCAGCCGGATCATCACCGAAGGACTGCCCTTTCCATACTGCCTGATCTGGTTGAAGGCCGCATCCATAACCCCCGCAAAGGTCACGGGGTAAACCTTCATCCGCAAATTTCCGTCTTCATCATATCGCCAGGCAGAAGAGAACTTGGCCCGTGAAAGATAGCAAATGCTTGCCTTCAGCTTATCAATACAGGTGATGGCCGTGAAGGGATCATTAACCCCTGGCGAAAGTGCCCTCGAGGCTATTTCCACAAGTTGATGGATGGCAAATTCAGCATCCTGGACAGGGGTTCGTACCCGCCCAAAAACAAAGGTGTCCCTAATGCGTTCCTTCACTCGCCCGGGGCAGGTCTCTTTCGAGAAAACCTCTGCAATGGGTTCATTTTCAACCAGGAAATCTCCCGGACGGTGACCAAGGGAGATGATTAATGAATGATCTTTTGCCAGCGACATAAGGCCGTCATTGTCAATGGCCTGTAAATACCCGCTGCGACTTGAAATGACCTTTTCTGAAAACCCATGTGAAGCCATAAGTCTCCTGAAGAGTTGTTCACTTTTTGAATCGTCAGTGGTTTCCTCCCCCAAATCCTCAGGGAATATCTTTTTGAGGTTTTTCTCAAGGTTACTGTTTACGTCAGAGATCACTTGGTCGGCCTGTATGCTGATCGAGATGTGGTGAATGTAAATGATCAGCAAAAAGATATTGGCTATGGCTAGTATCATAGCCACCATCACCGAAAGGTTTGGCACAAATTCGGTATCCATATCCGTTTTAACAGTCTTCAACACCAGCAGGCAATAGAGGAAAGTAGCCACGTAGGTTCCCAGCACAACCTGGTTGAGGCGATCGTACATAAAGTTTCTCAGCAGCCGTGCCCCAAACTGGTTGGAAGCCAAGGTCAGGGCTACCAGGGTAATTGAAAATACGGTCCCTGCCACACCCAGCATGGCCCCGGCAATGGTTGTCAGCACTTGCCGGGCCGACTCCGCGCCTCCTGAAAGGAAATACGAGAAGAACCCATTAGGCTCAAAACGAAAGGCGATATCAAGCCAGATAAATAAAAAGGCAAGCCCAATGGTGATCAAAATGACCAACAAGGGAAGAAACCAAAAACTGGTCCTTATCATTTCCAGAAAATAATTGAGCTTTGCTTTCATTAGGGTTCGCTTTTTCAGATCTGAAATAAGTTGTATTCAATTTTTTTTACGGCAAAGGACGTTAAAATCAACCTGATGATTTTCAAACTAGTCGTCTGGCCGCCGTTTGGACTGGGTCCCAAACCGGGGAGAAGGGCGGAGCATAGGCCAGGTCAAGATCCACCACTTGCTGTGCCGTCATCCCTGAAGCAATGGCAGTAGCCAAGGTGTCAATACGTTTACCGGCCCCGGCTTTCCCGACGATTTGCCCACCCAGAAGCCAGCCGCTTTCTTTTTCCGCCAGGAGCTTAACAGTGATCTTCCCGCTTTCAGGATAATAAGCTGACCGGGTATAAGTATCCACTTTTGCTGCCCGGAATTTCAATCCCATTTCATTGGCTTCCTTTTCTGAAATCCCTGTCCGGGCTATCTCAAGCTCCCTGAATTTGGTGATGGCCGTTCCCAGCACCCCCGGGAATTCGACATCGCCTCCGCTGAGGTTGATGCCAGCCACTAACCCGTGCTTGTTGGCCACAGTACCCAGTGCAACATACGTTTCTTCCTGTTTCACAAGGTGATAGGAAGTGGCGCAATCGCCGGCAGCCCATACGGCTTCTGCTGAGGTTTGCATCTTCTTATCCACGCGGACAGCCCCATTGGCCCCCAAAGCAATGCCTGCCTTCCCGGCAAGACCTGCGTTGGGCTTGATGCCTAAACCAAGAATTACCAGGTCGGCATCCAGCGTCCTTTTTTCGGTCACAACCCGGGTAAGGCTTCCTTTTTCATTTATTTCAATTTCCTGAAGCTTCTCTTCCAGGTAAAGGGTTACCCCCTCAGCCTGCATATAGTCGGAAAGAACTGTGGCTATATCGGGGTCCAGGGTGCTCATCACCTGGGGTGCCATATCGAGCATCGATACTTCCAGCCCTCTTTCTAAAAAAGCTTCAGCCATTTCAATGCCAATGTATCCCCCGCCAACAATCACTGCTTTCCCTGGTTTTTCCTCCTCAAGGAAACGAAAAATATCCATCCCGCTTTGCAAGCTCGACAAGGCAAAGACCCCTTTGGAACGGATGCCCGGAAGATCAGGCAGCAGGGGTGAGGCCCCGGTGGCAATAAGCAGAGAGTCGGATGATTCTCTGAATACCTCATCCTTTTCAAGGTTTCTGACTTCCACCCATTTTTCTTGTAGGTCAATGGCAATGACCTCATGCCTGATATGCACGGCAATATTCTGTTTCTTTCTGAATACTTCCGGCTTACGGGCAATCAGGTCATCGTATGAGTCCACCATCCCGGCAATATAATAGGGCATTCCACAGGCAGCATAAGGGGTGTGCTCCCCTTTTTCGAACACCACAATTTCCCGCTTTGGCTGTTCACGCCTCACCTTCAAGGCTGCACTCATCCCTGCGGCATCCCCGCCAATGACTACCAGCTTCCCTTTCTTATCCATAATGACCTCCTTAATCTATTATCAGGGGTTTATTTACTGGTATCCTTACCCTGAGCCATTGCCAAGGGTATTTCTCTTTTTTTTTAAAGCAAACACACAAAACCTTTAAAGCCCACTGCGCTCCATCCACACAAGTATCAGCACAATGATCGTAGCTGTTGGGATGACCACCACCCAGTCGTTCACCTTGAAAAGCCCGGGAAAGGTGATGTCACCAAAGTGTCCCTTTTTCAGGATGCCATCCCTGACTTTATGATAAATGGCGGCAAAGAGTCCAGCGCCTATCCAAATCCCCGGCAGGCCACCGACCAGGGCATCAAGATAACCGTTGCCGATGGCTCCCGCAATGGTACCAGGGCAATAGCCCAACACCCCGAAGCCGACACCGAAGATCAGTCCCCCAATCACATTGATACCGAGTGACCCCGACTTAGGCGATAACTTCACCCAGCCTAAGGTTTTCATCAGGTAAATGCCAAGCATCCCGGTAACAATGGCCGAAAGCATGACCTTCAGCACAGTATGGTCGATGAGCAGAAGCTGCCCAACAATCACATCATACTTGGTCACCCCTCCCTTGTGGAGGAGAAAGCCGAACAGGATGCCGAAACCCAGACCCCAGATCAGGGGCGCTTTTTCTCCTGCTTTTGCAAAAGCTGTTTTCTTTTCCATCTGGTTCTCCTATGCTATGACGTGATACAATAACCAGGCAGCAAATATTCCGCCGATAAAAAAGCAGACGGCCGATATCCAGCTTGACACCGCCAATTGCAGGGTCCCGCTGATGCCGTGGCCACTCGTACAACCGCTTCCCCAGCGGGCACCGAAGCCCAGGAAAACACCCCCAAGAAGGGCTGTAGCGAGCCGCAGGAGATGACTTGCCCCAAAAGCTGACTCCCATAGCGAGGGGATCCATTGTCCCTTGAAATCGCCTGAAAGCAGGGCAGAAATGAATGCCCCGATGGCAATACCCAGCACAAGCATCCACTGCCAGTCAACCCTGGGCTTGGTCTTCTGGTAATAAAGCTTATCGTGGACCTTATCGCCACGGAAGAGTTTCTCTATCATCCCGCTGGTGCGGGCAAAGGAAGTGGAACTGGCCAGGGGCTTGCCCGAAATGAGAAAGGTCAGCCAGCTCAGCATCCCAATACCTATACCTACGGCATAGGGTGACCATCGTAATTCATTAAATATTTCCATCCATTTTTGGTTTTAGTCCTGTAAATCCCAATGCCTTTTTACTTCCGTTACTCGGGAAAAGAATCTGGAACCGTGGGGATTTGAGCAAACCTTACATTGCTTGCTGAACCCTGCTGCACTGTAACCAGTCATACCTCCAGCCAGATTGTAAATATTTGAAAAGCCATGTTGCTCCAGAATGCTGGTACCCAGACTCGAACGGTTTCCTGAACTGCACACCAGCACCGTAAGTTTGTTTTTGTCCAGTTCATCAGACCGTTTCCTGAGGTCTGCCACCGGGATGTTGATGGCCCCCTCACTGTGGCTGTCTTCATATTCGGCCGGGGCACGCACATCCACCAGAACAAAGTTCTCGTGTCCTGTCACCATATCGTGCAGGAAGCCGGCCGAAATCTGGCGGATATGCCGTGCAGGAAAACCATTAACTGCCCAGGCTACCATCCCCCCGTCGAGGTATCCCACAATGCTGTCCACACCAACGCGGCGTGCCCATAGATTGGCCTCAAGGGCTTTCTCATAGTCGTCGGCCACCACCAGAAATTTCTTGTCGGTGGGCAACACCCAGCCTGCGAAAGTGGGGAAGTTCCCGTTCAGATCCAAATGCCAGGCTCCTTTAATGTGCTGGCTGCCGAAGGCGTGATAGGTACGTGCGTCAAGCACTTGGAAGCCGCCTTCCTGCGTTCTTTTTTTGAAGTTATCCGCGTTGAGTTCCTCCATGACGGGGAGATCTGCTACCCGTGCAGGGCCCTTGCGGTTAATATCGCTGCAACGGCTGAAATGGTCTGGGGCAGGCGGCATATCCTCTGTCAGCGATTTGATAAATGCTGCTTTGTCTTTTATTTGCAGGGCGGGATTGTACTTACGCTCATAGCCTATGGTGCTGCGCCGTTTGGCGCCCATGGCCCTGCCGCAAAGCGAGCCAGCCCCGTGGGCCGGATAGACCTCGCAATGGTCGGGAAGCTTCATCAGTTTATTGTGCAGGCTGTGGTATAGATTGCCGGCCAATTCCTGAGCCATGTCGGGAAAGAGGTCTGGACGCCCTACATCGCCAACAAACAGCGTATCGCCAACAAAAACGCCTACTGGGTCTTTTCCGCGTGATGTGTCAGTGACCACATAACATACATGCTCGGGGGTATGACCCGGGGTTTCCAGCACGCTTAACACCATATCCTCGATCTCCACAGTGTCGCCTTCCTCCAGGGGCACGTGGTCGAAGGTGCAGTTGGCCGATTTGGGCGCATAAATTTTTGCACCGGTCTTTTTTGCCAGGTCCATATGCCCTGAAATGAAATCGGCGTGCAAGTGGGTCTGGAAAATGTGGGTGATGTCAACGCCCAGGGAACGGGCTTCGCGGATATATACTTCCACGTCACGCTCGGGATCAATGACCGCGCATAATTCGTCCCCTGCCAGCAAATAAGAGCTGTGGGCAATCTTGCCAATGAAAATTTGTTTTAACAACATGGGTTTCCTTTTTTTGGTGAAAAAGATTTTGTTTGTTGAATGATGGGTTTTTCTATAGCATAAACAGGTAAAAATAACTGATCACCACGCCCAGGAATATCAGGGTCATTCCGCTTCCTGCCCTGAGGTAGTCCTTGTTTTTATAGCCTCCTGAGGTCATCAGTAAGGCGTTCACCTGGTGGGTGGGCAACACGAAGGAATTGGCAGCGCAAATGGCCGCCATCAAGGTGAGGGGACGGGGATCGAGGCCTTCCATGGTGGCCATGCTGATCACCAGGGGGGCTAATACCACAATGGCCCCCACATTCGTCATGAAAAGGGAGAAAAGCGTGGAAAGCACTGCCACGGTAAGCAGGAAAAACAAAGGATGTAAGCCACTGACCAGATGCATGATTTGCATGGCCAGGTATTCGGCAGTGCCCGTCTTTTGCATCGCCAGCCCCAGGGGGATCAGTCCTGCCAATAAGAATACCACTTTCCATTCAATGGCCCTATATGCCTGCTCCATGCTTAATACCCTCGTCAGTACCATGGCCAGGGCACCAGTTAAAAATGCCATAGATAGTGAAAAGCCCTTCAGGGCAAGGAGAATGGCGAAAACAAAACATCCCAGGGCAAGCCGGGATTTCGAATGTTCTTTTTCCTCCGTATGGAATGGCGTAATCACAACAAAGTCAAGCCCTGCTTTCAGTTCAGCGATCTTTTCCCACAAGCCAAAAACGATCAATGCGTCTCCCGGCCTGATCTCCTGGTCGGAGAATTCACCCCTGATCTCTTCCCCTTTGCTGAATAACATCACGGGTTCCACAGCAAAACGCTTACGCAGGGAGAATTCGCGGATGCTCTTTCCAACAATGGCCGAACGCGGCGGCACGATGACCTCAGCAAAACCCGACTCACGCGGGTCGTGTAAAGAAGCAAACTGCTCTGCATCATCCAGAAGCACCAGATGCTTGTCGGCGGCAAAGGCTTTCACTTGTTTTTCCTGGCCCAACAACGCCAGTTCCTGTCCTGCCTCAAAACGCGTTTCCCGTCAGGGGGCATACTCCACCTCCTGTGCGCGCGAAAGACCAAGGATATTGATCCCGTATTGTTCCCAAAGGCCAATCCGGTCAGGTGTTTCTCCGGCCAAAGGGCAACCCTCCGGCACCGCGTAATGCCAGATGTGATGGGGCAACTGAAGCGTCTCAATGAGTTTTTCCTGTTCCGTCTTTTTTTCTTCTCCTGCCGGCGAATAGGGCAATACCTTACTCCCAAACAGAAAGAAAAAAACGATACCGGAAATTAACAACAGCAATCCGACAGGGGTTACACTGAGCAGGCCATATGATTCAAGTCCTCCATTTCTCAGCAAGTCGTTGATAAGGATCAGGGGTCCGCTGCCCACCATACTCAAAGTTCCCCCAAGGATGGCGGCAAAACCTATGGGCATGATCAAAACAGATGCAGGGATCTTTGACCGGCGTGAAATGCCTAAAATACCGGGCAGAAAAAGTGCAGCAGCGCCAATATTCTGTATGAAGCCCGATAGCCCGCCCACAGAAAGCGACATCAGGCCAATGATCTTTTTCCTGCTGTTGCCTGCCTTGTTCAGGACTAAGCGTGAGAAGCGGTCCATGATGCCGCTGCGCGCAATCCCGTGACCCATGATCATAACGGCCATCATGGCGGCCACCGCGTTGCTCGAAAACCCCGAAAGCATCTCGGCGGGCTCCAATATCCCGGTCCATCCCAAAGAAAGCATGCTTAACACGGCAGCCACATCGATGCGGACCAGCTCGAAAACCAGGAGAATAACTGTGATGCACAAAATAACCAGCACAGTCAGTATTTCAGCATTCATCGCTTATCCTCCCTCTGTTACCCGCTACGGTTCATTTTACTTAACCAGCAATCAAATATATGAAAAATTGTTACGAATCAACAAAAAGATTATTGGATACCGGGTATGGCAACAAAATGTAATTTTATTCCAAATACTTTTGACTCAGTTCTTTGAATACCGTCATGTGTTCCAGCACCTGCCCTTCCTCATCTACGATTACATCGCCCCAGCGAAGGGGCTCCCAGATGGCCGAGCCCTTGCCCATATCGTTGGGCAGGTTGAATACGATGTCGTGCACCTGTTGCTTGAAGTCAGAGTATTCCACCACATTCAGGGGCTTGTTGTAGCGCTCCAGCAAGTTGTTGAGGTTGAAGCCCAGATCTTCGAGCGTGCCGTGCCAACGGGGATAATAGGAGAGGCCTATGATGTCGAAACGCACGCCCCGTGCAATCATATTGTCGAACCAGAAGATGGCTTCCTTGTTTTGCCCACCCAGGGCCACGTGCATCATGACTGGGACTTCTGCATCCACGGCTTCCACCCCTTCTGTTCCCGCTCTCAGCAAAGCTGCCAGTTGATCGGGATTGCTGATGTGTCCCTCGGGCCATATCATCCCGTGGTTGATCTCATTGCCCACCTGCACCATATCGGGCGGGGTGCCCTGATCGTGCAGCGCCTGCATCACCCTTGAAGTATAAGCCCTGACTGTATCCTGCAGGGCATCAAAATCAAGTCCCTCCCAGGCCTTTGGCTTAAACTGCTTCTGGGGGTCTGCCCAATAGTCGCTGTAATGATAGTCGAGCAGCAACTCCATTCCTGCTTCCTTCACGTGCTTTGCCATCTCAAGCGTTTCCGTAAAGCCGCAGTAGCCCTTGCCCGGCGAATATCCCTCTTCGTTTTCAGGATTCACAAAGATCCGGAGGCGAATGGTATTAAACCCCAGATCCTTCAGCAGGTCAATGCCATTCTTTTCCACCCCCTGATCGTAAAACTTGCGGCCTTCGGCCTCCATCTCGGGCAACCACGAAATGTCGGCCCCGATCATACGCCCAATGGGTTTGGTGGTGGCAGGAAGCTGGTCGGGAGTGGGTTTCATCTGGACGATGTCAGCGGGGATGATGTGGATCTCGTGCCCCCCGGGCCAAAGGCCTTCCATACGGGCTTCCACCTGTACCTTGCCCGGAGTGGTGCCTGCAACCAGTATTCGCTCGCAAATGCCCTTGGTGAGCACGCACTCTGCATAGCGCTCACCCTTTTTATCCGTGAGCAGGTCTATGAGGCTGCCATCCTTTAGCCTGAGGCTTGCATCCCCCTCCACGTAAAGGCGAACCAAGCCTTCTGCTGTCGTGATCTCGCGGTTGATGCTGTCGAGCAGGGCGATGCGAAGCCGGGCTTCATCCCGATCGTCGGCAAGCAGCGTCGTGCTGTAAGCCGTCATCATCACCGATACCGGACGCCCCTTTTCTACGCGGCTTCCATCATAGTAGGATTCGGTTCGCTTCTGAGGCTCGCTGCAGGCAGCCACAACAAAAACAAACAACAGAGGAATCAAATGGCTCAGCTTCATTGGAATTAAGTTTTGGTTTGGATTGATAGAACGTATTAAATGAAAACGCTGCTTCACATATAGGAAGGCTGCTGCAGATGCTTTAGCTAAGCCTTTCAACAGGAAAACACCTTTTACAAAAATAAGAAAAAACAGCAATGACCAGCGGTAGTTTCCCTGTTTATCAATAAGAAGAAGCAGGCAATTTGAGAAACCAAAAAGAAGGAGGGAAGCTCAAGGGGAGGGCTTATCTTCCTTTTAAGGAAAGGATGATTTCAGGGCCCGCATAATCAAGGGTTTGTTCAAGCATCAGGCTTACCTTTTCATTCCACTCCGCTTGTTTTTCCTTATTTTGCGAGTGCCGGGTTTCACGGTCATAACGGTCCTGGATATCGTTGTGCTCGTTTAAAACCTTGCGATAGACATCCCTGACGCGCGGTTCGAAGTTTTGGTGATTGAGGCCTTTGATTTCTGCCAATGCCTTCCTTAGCTTGCGGGCATAGACTTCGGCAATGTCGAAATGGAGCTGCTCGTGATTCAGCAAATAAGCGCTGTGGGTGTTGGCAGTCCACGAACGGTTTTTCTCAAACAAGCAGATCACCGTGAAATTCACCTCCTGGTTTTCCATCCTTGACCTTAAATCAATGATCACCTGCGTGACCGATTCAACGCCCTCAGGACGCAGCGGATCGACCGATCCCTGAAAGTCCTCCCAGCTCAGCCTGTATTCCGGATCCCAGGAAATCACATCCTCCGAAGGATTGCCAAAGGCCATCAAAATAACCAACGATATCAAGGCAAAGAGTTTTTTCATGGGTTTGTCCTTCACGTTCTGTAAGGATAAAACAAGAAACAATGGAATTTTATTATACCGGGTCGGATTTTATTCTCTTTTGAAAATGCGCTTTTCCCAATGAAAAGGTGAAAAACATAAATCGTTATTGCTCAATGATTTTACTATAACAGGATAATAGTTTAGACGGTGTTTACTCGGTTTAAACCGAATATACACCGTCTAAACTTTGAGCTAAACCCTATGGGTATCCTATTCGGTAAAGGTAGAGGTCCCGGGTTCTGATCCCTCCTTTTTTAAGGTGTTTCAGCAGGAGAAAGTCGTCTTTTTGTGCTTTTTAAGCTAAAAAAAAGATCATTGAAAAAACCTTAAAAAACTCTTATTCAATTTGTTACGAATGCAAAATAAATTCTGGCACGGGTTTTGTTCTATAAAGGCCGAAGCAATTAAGCTTCCATTAAATACAAAGTCATGAAAAAGTTCATCTTCACCTCGATCTTCGCCTTCCTGCTTGCAGGAATGAGCACCCTCAGGGCAAGCGAATGGCCGGAGGAATATCTCGGCCTGCCCGGGGACAACTTGAACCTCTACGCCGTGATGGACCTCTTCCAGAATTCGGAGACGCTCGAAGGTTTTGAGCGGAGCCTGAATGATCCTGAGCAAATGATCAACAACCTGGACCTGAACGGTGACAATTACGTAGACTACATCATGGTAACCGACTATGTTGACGGAGCCGATCACACAATCGTGATGAGCGTTGCCCTCAATGCCAGCGAAAACCAGGATGTGGCAGTCTTCACCGTTGAGAAGCTGCGCAGCGGCGGTGTCCGCATCCAGCTGATCGGAGATGAAGCTCTGTACGGAAAAAACTATATCGTTGAGCCTATCTACGGCGAAACCCCCAACCCCGGATACACCGGCACTGCCAACGCCCACAACGTGCAAGTGGTTCATACCACCTATTACGAAGTGGCTTCCTGGCCTGTAGTGACTTACATCTACACTCCCGGATACTCCGTATGGCGTTCAGCCTGGTACTGGGGATACTACCCCGTATACTGGGATCCCTGGACCCCATTCTACTGGCACTACTACTACGGCTACCACTACAACTGGTACGCACACTATTATGCTTACTACCGTCCCTGGAGTTACTACCGTTACGCTCGTTACCACGACTTTTACTGGCGTCACCACCGCCACTACTCACCCACGATCGTGGTCTGGGTCAACAACGGAAACTACCGTGACACCTACAGCCGCCCCGAAGCCATCAACGAAGGCCTGGCTGAATACAACAGGGTAGAAGCAGTGCGCCACTCACGCGGAACCACCATTCCTTCAGGCAGTAGCCGCGGCACCACAACGGGCAACCGTGTAAGCCGCGAAGGCACAACGGCCTCACCAGCTACCTCTGCAGCAAGGAACACCGGCGAAAGTGTGAGCCGTCCTGCAGCACCTGCCGGCAATACTGTTAAGCGTCCTGCTGCCAACAGCAACAGGGAAAACACCAGCACCCCTGCCAGTGGTTCCAGCAAGCCTGCAGTAAGACCTGCCAGCCCCAGCCGTCCTGCGCCTGCCGCTACGCCCTCTAAAAACAACAGCAGCTCGTCAAGGGTACAGAGCTCAAGCCCTTCTGGCGGAAGCAGCGCCTCAGGCAACAGGCCTTCAGGCAGCATCTTCTCAGGAAGCCGCGGAAGCAGCAGCACCGGCACAATTACTTCGAGCCGCCCTGCTTCTTCGCAGGCAGGATCCTCTTCAAGAAATACCTCCTCTTCCACTGGTTCGCGCAGCAATGCAAGCACCGGAAGAAGGTAAACCATAACCCGGTTTCAATAACCAAATTCCCGGGCAGCGTTTCAGGTTTTCGAAACGCTGCTCCTTTTTTTGTTCTTCCCGCCAGCTTCCATTTTCCGGGGGATTGAAGAGACGAAACATATGGACTGAATCCTTTACTTTCTTGTTTTCAGGTGTTTGGTGTTTTTTCTTGTTTTTTGGCATAACTTTTGCAATCTAATAGGCAAAGAACCTAATCTTCAAAACCCTCAAGCTATGAAAAAATATTTCATCACCTCGATCTTCGCATTCTTCCTGCTTGCGGGAAGTGCGTTCGCGGCGCAGACCTACCCTGAAGGGTATCTCGGGTTGCCTGGTGACAACCTGAACCTCTATGCCGTGATGAATGTCTTCCAGGAGTCTGAAACCCTGGAAGCCTTTGAAAGAAAACTCAATGACCCTGAAGAAGTGGTCAACAACCTCGACCTGAACAACGATGGTTACGTGGATTACATAATGGTTAACGACTACCAGTATGAGAACGGCGATGTGCACAACATCGTAATGAGTGTTGCACTCAACCAGAATGAGAACCAGGACGTGGCTGTTATTGTGGTTGAGAAAAAACGCGACGGTTCCGTCATGATACAGCTGATTGGCGACGAAGCTCTTTACGGCAAAAACTACATCATCGAGCCCCAGTATGCCGAGACACCCAACCCCGGATACCGTGGCAATGTAGTCAGGACTCAGGCCAACGTTGTCCACACCACCTATTATGAAGTAGCCAGCTGGCCTGTGATTGTTTA
Source organism: Bacteroidales bacterium (assembly GCA_012521995.1). GTDB lineage: Bacteria > Bacteroidota > Bacteroidia > Bacteroidales > UBA7960 > UBA7960. Next base: position 4,276 of record JAAYLH010000077.1, on the reverse strand, counting down.
CCTCACACGTCCGGTTTACCGCCCCTGGCGCTCGGTATGGTACTGGGGTTACTACCCCCACTACTGGAGCCCCTGGCGTGCGCACTACTGGCACTACTACTACGGCTACCACTACCCCAGCCACTCATACTATTACGCCCACTACCGCCCCTGGAGGCACTACAGGGCAAACCACTACCATCGCTACTATTACCCCACAGTGCGCAGACATTCGCCCCTGGTGGTTGTAAACATCAATCGCGGAGTGTACAAGGAGACCTACAGCCGTCCTGAGACCCGTCGTGAAGGGGAAGCCCTCTACGCACACAGAAGTTCTACTTCGGGCAGGGTTCCGGGAGGAAACCGCTCGGCAGGAACGATAAACAACAGGTCAAATGCAGCCCAAACCCCTGAGGCCGCCGTTACGGCCCCCCGTCAGGGCAGTGAAAGAAGAGAAGCCACTCCCGCTGTGAACACACGCAGCAACGAACGCACCCAGTCTCGCGAAGCCACCCAACCCGCTTCTAATGTCAACGAGCGTCGCAGCAGCGAAGGCGGTGCCGTAAGGACTCAGACTCCTGCCAACAGCCGCCGTGAGACCACTACAACCCCTGCGCGTAAAACAGCGCCTGCTCAGACAGAACAAAGGAGTGCGCCTGCACGTACGGCTCCTGCCGCACCCGCTCAGCGCCCCCAAACCCCTGCAAAAACAAACACCAGGCCTGCTACCAATCAACGTGAGGACGCCACCAGGACAGCCCCCGCCGCTACCGGCAGCCGGCAACAAACTCCTGACCGTAAGGTTACACGCCCTGCTGCAAGCCAGCGCAGCGCTCCTGCCAATGTGTCGACTCGCAACGCTTCGCGCGCTCCCAGGGTACAGCAAGCTGAACCCGCCCGCTCAAGCAGCTCAAGGGTAAGCACCCCCAGCCGCAATGAAAGAAGCAACCGCTCAAGTGGAACCGTCCGTAGCAACAGTGGAAGCAGCAATCGCTCAAGCGGCACCGTCCGCAGCAGTAGCAGCCGCAGCACCCGCTCAAGTGGAACCACACGCAGTAGTGGAAGCAGCACAAAAAGTAATGAAAGATCGAGGAGATGATGAAGATATAATGCCCCCTGTTTTGTTCAATTTCCTTTCGCAGCGTTACTCTTTAAGTAGCGCTGCGTTTTTTTTGTATTCCGGCTTGAATTCCAGGTTTATCTTAATCGGGATTTCTTATGTTTGATGGAAGGCTGTGCCGTTTAAACTTGCTGGCTAAGTGATGTTTTTTACTGAAAACCTAAGGCCCGGTTGCAAGTATGGAATGCCTCCCGGTTGTTTGGGTTTCAAACAGAAATAGTGTAGCATATCCAAGGAAAAAACAAAAATATCAGGAGTTGGATTTTTTATCCTGGTTCTCCCACACCCTGAATTCCACAATCTGCCCGATCAGCTCATAGGGGATGGGCTGGTCGAGGGGAAATTGAACGGAGCCTTTTCCCCGCTTGTATTTCCTGAGCTCCTTATCAAACTCCTGGTGCCCGCTGGGGGTGGCATAGAAGCCGATGTGGCCCTTAAAGGCGGCAAAATATACGAGGGGTCGCCCGTGGGTCTTATAGGCCGGCATATCATAGCTGAAGCCCTCGACGGCATCCGGCGCTTTATCACGGATGATGGCCCTGATCTTTTGCAGGATATCCCGGGTTTCCTCAGGAAAAAAGGAGATGTATTCATCGACTGTTTCAAATTTTTTTCGCATGGGTAAGACTTTTTGGATTTTGGGTCCCTGGATTGAGGAGAATATTAAGGATATCAAAGTTCCCCTTTCTCTTCCTCAAGAGTTTCTATCAGAAAATACATGTTGGATGAAGGGTTTTCATACAATTCCAGGTTCTTTGCCCGCTTACAGGCTTTTTGGCAGTTTTCCAGCAATTTCGCCTCCAAAGCGCCTTCTATCGTGCCTTTTTTATATTCTTTCCTGAGCCGGTTGCTGATTTCCCTTGTGCATTCTCTGCTCAAAATATTTGAAGTTTGGTTCTTGTAATGAAGCAGGAACCATAATTCAATGGCAGGATTAGAAGCAATTAAGGTCACATTCCTGATTCTTTTCAATTTTTCAAGGATCTCTGGAACATCGGCATCATAAACAAGAAAATCCTTGTCCTTTTCATGAACAGGTCTTTCTTTTTTGATTCGTTTAATTAAATGCTCGTTGATTTTGTTTCCAAGAACTTTTGGAACAATTTCAATGGGCACGCGATATTTTGATCGCAAAAGGGCAATATACGCCTCCTCGGTTTTGCCCTCGCAAAATACCCAGAAGGTTGGATTAATCTTTTTTCCTTTTGGTGCAGCCCTTTTACGACCCATGTATCAGTTTCTTAAGTTTTTCTGCCGTGTCATTCACAATGGGCACTGCATCAAATCGTCCCTGCATATAGGCCTTTTCCAGGTCCATGGTGTCGCGAAAATCGCTGTAGTCATAAACGGAATACAGATCGGTGGAACCATCAGCACGCTTGTTGGTGAAGAAAACCTGGTCTTTCCTGAGCTTTTTCAGGTCCAGAAAGTGGGTATTATGGGTCGTGAAAATGAGTTGAGCCTGCTTACCGGTCCGGAAAAGATTAAGGATATAATCAACAATCTTAGGGTGAAGGCTGGCTTCCATTTCATCGAGCAAGAGCACTTTGTTGTTTTTCAAAACATCAAGCATAGTCAGCATGATAAAGAAAAACTTGATGGTACCCTGCGATTCTTCCGTAAGGAAATCAAAGGCTGCTTGTGGATTTGCCTTATGGTAAGTTCTGATCTGGAAATGGTTCTCTACCACATCTTCCACGCTCAGGGTCATGGTGTCAAGGTTGGCATTGATGTTCTTAACCGGTCGTTTCAGGGCTTTGATCTTCACATCCACGATATCGCTGTCAGCAATTTTTAATGCTTCTATCAATAGTTTTTTATTGTCGTTGATCAATGATTCAATGTTCGCCCCTGCATATCCAATGTGCTGGAGAATAAACATTTGATGGAAGTAATAAAATATTTCTTTGGCCAATTCACGATCCATTTGGCTGGCCCTTGAGATAAAAAGGGTTTTCTCGGAAGTGTTTTCTGCCACATCCATGGGTCGTTTTATCTGCTCGCCAAAGGTGTATTTATCCTTTTTTGATTTCCCCAGCCGTTCGTCGCGGGTAAACACCCGGGTGATCCTGCCCCTGGGGTAGTAATGCAGGCTTTCGGTGATGATCTGCTGGCGGTTAAGTGAAAAAGCATATTCATACTCAATGCCCTGGTGCACAAACCTTATAAAGTACGAGCTGGGCTTATTTTCATAACCATCAAACCTGAAAGGCCTGAAATTAAATACCGTATCCAGATTGTGCAAATGCGAGCGGAAAACCATGGCATGGCAAAACCGGATGGCTTTAATGATATTGCTTTTACCCGAAGCATTGGCCCCATATATGGCAATGGTTTTCAGCACCTCCAACTTATCAAAGGAGAAAATATTATCTGAAAGTTCCCTTGCATTCGCCGATTTAAGGTTCGCCGCCCTGAAATCGAGTACAACCTCATCTTTTATGGAGAAAAAGTTGCTTATCCTGATCTCTAAAACCATTTTAAAAGCTTAAAACGTAAATTTTTTACAAATATAAGAAATAAAAGTAATTATTCTATAAAATATCAAATAATTAGTTCAGTCAATATTTACGATAGTTGCCATTTAGCCTTTTTGTTAAAAACCTTTCTTAATATTTCATTTCTGGGTAAAATAATCAACGCTCCAGGCATTGGGTAATAACCTTGCCTTCAGGTTATTTTATTTGAAAAAGTCTTGTAGAAAAGTTTTCAAGGATAAATACCTGGTTAAACTTAGTTTTTAATTCTTTTTCAATGCATAAATCCATTTCGTATGAACTCTCCCAATTGGTTCCGATTACCAACAATAGCCATTGCTGATCGCATGTATTTTTAATATAGGTTGAGATTTTTCTTTCTTTCTTTTTTATTGAGTGCTCCAGGTTGGAGATATCCAAATTTCTAACCCACCAAGCGCCAAAATTTGGGAAAGCCACTTTGTAAGAGTGAGGAATTTCCGTTATCTTGTCAATAATTGGGTTTTCTGGTAAAAGTTTTCTTTCAACATAATCCTTTACAATTGAATAGATTTGATCAGCTATCATTCCTTTTTCTGAACTTCTGAAAGAAAAGGTTTTATTTATTGAGCAGTTTAGCAAAAAGTTGGGTAGGTCTTTGTTTAGGTTTATTTGTTCATTAACCCTTTCAAAAACACTTTCCCAAAGACCCTCAGTTCTT
>JAAYLH010000076.1 GCA_012521995.1 Bacteroidales bacterium | reverse complement strand
TCGCGCCTGAAGCACTGGCTGGTGCTTGCGGCACGTATGCTTGCAGTGGCATTCCTGGTGCTGGCCTTTGCTAAGCCTTATATCCCTTCCGGGGAAAGCCAGGTCAGCGCGGAAGGCAATGCCGTGGCGGTATACATCGACAATAGCTTCAGTATGGATGCATTGGCGCGTCAGGGTCATTTGCTGGACGAGGCGCGCGAGATGGCCCGTCAGGTGGCCGGCAATTATCAGCCCACCGACCGTTTCCTGCTGTTGACAAATGAATTCGAAGGCCGTCATCAGCACTTTGTCAGCAGGGATGAGTTCCTTTCCCTGTTGGGGGAAGTGGATCTCTCGCCTGCGGTCCGCACCCTTGGAGAAGTGATCCAGCGGAAAAATGAGTTGTTTTCAGGCAATAACCGTGGCAAGCAAAATGCCTATTACCTGTCCGATTATCAGAAAAGCATGGCGGTGCTGGGGGATGCCAAACCCGACACCAGCATTTTTTCTTTTTTCATTCCCCTGCAGGCACAGAGCCCGGCCAATGTTTTTATCGACAGTTGCTGGTTTGAATCTCCGGTACGATTGGAAGGGCAGGCGGTGACGCTCAAGGTGCGCATCCGCAATGAAGGCGACCTGCCCCTGGAGAACCAGCCCCTGCGCCTGTTTGTCAACGATGTACAACGTACGGTGGCCTCTTTCAATATCCCGGCAAGAGGTGAAACCGAAGAAGCGCTGACATGGACCATACAAGGAGAAGGCCTTCAGCAGGGGCGTACTGAAATTGTTGATTATCCCATTTCCTTTGATGATCAGATGTTTTTCAGCTATGAGGTGGCGTCGGGCATTTCTGTTCTAAGCATCGATGAACTGGGGCAGGGGGGCTTTCTGAGGGTCCTGTTTGGAAGGGATACCTCCTTTCGTTATTCGGGGATGTCCGCAAATGCCGTCGATTTCAGTGAGTTCTCACAATACAATATGATCGCCCTGAATGGTCTTCAGACCATAGGAGCAGGCCTTGCGTTGGAGGCACGACGATATGTGGAACAAGGCGGGCATCTGGTCATCTTCCCGGGCAGTTCGGCGGGACTTTCCTCCTATAATGAATTTTTGTCGGGGATGGGCCTCGATGTGTATTCCCGCCTTGATACTGCCGGCTACAGGGTGTCGACACTCAACGACGGTCACTCTTTATATACTGACGTTTTTGAATCCTTACCCGAAAACATAGACCTGCCGCGCACCCTGCAACATTATGTCATCGGGCGCTCGACTCGTTCCGGCGGACAAACCCTTATGAACCTGCAGAACGGCGATCCGTTTTTTGTGGCTTATCCCTATGGCCGGGGTAAAGTATTTCTCTCTGCAGTGCCCCTGGATGACGATTTCAGCAACTTCCAGCGGCATGCCGTGTTTGTGCCAACCCTGGTAAACATCGCCCTGCAGAGCGGCTCTTTTCAGCCGCTTTATCACGTACTGGGTGATGATCAGCCCATCCTGGTGCAGGGCGCCCTGCTGCAACGCGATGAAGTGCTCGAGCTTCGAGGCCCCGATGTCGCAGTCATTCCTGAGCAGCATATGGCAGGCAGCACCCTGCGCCTCTTTGTTCACGACCAACTGGAGCAGGCAGGCAATTACACCCTCCATTATGGCGAGACGCTGGTGAGGGGCCTCTCCTTTAATTTCGATCGAAGGGAATCGGTTACCGATGTGCTGTCGGCCGATGAACTAAAAGAACGGATTAAAGATCAGGGCATCATCAAGGCCCGCGTGATCGAAACAATCGAGTCAGGACTGGGAAAAGCCCTCGAACAGGCCTCCCTGGGAAAGCAGTTGTGGAAAATTTTTCTGTTGCTGTCCCTGGCTGCACTGCTGACCGAGGTCCTGCTGCTGAGGTTTCTGAAATAGGTAAAAATTGTCAATTTCCTTTGGCTTTCAGCCTATCCGAGGAAGATTTTTATTGTTAACTTTGCAGCGGTTTTCCAAATGGGAAGACCCGAATGCTTGGTTCAACCATTGTTATGAGCAATTCTCAAGACGAAAATCTGGATTCACTAAAACCCAATGATGATGGCACAGATGGTGTTCAGCCTCAGGATACCTCTGCCAGCGAATATACCACAACCCCGCTATCGGGGATGTATAAGGACTGGTTTCTCGACTATGCCTCCTATGTAATCCTCGAACGCGCCGTTCCTGAGATTCGTGATGGCCTTAAGCCTGTGCAGCGCCGTATCCTCCATTCCATGAAGGAAATGGATGACGGACGCTATAACAAGGTGGCTAACATCATTGGCAACACAATGAAGTTTCACCCCCATGGTGATGCGTCCATTGGCGACGCCCTTGTGCAACTGGGCCAGAAAGATTTGCTGGTCGATACCCAGGGAAACTGGGGAAACATCCTGACAGGGGATAGCGCTGCCGCCCCCAGGTATATTGAAGCCAGACCTTCCAAGTTTGCCCTTGAGGTCCTGTTCAACCCCAAGACTACGCTGTGGAAGCCCAGCTATGATGGACGCAACAAGGAGCCCATCACCCTTCCCGTGAAATTCCCCTTGCTGCTGGCTCAGGGGGTGGAAGGTATCGCCGTGGGGCTGGCTTCTAAGATCCTGCCGCACAACTTTGTGGAACTAATCGACGCCTCCATTGGTTTTCTGCAAGGCAAAGAACCGGATATTTATCCCGATTTCTCAACTGGGGGCATGGCCGATTTCTCGAAATACAACGGCGGCCTCAGGGGTGGAAAGGTGAGGGTGCGCGCACGCATCAATATCCTCGACAAGAAGACCCTGGTAATCACTGAGATCCCCTTTGCCACCACTACGGGCGGAGTGATGGACAGCATTGTGGCCGCCAATGATAAGGGGAAGATCAAGATTCGCAAAATCGAGGATAATACCGCAGCCAATGTGGAGATACTTGTGCATCTGATGCCGGGCATTTCTCCTGACCAGGCCATTGACGCCCTGTACGCCTTTACCGACTGCGAAATCAGCATCTCTCCTAACGCCTGCGTCATCGAACAGGATAAGCCCCGCTTCCTCGATGTCAATGAATTGCTGAAGATATCTGTAAACAATACCCTGGACCTCCTGCGCAGGGAACTGGAGATTGAAAAGCACGAACTCCTCGAGCAACTGTTGTATTCCAGCCTGGAGAAGATATTCATCGAGAAGCGCATCTACAGGAAGATTGAGGAATGCGAGACATGGGAGAGCGTAATAGAGACCATCGACAAGGGCCTGAACCCCTATAAGAAACTGTTCTACCGAGAGATTACCCGCGACGATATTACAAGACTTACGGAGATCAAGATCAAGCGCATCTCACGTTACGATGCCTTCAGGGCCGATGAGCTGATGGCCAATCTTGAGGAAAGACTGGAAAAGGTTAACCACCACCTGGAAAACCTGGTGCAGTATGCCATCGACTACTACCAGCACATCAGGGATAAATACGGCAAGGGCCGTGAGCGCAAGACCGAGGTAAGGCTGTTTGATACCATAGAAGCCACCCGTGTGGCCGTGGCCAACGCAAAACTTTACGTGAACCGTGAAGAAGGCTTTGCTGGCACAAGCATGAAAAAGGACGAGTATGTCTGCGACTGTTCCGACATCGACGACATCATTGTCTTTCGTGAAGACGGCAAGGTTCTTGTGACCAAGGTGGCTGATAAGTCCTTCGTCGGCAAGGGCATCATACACATTGCCGTCTTCGAGCGCAACGATGATCGCACCATTTACAATATGATTTACCAGGACGGCAACAAAGGCTCTTCTTTCATGAAGCGCTTTGCCGTCAAGGGCGTGACCCGCGACAAGGAATACGATCTTACCAAGGGCACCAAGGGCAGCAAGGTGTTGTATTTCACCCCTAACCCAAACGGGGAGGCCGAGGTAGTGACCATTTACCTGCGCCATAAACCCAAACTGCGTAAGCCTGTCTTCGATCTGGATTTCGCCGATTTGGCCATTAAGGGCCGCAGTGCCGCCGGAAACCTTGTCACCAAACATCCCATACGCAAAGTGGTACTCAAGGATCAGGGGGTTTCCACACTGGGGGCTATGGATATTTGGTTCGATGAGACGGTACTGCGACTGAATGCCGACAAGCGGGGTTCGTACCTGGGCGCCTTCAAGGGCGATGACAAACTGCTGGCTGTTTATGCCAATGGCACTTACCGCATCATTGGCTATGACCTGAGCACCCATTTCGACGAGAAGCCGATGCTGCTGCGCAAGATGAAGGATGGGCTGGTGCTTACCGCCGTGTTCTTCGATGCGGAACAGGGCTTCCAATACCTGAAACGTTTTGAGCCCGAGGGCAACGGAAAACCCGTTGGCTTCATTGGCGAGCACCGCGACAATAAGCTTTTGCTGGTGAGCGACGAAGCTTGGCCCCGCCTGAAGGTGAACCTGGCTGCCACCGCACGAAAACCTGCCTGCAGTGAAGAAATTGATGCAGAGAACTTTATTGCGGTGAAAAGCTACAAGGCCCGCGGTAAACGCCTAGCCCCGGGAGAAATAGAATCCATGGAATGGCTCGAGCCCCTGCGTAAAGAAGAGGCTGAACCGGAACTCCATGCTGAAGACTCGGCCGAAACCCAAGCTGGTACACCAGCCAAAGAACCTACTGAAACTGAAGGTGAATCCCGTGGTGAAGACGGCCTTATCTTTGAATGGGTCGTTGGACAGGAAGGGGAGGTTCCTACGGGGAAGGAGCCCGGTGAAAAGTCTAAGGAAGAAGGGGAGGAGGAAGACGGCAAGCCCAAGCCCCCCAGAAAACCCCGCAAGAAATCAGATAAGCCTGATGACAGTATCAAACCCGGTGACCGGGAGAAACAAATCAGGCTCGACCTGGATATATAAAATGTGAAGATGATCAGGGTAGGAATCAATGGTTTTGGCCGGATAGGCCGTCTGGTGTTCAGGCTTATGCAACAGCGCGATGATATGCAGCTGGTGGCTGTCAACGACCCTATGTTACTCAAAACATTGGTCCACCTTCTGAAATACGACACCGTTCACGGGCGCTTTGGAAGTGAGGTCCGAGGCGATGAGTCATCCGATACCCTTTTTGTGAACGGGCACTCGATGAAAAAATACTCCTTCTTCCACCCCGAAAAGATTCCCTGGGAAGATCATCAGGTAGATGTGGTTGTGGAATCCTCGGGATTGTTTCTGACGCGCGATATGCTGCAAGGGCATCTGCGCCCTGGGGTGAAGAAGGTGATCCTTAGCTGTCCCCCCAAGGAAAGCCTCGACAATATGGTGGTACTGGGCGTCAACCATCACAGCCTTTCGGCTGAACAGAAGATCATCTCCAATGCCTCCTGCACCACCAACTGCCTGACACCTATGCTGAAAGTCCTTGATGACCATTTCGGCATTGACCGCGCCTTTATGAACACCGTCCACCCCTATACTAACAATCAGAACGTGATCGATTCGCCTCATCACGACCTGCGAAGGGCACGCAATGCTGCCGACAATATCATCCCCACCACCACCAGTGCCATCAAGGCTGCTAAAGAGATACTGCCTTCGCTCCAGGACAGGATCGATGGATTCGCTACCCGCGTTCCCGTAGCCGATGGTTCCTATGTGGAATTGAACGCCATCCTGAAAAGGAACACAACGGTGGAAGAGGTCAACAGTCTCTTTGAAATGGCGGCCGAAAACCAGATGAAGGGAATCATCCAGTACACCGAGGATCCCATCGTGTCAAGTGACGTGATAGGCAATCCGCATTCTGCCGTTTTTGATGCCCTGAGCACCCGTGTCCTCGGGGGCAACTTTGTGCAGACCCTCGCCTGGTACGACAATGAATTCGGCTACTCCTCACGGATGATTGAGCTGATTGCCCTGTCAATGAAGTAATAGCTTTTATTCCTTTCAAAATATTTTCAGATTCCTGCTGCTTTGGAAACCAATATAAGAACGCTCCGGAGATGAATGTTCCGAAGCACCTTGCTTTATGAAGCCCTTGACCAGAATACTATTCTGCTTCCTTCTGCGATGCTCCGATGACATACCAGTCGACTTTCCGTGAAAGGTACATCACCATCGAAAGGATGACAAATAGCCCGATGGCACCAAACAGCAGGGCAAAGTCTTCCATCTGAATGAGGATGTACAGGAAACCATAAAGCACTGCCAGAAAGGCCGCCATCACCAGCGCCAAACGGGTGTCCTTGAAAATGCTTCTGGCGTAGCCTGCGATCATTACAATGATTCCCAGGCTGGCCGCAAAATAAGCCATGCCAAAGCCCAGGTGCTCAGAAAGGGAAAGTAGCAACAGATAGAACAGGCTTAATCCAAATCCCACCAGGATGTACTGAATGGGGTGCACCCTTAATTTGCGCAGGATCTCAATGAAAAAGAACACTACGAAAGTTAGGCCAATGAACAGGATGGCATATTTGGTGGACCGCTCAGTAACCTGGTAGGTCTCTAAAGGAGTCACAAGGTTTACCCCAAAGGCAGAAGCCCCGAAGTTGATGTCGCGATTGGTCCAGGCTTGCGGGTAGTTGCGGTTTAATTCCAATACCCGCCAGCCGGCCTTGAATCCTTCCCCACTTATTTCTCTTTGTGCGGGAAGAAAAGCACCGTCAAATCCGGGATCGGTCCACGAAGACTGGATCTCCGCAGTGGTCTCCCTACCCAGTGGTATGAAGCTCAGGTTTTTCGAGCCGTTTAAAGAAAGCTCGATGACAAAAGGGTAGGGATTGGCCGGAGGCGCTCCGACCAGTGGATCAGCAATGGTGACTCCCGTTGGGATCATTCCACTGATCCGTGTACCCGGTTCACACATCCTGGGCTGGCCGTTCCACATGAAGTCAATGGCCTGGCTGATGCCCTTGAGATCAGAGATGCCCACCGTCAAAAAGGCTTCATCCCAATGGATCTCTGCATGAGGTTCACTGATGTTCAGTTCAGGGGCTTCAAAAAAGCCCTCCAGCCTGATCCTGCTTGTATATACCGGCACCTCAAAGATGCCGCGGTAGCGGATCTCGGGCACCAGCACGCCCCGGATGTCGAGGGTCTCTGGCAGGTAATGGGTGTAGTTGCGGCTGAGGTTGATCCGCTCACCTTCTTTGTTCAGCTCGTAAGTGTCGTAGGGAATGCTTAGCACAGGGCCGGTGATTTGCTGGGCTTCCCCCCATTTGAAAGCGATCTCTGTGGTGGCTTCTTCCTGGCGTGTCTGCCGCTCGGTAACCAGATTTGTGACCATCCCCACAGGAAGCATCAGCAAGAGGGCCAGAACGCCTATGGTAAAAACCTTTAAAATGGCTGCATTCTTTTCAAGAAAGGACATTTGGTTATCTGTCATGGTTAATATTGAATTAAGTAAGAAAAAGTACTTTGAAATTCAGAGTAATTAAATAAAAAAAATCAAGGAGTCGTGTTAATGAGTTTTTCCAGCGCTTTCAGGTGATCCTCAAAGGCAGTGCGGCCCTCAAGGGTTGCCCGGTAGCTGGTGTTGGGCTTACGGCCCAGGAATTGCTTTTTCACTTCGATATAGCGGACCCCCTCCAGCGCCTTGATGTGGCTGGCAAGGTTTCCGTCGGTGATATCCAGGGCTTCTTTCAGGGTGCTGAAGTCCACCCAGTCATTGACCATCAATACCGACATCACCCCCAGGCGCACCCGGCTCTCGAAGTGCTTATTGAGCTTGTTTATCAGGTCCTTCATACTTTAAGTACATCGCTAAGCCGTAGCCTATGTGCAACAAACCGAAACCAATGGCCCAAACAATCAATCCGTAACCGACCCAGATGGAAGCCGCCAGCCCCAGGGCTATCTCCAGCAAGCCCAGGTAACGGATATCGCGCAGGGTGTATTTGCTGGCATTCACAAGGGCCAGTCCGTAAAAAATCAAGGTAACTGGGGCCACAAGGTAAAACAAGCCGTGATAGAGCAGCGCCAGGCAAAACATTCCCCCGGCAGCCAACGGGATTATCAAATTGATGAGCATCCTGCGGACTGTTGTATTCCAGCGGGGCAACCTTTTCCTGCGCGCGTTGCGGTTGGTGAAATACACAACGAACCCAAGGGCCACAACCAAAACGATGGCACCAGTCAGAAGGGTAAACACATAAAAATTTCGCAGCGCTTCCCCGGTCAGCAGGTCTTCCTGCAGAAATACCCCGCCATGGTAATACCGCCCGAAGTAGAAGTCGTATTGATACAGGTAAACCACCAGGGCCCCAAACAGTGCCACGATACCGGCAAAAACCCCCGACAGCCCGCTGAGGGAAAGAAATTGCGACGAACGCTCCATGATCGACCTGATCTCCCTCAGATGCTCAATGTGTTCATTTTGAGAAGCCATTTTTTCTTGAGTAAAGTACTTTGTAATGCAAAGTTATTACTTTTTTTATAGGAAAAGCATTTTATGAGATTTTTTTCTGGCTATCTCTTTCCATTTCCTGTAAATGCCCGTCAGTTGGTCAGGAGGTGAGGTGGCCTTTATTGATTTCAGCTTTGGAAATCGCAAAGAATAATGCCCTTGCAACCCTTTAAAGCTAAGCCGGAACACATGGCAATCTAAAGGAAAAGTATGCTTCCCCCATCCCACAGGGGGCCTTCATACAGTTCAATGATCTCTACTTCCCTATCTCCCAAGGCTTTTTGAAGGTTTTCCCCTTCAGGGAAATGCCCGAGGCTGCCTGCCAGAAAAAGCTGTTGTCCCCACACCCCGGTGCAACCCCCGAAAAAGCCATGTGGCTGAGCGGGTAGGACAATGGGCGAGGAATCCACGTAAAAGGTCTCCCTGCCGCTTTGCTTCAGTGCTTTTTCTATGCCGCGGTCGCTGGTGATGAAAAGCCCCCCGGCTTCCACCAGGCTGCAGCGGGCATATCCCTGCCTGACGGGAATCTTTTCCAGCCCTTGGGTTTGCGCCTGGATCACTTCGTCTGTAATATCAAAGAGATGCAGCAGACAACCCTTCCCTGTAAAGGCATTGTAACGTGCCGAGGCGGGGTAGGCATTACCCAAGGGTTCTTTTCCCAAAAAGAGGGATGTTCCGTTGTTTTCCAAAGCCTCCAGTATGTTTTCAGGCGTATTGGGAGCCGCCACCACGCCTCCGGGGATCGGGCAAAGGAAAATGTCAGGATGGCCCGAGATGGACTCATAAACTACTCCCTGGCTGGCGAAAGGCACCACCGGCCCGTATCTTTCCAGGCTTCTCATTACCCTTTCGGGAAAGCGGGCGTCAGCAAGGATCAGCACGATATTCCCTCCCTTTAAGTGCCGGATCGGCATTAAAATTTACTTTCTTGAAAACCTGTTCAAGCCATTTCCTGTTTGAAGCATGATGCCCAATGGCTGCGTTAAGGGCTTTGGGCGAAACCCTGATGCACACCGAAGTTCCCTGCCATTGAGCATAGGCCTCCCTGAATAATTCCCCCCATATGGCAGTTTCCACCACCTCCTTAAGGGCGGAGTGAAAGGGGCCTGCCAGCAAATCGTTGCCGTTGATCAGCCCTTCCGAGGGGTGCAAGCCCAGTCGCAGGATCTTAACCTTGTGTTGTTCAAAAATCAGTACCAGGTGTTTACAACGCTCCACAGTTTCTTCCAGATTCAGGGGCTCATACGATCCTTCACGGTATAGCTTCGCCAGATGGGTGCCCTCTATTACCAGCGTGGGGTAGATACGGGTTTCCACAGCTCCAAGCTCCACGATGCGGCGGGCAGTAAAAAGGGTTTTCTCCTTGGTATCGCCCGGCAAGCCGGTCATCATTTGAAGCCCCAGCCGGAAACCATGGGCCAGGATCAGGCTTGCCGCTTCCTCCACCTGCCTGGCGGTATGTCCCCGACCCGAAAGTCTTAAGACTTCCTCATCCATCGACTGTGCCCCCAACTCAATACTGCTCACCCCAAACCTTTTCAACAACTCCAGGTTTTCCCTGCTAATGTAGTCGGGCCGCGTTGAAAGGCGGATGCCCTGCACTTTTCCATCCCTAAGCCAGGGTGTTGTGGCGGCCAGGTAGGCTTCCTGTTCTTCAGGGAGCAGTCCGGTGAAGTTTCCCCCGAAAAACGCGATCTCCACCTGTTTCTCCCCATCAGGGAAGGTGGCCAGATAAGCCTCAACCTGCGAACTAAGTTCCTTAGGACGGGGGACTTTTGGGGTGCCTGATATCCTGTGCTGGTCGCAGAACACGCACTGATGCGGGCAACCCAGCTCAGGGATGAAAAACGGGATGTTGTAATGTCGCATATCAGGGCGCTTTCTGCAAAGTTACAAGCATAAAACGACAAAACGATTTTTTTTATCGCCATAAGACCTGTTCCTGAATCCTGAATTTTTCTTATTCTTATGGCTATGTTTTTTCTTTATATCAATAAAATTGATAATTTTGTTTTATAAATAGTAATATTTGCACTTATGAACGATCAACGTCAGCGGATGTTGTCCGACCGCGACTTGTGGAGCCTGATAGCCCAGAGTTCCTATGGCGACTCTTATCGCCCCCTGAATTTCCGTGGGGCCATTTTGCAGGGAGCTAACCTCGCGGGGGCAGACCTTAGCAGGGCCACCTTTGCAGGCGCCGACCTCTCGGGTGCCAACCTCGAAGGGGCAAACCTGAACGGGGCCTTCCTGGCCGAAGCAAAGCTCCAGGCCGTGAACCTCAAGGGCGCCAACCTCTCAGGATCGGTGCTCTCACGTGCCATCCTGACGGATAGCAACCTCTGTGAAGCCGATTTTACCGATGCTGCCCTCGACGGGGCTAACCTCTCGAATTCCGACATCATTAATGCCGACTTCACCCTGGCCGACCTCTCCATGTCGCTGATACGCTCTTGCAACCTCACCCGTGCCAACCTCTTCAAGGCCAACCTCTCGGGCGCCGACCTCTCGGGGTCCGACCTGCTCGAAGCCAATTTCGGTAAGGCCTACATGAACGAAACGGTGATGGACCAAGTCCTCAACCTGGAAAGAACAATTGGGTATAAGGGATAAGAAAGCCATTCCCGAAAAGGGGGCCGGTGATATCCTGACCATGCCTCCTTCAAGAAAAAGTCTAATGGTAAACCCGGGCTTCAGCCTGGGGAAAAACAGAAAAGAACCCTTCCCGGGGCTTTAGCCCTGCCATCCATTATCACCGGCATAAAACAAAAAAAGCGGCACCCGGCCGCTTTTTTATTGTCAGACAGGCTGTTACGCCTTCTCGTAATACAGGTTGATGATCTTCAGCATCACGCTGGTGGCTTTCTCCATGCTCTCGAGGGGGATGTACTCATATTTACCATGGAAGTTCAGCCCCCCGGCAAAGAGGTTGGGGCAGGGCAGGCCCATATACGAAAGCCGGGCCCCGTCAGTACCACCGCGAATGGGCTTGATCCTGGGCTTTATCCCAAGGTCCTTCATCGCTTGCTCGGCGATCTCAACGATCTGGTAAACCGGCTCCACCTTCTCGCGCATATTATAGTACTGGTCCTTTACCTCCAGGCTAAAGGTGCCTTCGCCATACTTCTTGTTCATAAAGTCGGCCACCTCCCGGATTTGTTCCTTGCGGCGCTCAAACTTCTTGCGGTCGTGGTCGCGGATGATGTACTGGAAGCTGGCTTCCTCAACGGTGCCTTCAAACTTGATCAGGTGGAAGAAGCCCTCGTAATGCTCGGTGAACTCCGGACGCTCAAACACCGGCAGCATGTCGTTAAACTCGGACCCGATGAGGATGGCGTTCACCATTTTGTTCTTGGCATAGCCGGGGTGGACGTTGCGGCCCTGCACTTTAATCTTGGCGGAGGCGGCGTTGAAGTTCTCAAACTCCAGCTCGCCCACCTCAGAGCCATCCAGGGTATAGGCGTATTTGGCCCCAAACTTCTTCACGTCGAAATGATCCACGCCCTTACCGATCTCTTCGTCGGGGGTGAAGCCCACCTTGATGGTGCCGTGCTTGATGTCGGGGTTATTAACCAAATGTTCAATTGCGGCCATGATCTCGGCCACGCCCGCTTTGTCGTCGGCACCCAGCAAGGTCGTGCCATCGGTGGTGATGACGGTCTGTCCCTTGTACTTCGCAAGTTCAGGGAAGTCCTCAACCTTTAGCCACATATCCTTTTCCTTGTTGAGCAGGATATCCTGTCCGTCATAATTTTTTACGATCCGGGGTTTGATGTTGTGACCATCCATGTCGGGAGCAGTGTCCACGTGGGCCACAAAACCGATCACAGGGATGTCCTTATCGGTATTGGCGGGCAGGGTGGCCATCACATAGCAGTGCTCATCTACGTGGGCATCCTCCAGCCCCAGTTCCTTCAATTCCTTCACCAGGAGGTTAGCCAGGTCGAACTGCTTTTTCGTGCTGGGGAAGGTGGTCGATTCGGGATCGCTTTGAGTGTCTATGCTGATATAGCGCAGAAACCGTTCAAGCAACTTTTCCTTCATATCTTTTCCTTTCTGATTAATAAACGTAATAGAGGTTTAACAAAAGCCCCCTGTCAAAAGTTGCAAGGCAGGGGGCTTTTTTTCATTAATCTTCTTTTTTTGCTTTAATGGCATTGCGATAGAGGTACACACACAGCAATGCAAACATCACGATACCAAGCCACTGCGAGCCGTTGGAGGCCAGCCATTGCTCGGCTTCCAGGTGAAGGCCGCTGAATTTCAGCAGGGCACTTATCACGCCCATCAGGGCGCCGCCTGCAATGAAACCACTGGCAATCAGGGTGCCGCGTTCCTTGCGGGCATTCGATAATTTGATATCCGAAGAGCTTTTCGCAACAAAATAAGCGATGATGCCGCCCACCAGCAGCGGGGTGTTCAGCTCAAGCGGGATGAACATCCCCAGGGCAAAGGCCAGCGCGGGGACGCCCAGCATGGTGAGGATAAGCGAGAGAAAGGCGCCGGCGGCATACAGCAGCCAGGGGGCCGATCCGCCTGTCATCATGGGCTCGATCACGGCAGCCATGGCGTTGGCCTGGGGCGCTACCATGGCTCCCTCGCCCGTAAATCCATAGGTCTTGTTGAGGATGATGATCACACCCCCAACGGTGGCCGCCGAAACCAGCGTGCCCAGGAACTTCCAGCTCTCCTGCTTATAGGGCGAGGACCCCAGCCAGTAACCCACCTTCAGGTCGGTGATGAAGCCCCCGGCCATCGACAGGGCCGTACAGACCACCCCGCCTATGATCAGCGCGGCGATCATTCCCGAGGTGCCCGACAGGCCTACGGCGGTCATGACCAGCGAAGTGAGGATTAGCGTCATCAGCGTCATCCCCGAGACGGGGTTGGTGCCCACAATGGCGATGGCATTGGCAGCCACCGTAGTGAACAGGAAGGCGATGATGAACACAATAAGCAGGCCAACCAGGGCGTGGCCCAGGTTGTGCACCACCCCAAACTGGAAGAAAATGAAGATCAGCACTGCGGTGACCAGCACGCCAATCAGGATGAGGCTCATGGGCAGATCGCGCCGCGTACGGGTATTGTTGTCGGTATTGGCGTGCTTGCTCATTGTTTCCTTCACGGCAAGCCCTACGGCGTTCTTGATGATGCCCGACGAGCGGATGATGCCGATCACCCCGGCCATGGCGATGCCGCCGATGCCGATCATCCTTACGTAATCGCGGAAGATGGCTTCAGGCGCCATGGCGGCGATGGCGTTCAGCTCGCCTCCAAACATGGTGGCCGCGTGGGCTATCATGGGGATGATCACAAACCAGCCCACAAACGAGCCGGCCGTGATGATCACCGCATATTTCAGCCCGATGATGTAGCCAAGCCCTACGATGGCAGCGCCCACATTGATCTTGAACACCAGCTTGGCCTTGTCGGCCAGCTCAGCGCCATAAGGCAGCACGCGCGTGGTGAACACCTCGTTCCACCAGCCAAAGGTGGCGATGACAAAGTCGTAGATCCCGCCGATCAAACCGGCGAAGAGCAACACCTTGGCCTGGTCGCCGCCCTTCTCGCCCGACACCAGCACCTCGGTGGTGGCGGTGGCTTCGGGGAAGGGAAACTTGCCGTGCATCTCGGCCACGAAATATTTACGGAAGGGGATCAGAAACAGGATGCCCAGGAAACCCCCCAGCAGCGAGGACAGGAACACCTGGTAGAAATGCGCCTCCAGGCCCAGGATGTAAAGTGCGGGCAGGGTAAAGATGGCCCCGGCCACGATCACGCCCGAGCTGGCGCCAATGCTCTGGATGATCACGTTCTCGCCTAAAGCGTTTTTGCGCTTCGACAGGGCAGAGAGCCCTACGGCGATGATGGCGATGGGAATGGCCGCCTCGAATACCTGTCCGATCTTTAGCCCCAGGTAGGCCGCGGCTGCCGAAAACACGACGGCCATCAGTAAACCCAGCGAAACCGAACGGAAATTCACTTCCGGATAGATCTTGTCGGGCGTCATGATGGGGATATACTCTTCCCCTTCCTTCAGCTCCCGGTAGGCATTCTCGGGCAAGCCCTTGATTTGTTGGTGTTTCACTTCCATACTGCTTGTTTTTAGTTTGGTTAATAAATATGTGTCTTCAGGCAAAAAGTCGGCCGAAAATAGGAAATAATCCGCAATTGTCAAAGGAAAAAGAAGAAAGCTCGCCACAGCCGGGCCTTCGGCCTGCCCTGGTAGTGGTCAGCAAGGCCGTATCCTGTCCCGGCAAGGGCATTACACGAGCATGGTACGAGGAGGATAGAACGAATAATTAAAAATGAAAAATGAAGAATGAAAAATGAAAGAGAAGGGCAAGGGCTTCAGCAAGGGCTTGTTTTTTTCCCAAATTCCGATAAAAACCTTTTACAGGAAGGGCTCCCGTAGCAAATATCTCCGTTTCATGATCGAAAGTTGTTTGAAGTTAAACCGTACTTTAACCGTAGTTTAACCAATTATAATTGGTTAAACTACGGTTAAAGTACGGTTTAACTATTAACTTGAAACAAAGAAAAAACGGAGCAGGAATGAAGGAGCCTTTGGCCGGGAACTTTTTTCTTTAACAGAAAGCCGTGTCCGTGACAGGATAAAGAAGTGGCACCCCCTACGGGGTGCTTGCCTCGGAGGGTAAGGCTTTTGGGCTATTGCTATGGGACCTCTTTGAGGTGCGCGTTGGTTAGGAAATTTGAATATTTTTTCCCTAAGATCCCTCTGCGGGATGTTTCTCAATATTGGTGGCCGAAGCAGATATTTTGCTTAATTTTCCACCCCGCCGGGCTGGCATAGCGAAAAAAACGAATTGTCCTCAATTCTCAATGCACCCCAGCGGGGTGCCACCAATGTGATGCCTGACCGGGTTGCGCCTGGATTGGAGGTTAGGATGTTCATTTTTCTCCGGGCTTAGCGATTTTTTGTCTTTCTCCCAATTCAGGAGCGGCTGGGGTTTTTCCCTGTTCCCCCATCTGCCTGTCATGTTGAGCGAAGCGAAACATTCCGTAAGAATAAGCGGCAAAAACCAGAAAAATTGGCTTTACTTAAATTATTAGGAGGTGTTTTTTTTATTGCCCCTGGGGGTATCATTTTCTTTTTTGAGAGAAGAAATCTTAAAGTATACAATGAAATAGACTCAGCCTTATTAAAGTCTATAAAATATCAAGGTTTTTTATTAGGAGTGGCTCTGATTATTCTTGGAATTTACTTCATTTTCTCGGGTATTTTCAATTATTGAGTCAACCGGCAATTCCCCAAAAATGAATGGGCTTGCTAAAGAATGCCTGGAAAAGTTGAAATAAGGTTTTAAGATTTCTCAGTAACCTAGACAAACCCAAATGATCCTGTGTTCCGGGCGGGATTGGAAATGGAATTCGGCCGGGATGTTTGGATTCAAATTTGATGGGAAAAGCGGAATGAATTGCGTAATTTGTAAGAGAAAACCCCTTGCCTTATGAACACGCTAGAAAAAAGGGTCTTTATTCAAAAGAACCTGGATAAGGTAAACGAGCCTTTTTTGGAAGAGATCTACCAGCGTATGATTTCTTTTCTGGAGGATGCACGCCTTGAAGAATCGGAAGAGGATATCAAAAACGGGAATCTTACCAGCCACGATCATTTGAAAAAAGGGGTTCAGCAATGGCGGAATACCAAATAAAATGGACCTCCAGGGCAATTAAGGACTTACGGAAGGTATATCTTTTCAACATTGAGTTCATGGGCGAGGAGAAGTCCTTTGCCCTGGTTGAAGGGCTGATCAGCCGGGTAGCGTTTTTTGCTGAAAAGAGATGTGTAAAGGTTGGGGCCCCGGATGATCAATTCAGTCACTTCAAAAGAAACTAAAAGAAACTGATTGAAGGACACATTAAGATCACCTATCGCCTTAGCTCAGAAAATACCTGTGAATACATCAACCGGGTTTTCGATACCCGCCAAAACCCCAGGAGAATATTTAACCCTCATTGAGAGGAATTTTAATTTCCGCAAAAGGAATTGCAGGGTTTTCAATGCTGAAAAAATGGGTGGCCTTGCTAAGCCAGGCTTGGTTATGGTGAGGTTCTTTGTTTTTAAGCTTGAAAATTCAAAATCATCATTCCCTGCCCGCTGGTTTACCCGCCTTTGGAGGGCAGGCAGGCTTGTTGCGTGTTCTGAGATCAGAAAGCTTTGGAGATCAGGCATTCTTTGAATAACGAACAAGGAATATCGATTTATGAACTAAGAAGTTTTCCTTGAATCTTTCCTTCACAAATCGTCAATCGTTAATCTGAAATCACCCCCCCCCAACTCTCCGCTGGCCAGCGGAGGGAGTTTGGGGCTTCAATTTCTTAACCTTGAACTTTGAACCTTGAACCTTGAACCCCAAACCTATCTCTTACAAAGCATAATCCCTGCGGCGTACCTGCCGCTGGTGCCCTGTCCGGCGCGGTTTGAGAAGAAGGTTTCGGCCTGGCATTGGTTGCAGATGCCAGAGGTTTCAATGTTTTTTTCACGCAGGCCGGCCTCTCTGAGCTGGATGTGGACGGCATTCCACTGGTCGAAGATAAATTTCCCGGGGTTTTTGGAGGGGCTGATGATGCCGTTGGTGCTGCCCAGGGCGGTGAGGGTTTCGCGGCGGACATCGTCTTCCACCTCATAGCAGCAGGGCCCGTTGGAGGGGCCTATGCCTGCCACGATGTTTTCGGCCCGGCAGCCATAGTGCTGGATCATCTTTTCGACGGCCCCGGGGACGATGCGCCTGAGGATGCCCCGCCAGCCCGCGTGGACGGCGGCGATGACGTGTTCCACCGGGTCGTACATCAGCACCGGCACACAGTCGGCCACTTGGACGCAGAGGCAGATGCGCTCGACAATGGTGACCATGCCATCGGTATTTTCAAGGGCGGTGCGGATCTCCGTGGCGCCTATTCCACGGCTGGCGGCATCTACCACGGCTACATTGCCACTGTGGGTTTGCTTGGCAAAGGTGAACCAGAACAGGTCGATGCCCGTGGCGGCCGAGAGTTTCTGACGGTTTTTCAACACCTTGAAACTGCTGTCGCCCACGTGAAAGCCCAGGTTGAGCCGTGCAAAGGGACCTTCGCTGTATCCGCCTGCCCGCGAGCTGACGAAGTGCCTGATCTCGCTGAAGTGCGAAAGATTCTCAAAATGAAAAAGTTCCGTTCCTTGTCGCTCGCTTTTTTTCATGGCCCGGTGGCTTAGGAATTTCAAATATAAGAAAATGAATGCTACGCAACGTGATAATTGGTTATTTTTGATCTGGCCATAAAATTTGACCAACAAGACAAGAAAAACCACTATCGAACATGAAGAGATATGTTTTGATCACCATATTGCTGGCGATGCCCTTTTTGTTGCCGGCTCAGAGTGTGTTTTTGCCTTCGGGCAGCCCTGACCTCCTCCTGATGCAGCGCCTGGAGCTGAAGGCCGGACGTCACGCCCCGCAGTTTCACTCCTCGCTGAAGCCTCTGGAGCGCAGGGCAGCGGTGGGCTTCGCCGAGCAGGCTGATACGACCCTCGAAAACCTCACCAGGCTTGACCACCAGCTCTTGTATCTGTTTCTGCAAAGAAATCCTGAATGGTCAGCCTTGCCGGCTGATTCTTCGCGCAGGCCGGTGCTGAAGCGGTTCTATGCCTTTCCCCAGGATCTTTTCCGTTATCACGGCAAAGATTTCTTCCTTTCGGTAAACCCGGTGCTGGAGCTGGCTTTCGATAAGGAGCAGGGCGTAGAGAACCTTCATTACATCAACACCCGCGGCATTGAAGTCCGGGGGATGATTAACCGGAAGGTTGGCTTTTATACCTTCCTGGCCGAGAACCAGGCGCGCTTCCCTGATTTCGTGCGCCGGCAGATGCAGTGGCACCGGGGCGCCGTGCCGGGCGAGGGCTGGACCAAGGGCTTTGGCGAGGGGGGCGTGGACTTCTTTACGGCCAGGGGCTATATCGCTTTCCAGGCCACGGATAACATCGGTTTCCAGTTCGGGCAGGATCGCAACTTCAGCGGGCATGGCATACGTTCGCTGCTATTGTCAGATTATGCCAACAACTACCTTTTCCTGAAGATCAACACCCGCTATAAGTGGTTTCATTACCAGAACCTTTACGCGAACCTGTTGGATTACCCGATCCGCTCACTGGGGGGGAATGCCTATGATCCAAAATATGCCATTACCCACCAGCTTTCATTTCAGATCACCAAAAACTTCCAGTTGGGCTTTTTTGAAAATGTAATGGTGGGGGGCTCTGACAGCTTGAACAGGAGAGGAATGGACTGGCATTATTTCAACCCCGTGATTTTTTACCGCGCCATTGAGCACCATGTGGGCGACCCTGACAAGGTGACCGTTGGCATGAACTGGGAATACCTCATTACCCGCGGGCTGGGGGTGTACGGGCAGGTGCTGGTCAATGAGTTTTACCTGGACGATATTCGCAGGGATGTGGACTCCCTCCTGGTGCGCATGGGTTTAAGGAAGGACCGGAAATTCAGCGGGTTTGCCTCGCACCGCAATAAGTTTGGGCTGCAGGTAGGGCTGAAGACCGCGGATGTTTTTGGCATCAAGGACCTGGACCTGCAGGGCGAGGTGAACCTGATCAGGCCCTTTGTCTACCAGCACTATGACACGTATGGGTCGGGACTTCGTCCTGCCTCCAGCTATTCGCATTACAGCCAGCCGCTGGCCCATCCCGTGGGCGCTAACCTGGCGGAGTGGGCTTTTATGGGCCGCTACAGGCCAATGAAGAACCTGGAGCTCAGCACCGCATTGTTTGCCTATACCCAGGGCAGGGATGTGGACGGAGTCAATTATGGCAGCAATATCTTGCGGGATTACCGCGACCGCCCCGGCGATTTCAACAATACCTTTCTGCAGGGCCGCCAAGTCAGTGTGGTGCTGGGCGAGCTGAGCGCAAGCTACCAGTTCCGTCCGGGCTGGTTTGTGGATATGCGCTACCTGGCCCGCCGCGAGAAAGAAAAGGAAACCGGCGAAAGCCTGTTCACCAATGATATGTTTGGTCTGGGCCTGCGGGTGAATGCCGTGCCGAGAAAACATTATTTCTAATGCGCGTTAAAAAATTTTATGAAAAAACTGCTCTTGAAAAGTGCTTTTCCGCAGTATTATTATACTAATGCGAAGGTGAAGATCAAGACTTCGAGCGGAATTAGGTATGTGTTGCACCACCTGCAACCCCTTGAAATAAATGTGGAAAATGAAGAATGGCTGCGGTTCAGAAATGACCAGCACGGGAGAAAACTTTTCCTGGAAAAATCCGATTCTTTTGATCAGGCTTATGCCGTGGTAACTATTGAAACCAGGGGAACCCCCATTCTAAATATAATAGATGCCCTTTTCAGGAACCGCATGTCTGTTAAAATAGTTAACAAGGAAGCTTTTGACCGCTTTGAGACCGATGTGGTAAAACCTGCTGAATATAAGGTTTTCAGGCCGGCCGATAATTTTATGTTAGCGCTGAGTGCAATGGTATTTCTGGGTTTTGTGCTGTATTCGCTTTTTACACCCCAATCGGCTAATTTCGACCGCGATTATGTTTTCATTATCAACCTGATCTGCTTGCTCTCATTGGGCCGCTTGTTTTTTCAGCGCAAAACTATCAGGAAAGGAACGTTTAAAATGCTCACGCGCTTTCCGGTTTTTTTCGGATACCTGTGGCTTATTTTTATTGAGTTTTCATCTCCCTTTATGGAAATAATGTTATCCATAACTTCGATTTTGTTTTTCGTGGTCATGTTCTGGCCCGAAGAAAAAATTGCTTTTCAAACCAAAGCTTGGGGATATTAAAACAGTGGCTTGTCACCCTGCCCTTGAATCATTACTTTTGGGTTTAAATTTAACAACCCATTCATGGCCGGAATTTACATTCATATCCCGTTTTGCAGGCAGGCATGCCATTACTGCAACTTCCACTTTTCGGTATCGCAGCGGCAAAAGGAAGGTTTCCTGGCCTGCCTGCTGAAAGAGATTGAATTACGCCACGATTTTTTTGGTAAGCCAAAAGAGCCCGGAGATAGATTCAGGCTCGAAAGCGTTTACCTGGGAGGGGGCACGCCATCCATATTGAGCACAAGCGAACTGAACCGCATTTTTGAGCGGCTGGCTGAATATTTTGATTATGACCTGGGCAATGAGATCACCCTTGAGGCCAATCCTGATGACCTTACTTTCGAGAAACTGGAAGCGCTGCGGCAAACACCCATCAACCGTTTGAGCATTGGCATTCAGTCTTTTCATGAAGCCGATCTGAAATATATGAACCGTGTGCACTCGCCGCAGCAGGCTATTCAAGCCATTGAAAATGCCTTGACTCTCGGTTTTGAAAACCTGACTATTGACCTGATCTATGGCACACCCACCATGAACGACAGTCAGTGGAAGGAAAACCTGCAGCGCACCATTGATTTGGGCATTGAGCACATTTCGGCCTACGCACTGACGGTTGAGCCCAAAACTGCCCTGGATGTATTTATCCGCCGCGGACAGGCTAAGCCGGTAGAGGAGGAGCAAAGCGCCCGGCAGTTCGAGATCATGCTGGAAATGTTGGCCAGGCATGGTTACGAGCATTACGAGATCTCCAATTTTGCCCTTCCGGGGAAATTTTCGCGCCACAATCTGTCTTACTGGACCGGTAAACCTTACCTGGGCCTTGGCCCTTCGGCCCACAGCTTCCGCGGGACCGAGCGCTCGTGGAACCCGCCCAATACAACCAAATACATTCATTCCATTCAGAAAGGGCTACTGCTCCTTGAAAGCGAGCAGCTCAGCCCGTCCCAGCGCTACGACGAATATTTGATGACCTCCCTACGTACGATGTGGGGGTGTAACCTTAAGAAAGTGAAGGAGGGATGGGGAGAGGAGAAGGGAAAAGAACTTGAAAATCAATGTTTACGGTTTATTGAACAAGGGCAAATGATTAAGAAGGATAGCCATCTTATCCTTACGGAGAAGGGAAAGCTGTTTGCGGACAGGATTGCGTCGGATTTGTTTTGGGTGTAAAGGTTCAAGGTTTTAAGTTCAAAGTTCAAAGTTTAGGGCCATTCCAGGACCTTGAACCAGAAACCCTGCCGGCCGGCTTAAACTTTGAACCAAAAGGCCTTTTACAAATAAAAAACCGCCCTGGTTTGTCACCGGGGCGGCTTTGTTTTTCCCGAAAGGGGTGATTTTATTCGAAGGAGAGCACCGACTTTTTGATGATGTCCACGCATTCCATCAGTTGTTCTTCGGTAATGACCAATGGGGGGGCAAAGCGGATGATGTCACCGTGGGTAGGCTTGGCCAGCAGGCCGTTTTCGGCCATCTTGAGGCAGACGTCCCATGCTTCCTTGCCGTTCTTAGGCTTGATGACAATGGCGTTGAGCAGGCCTTTTCCGCGAACGAGGGAGATCATATCGGTCTTGATGGCACGTAATTCCTTGCGGAGGATCTCGCCAAGGTATTCTGCCCTTTCGGCCAGCTTTTCGTCCTTCACCACGTCGAGGGCAGCCATGGCTACCTTGGCTGCCACGGGGTTTCCGCCAAAGGTTGAGCCGTGCTGTCCGGGCTTGATCACCATCATGATGTCGTTGTTTGACAGTACTGCAGAAACGGGATAGATGCCGCCGCTGATGGCCTTACCCAGGATAAGAATATCCGGCTTAATGCCTTCATGATCGCAGGCCAGCATCTTACCTGTGCGGGCAATACCGGTCTGGACCTCATCGGCGATGTAAAGGACATTGTGTTTCTTGCAAAGCTCATAAGTCTTTTTCAGGTAGCCTTCATCGGGAACAAACACCCCTGCTTCGCCCTGGATGGGCTCGAAGAGGAAGCCTGCCACGTTGGGATCTTTGAGGGCTTCGGCCAGCGCATCCACGTCGTTGTAGGGGATGCGTATGAAGCCGGGGGTGAAGGGGCCGTAATCGCCATAGCCGTCGGGGTCGTTCGAGAAGGAGACGATGGTGGTGGTACGTCCGTGGAAATTGTTTTCGCAAACCACGATCTTAGCCTCATTCTGGGGAATGCCTTTTTTCTTGTAGGCCCACTTGCGGGTGAGCTTGATGGCGGTTTCAACGGCTTCGGCGCCGGTATTCATGGGCAGCACCTTGTCGAAGCCAAAATATTCAGTGATGTACTTCTCATAAACGCCCAGCACATTGTTGTGGAAAGCCCGGGAGGTGAGGGCCAGTGTTTTCGACTGCTCAATGAGGGCATCCACAATTTTTGGATGGCAGTGTCCCTGGTTCACGGCAGAATAAGCCGAGAGGAAGTCGTAGTAACGCTTGCCTTCCACGTCCCATACAAAGACGCCTTCGCCGCGTTCGAGCACTACGGGCAGGGGGTGATAGTTGTGAGCTCCGTGCTTGTCTTCCAGCTCAATGGCTTGTTTGCTGGTAATCTTACCGATGTTCTTACTCATAGCAAATCTCCTGAAAATTTAAAGTTTATGGATTGTATTTATTTGTTGATGCAGGTTTGTTGTAAAATTAGCCGCAAATATAGCAAAAGGGACTTGGATAAAAAAACCAAATCCCCTTGCTTATTTTTTTGAAAATGAAATCTTTGGACGAAACGATGGGCGATTCTGATCAAATCTGGTTTAAAGCTGGCATAATCAGAGTAAAAAAAAAGACCGGCAGTTCCCCGAAGGGCACCTGCCGGTCACCATCACTCATCACCCAATGAGTTACTTAATGGCTGCTTCGTAAAGGCGTTCTACTTCTTTCCAGTTGATCACGTTCCAGAAATTGCCCAGGTATTCGGGGCGGCGGTTCTGATACTTCAGGTAATAGGCGTGTTCCCAAACATCCACGCCAAGGATGGGCTGGCCTTTCACTTCGGCAACATCCATCAGGGGGTTGTCCTGGTTGGGGGTGCTGGTCACCTGCAGCTCGCCATTGGCGTCCACGATGAGCCAGGCCCAGCCACTGCCGAAACGGGTGGCAGCAGCTTTATTGAATTCTTCCTGGAATGCCCCGAAAGAAGTAAAGCGTTTTTCAATGGCCGAGAAGAGTTTGCCCGAAGGCTGTCCACCGGCATTGGGGCCCATGATGGTCCAGAACATGCTGTGGTTCCAGTGGCCACCGCCATTGTTGCGCACGGCTACCGGATACCGGCTCATATTCTTGAACAACTCGGTCAGTTCGGTGCTTTCCATTTCTGTGCCTGCAATAGCATTGTTCAGGTTGTTAATATAAGCCTGGTGATGCTTGGTATGATGGATCTCCATGGTCATCTTGTCGATGTTGGGTTCCAGTGCATCATAGGCGTAAGGCAATTCGGGCAAGGTGTATTTTCCTGTCTGGTCTTTCATAACGATGGGTTCTTTTGTTTGATTATTATTGTTTTCAGTTTCTTTAGCGGGCTGCTGGCAAGCCGTGAATCCGAGGGCCGTGACCATTGCAACCAGCATTATTTTGTACATGCTTTTCATTTTTACTGTTTTTTGGGTTGTTGAGCTTATCCTTATTTGGACTCTTTCTAAATAACAAAGCCCAGTCCATTTTGTTTAATGAACCATCCTTTCAACACGATTTTATTGTAATGAATTGACAGGTAAATAATTATCCTGTTAAATGGAGTCAGGGGGGGATGGCAGGGGCTGGCAGAGCGGCCTGAGGAAATGTCAGATTTTTTTATTCAACCGAAAGATAAGGGGCGATCTTTTCAAAGATCTCGTCGCTGACCAGGTGAGAACGCCTGATATCGGCAATGGAAAGATAGGGGCCGTGCTGTTGACGGATTGCGACAATGGAGTTGGCCAGGTTGCTGCTGATGTAGGGATGCCGGACCAGCTCGGCCCACTCAGCCCGGTTGATGTTGATCTTGCGGGTCAGGGAGCTGTCTATCAGCAGGTTATCGCGAATCCCAGCCAGGCGCAGGCTGTCCATCCCGTACACCTCCATCAGTTGTTCAGGGCTGGTGTACCCGCCCAGCTTTTCCCTGTAGTCCACAATTCTCCGGCTGAACACCGGCCCGATGCCATATAGTTTCATCAGCCCGGTAGTATCGGCCGCGTTCAGTTCAAGCCTGAGGTTTTCATAGTCATCTGCAAGGGCAGGGGCTTCGCCGGCTTGCTTAGAAGCGCCTGGTTCAGGGTATTGCGACTCCCTGGAGGGCAACTGAATATAGGGCTCGAGTTGGCTGTACATTTCCTGGGTTACCAGGTACATGCGGCCGAGGTCTTCCTTATAGCGGAACTGACCCCCGGCGTTTTCATAGTTCCTGATGGACCGGGCCACATAGGCAGGGATGCCCATTTTTTCCCATTCTTCAACAGCCAGCCGGTTGGGGTTGAAAGGATGGGGGTTGAGCCTGAGGGGCCCGCCATCGCTGCGATGGTTGGCTGTCCTGCTGTCCCTGCCTTCCTGTTCTTCAGCCGCCTGCTTCGCGGCTTGCCGTTGTTCAAAATCTTCAACAGCCAGGAGAAATTCCTTATGGTCGGAAGCCGAAGGTTGGTAATACCTTCGAAAAACCGCAGGCGCAAGTACGACCAGCACGATCAGGATGAGGAGCAGGATGATCCCGTTGCGCTGTGCCCTGGTGAAATAAAACAGATCTTTCCAGCTCATGGCCCAAAAAGCTCCTTTTTTACGAATATCCCTTTGCGGGGAATGGCCCTTACTTTTAGAAATCAGGCGGAAGAGGTTGATTTCCAATAGGACTTTTAAAGTTAAAAACATTTTAAATATGCAACATTGGTTTTACTTTAATTTTCTTTTGCCGGGCTTGTTTTGGATTTGAAAATAAATCCGGAGCTTTGTAAGGCATTATTCATTAAAAACACCCGGCTTATGAAAAGGTGGTTGCTGGTTTCGTTGGTATTTTTGCTGTCGTGCACGTTTCAGAGGCAGGCCCCGCGGGCAGGGCAGGAGCTTGACACCCGGGGCTTTACGCGTCAGCTCAGGGCCGCCTGGGAGGAGTCAGGCGTCCCGGCGGTAAACTTTGGCTTCATCACACGTGACGGGCAATATTATGCCGCCTCCTTTGGACCAGCCGTCTGGTCGGAGGATGCCGCCCTGACGGGCAATCATATTTTTCGCATCGCCTCCATGACCAAGGCCATCACCAGTGTGGCGGTGCTGCAGTTGTGGGAGCGGGGGCTGGTCGATCTGGACGCGCCGGTCAGCCGTATCCTTCCGGGGATAGATTCCATCCCCATCCTGACCTCCGGAGGGGAGCTGGTTCACGCCACACGTACTGTCACCCTCAGGCATTTGCTGACCCACACCTCGGGTTTCTCTTATGCCCAATTTGATGAGCGCCTGGCTCATTTCTCCAAACCCGCCGGCTGGCCATACAGCGATTACCCAAGGGTGGCCGAACCCGGAACCGAATGGATCTACAGCACCAGCACCGACTGGGCCGGCAGGGTGGTGGAGGCCGTCACCGGCCTGAGCCTGGAGGACTATTTCCGCCGGAACATCACAGGACCCCTGGGCATGGACCACACCTGGTTCAATGTGCCTGATTCGTTGAAGCCGCTTATCGTTTCCATAGGGGTCAGGCGCGACGAACCCGGCGACTTCTTTCAGGAATATCCCGGGCGGGTGCCCCGTGAAGCCGTAAAGGAATACAGCGGCGGGGGCGGGCTGTTCTCCTCGCTCAACGATTACCTCAGGTTTTTGGCCTGCATACTCAATGAAGGAGCCCTGGGCGGCCACCGCATTCTGAGCAAAGAAACCATTGCCTTGATGTTCAGCGACGAATTGCCGGCGGTGTTAGACCTGGGTCCGGAGGAAATGGCCGAGCCCGGCCGCATGAGCCATTCCCTCTGCTGGGCCATACAGCTTTCAGACAACGACTTTGGCCGTAAAACCGGGTCAGCCTACTGGAGCGGATATTTCAACACCTTTTACAGCCTGGACAGGAACACCGGCATCGCTGTCGTGGTGATGGCCAACTACCTGCCTTTCCTCGACCCGGGCATCCTGGAGCTGTATAAAAATTTTGAGCTTATGGTACGGGGAGATTGAGCTCGCCTTGAAAGGCTGTGATAGCCAGAAAAACGGCCAGCACCCACATACCCCTCTTCTCTTTGGTGATCCCTGGCTTAAGCCCGGGGGACCATCGCATCGCCTTATCCCACAATTTTTGTCCTGCCTGCTCAGGCGTAATATTTTGCCTTTCCTGCCTTTTTCCCGGCACCTTGAGAAACCAGGAAGCTATCAAACAAAAACCTCAAAAAGGAATGGAGGAGCAGGGCTTTTTTCATCCACAGACCAGCCCAGCAGCACCTGCCCCCTGGCTTGCCCCTGAGCTTCTGGGTTCGTCCTCCCCACTGAGGCCGTGAAGGGACCTGGAAGGGAGCCGAAAGGGAGATGGTAGGGAGCAAACCCCCTCCGTTTCATGTCCGTACCAACTCCGCTCCGGACCTGTTTCAGCTCCCATTTGTTCCGCACAAAAAACGAAGGCGAAGCGACCCTGGAAGAAGGGGGTTGGGGGTTTAGGGTTCAAGGTTTCGGGTTTAAGGTTCAAGGTTTCGGGTTCAAGGTTCAAGGTTCAAGGTTTAAGATGTCGGGTGTCAGGTAATTGGTCATTGGGCTTGGAGCATGGGGTTCCGCCGCGTAGAGGCGACCGTATGGCAGGGCTTCATTTTTTTTTAATTCATTGACCCCATACACAAAGAGGTGATCCGGATTGGGCCGCCTCTTTTGTTTATGAGGGACTTCCATCAGGCGGCTCCTTCGGAGCGCTTCATGATCTGCTGCGCCTTTTCCCACAAGCTCACGCATGTGGCTATTCAAAGCCGACCCCGCCTAAGGCGGGGTGGATGGGTTTGGATCATGTCTTTTCTTTTGCCCCCGCTGCCCCAGCGGGGCCAGCCAATAATAGCCACGGGTCGCGCAGCACCCCTGGGGAGAAGGCAGGCATTTCCCCTTACGCTCCGAAGGTGCCGGCCGTATGAATCATTCCCCGCTGAGAAATTATCAAAATTATCAATATTGATAATTTTGATAATTTCTCTGATCCCGTGAAAATGGAAGAAGATACCGGCACGCTGGTCCCCCTGCAGCCGAACCACTACTACCCCTTCGGGATGCTGAACCCCTCGCTGAGCAACTCCACCAGGTTGGAAGCCTTCACCGGCAAATAAGAACCCATTAGACATCCCGGAAATACTTTTGTTCATTGGTAAGAAAAGGAGGGAAGTTTTCTTCAGAAGATTTCTTTGTTCGGGTTTTCGAGAAATTTTGAAAAAATCTTGAAAGACCACGATTATTTTATATTTTTGGCTCATTGCTGCAAACGGGCAAAAAACCAAGAACCAAAACACACATTTTATGTCACTTTCGGGGAATGATGGCCGTGATGGATTTACCAGCAAGTTTGGCATTATCTGTGCCACGGCGGGATCAGCCATTGGTTTGGGAAACATCTGGCGCTTTCCATACGTTGTGGGCGAAAACGGGGGAGGCGCTTTTTTGTTGGTTTACCTGGGTTTCATTCTTTTGCTGGGTATTCCGGTGATGCTGTCTGAGTTGGTGATTGGCCGGCGGGGTCAGCGCAACACCTTTGGTTCGTTTCGCCGCCTGTCGCCTGGCAAACCCTGGTGGTTCATCGGGGTGATGGGACTGGCCGCCGCTTTTATGATACTGGCTTTTTACAGCACCATTGCAGGCTGGACCCTTGAATACATTGTAAAATCGTTTGCAAATGCCTTCAAGGGCAAGAGCAGCGAAGAACTGGCCGGGATGTTTCAGAGCTTTCATACCGGGGTTTTCTGGCCGCTATTCTGGCAGGTGGTCTTTATAGTCATGACGGCCTGGATCATCCTCTCGGGAGTAAAAAAGGGCATAGAGCAATATTCAAAGATCCTGATGCCATTTCTGGTGGCCCTGTTGGTCATTATGGCCATCCGATCCCTTAGCTTGCCCGGGGCTATGGGAGGGCTGCAATTTTTATTCAAGCCGGACTTTTCGGAACTGACTACCAGCGTATTTCTGAGCGCACTGGGACAGGCCTTCTTTTCGCTCAGCATTGGGATGGGCGCCATCATTACTTATGGTTCCTATATCCGTAAGGAAAATAACCTGACCACGATTGCCGCCCAGGTCTCCCTGGCCGACACTCTGGTCGCGATACTGGCGGGTGTGGCCATTTTCCCTGCTGTGTTTGCCTTTGGGCTCGATCCTGCTGAGGGTCCCGGGCTCATATTTCACGTACTTCCAAGCATTTTTCAAAAGTTGCCCGGGGGGTATTTCTTTGCCATAATATTCTTTATCCTACTGGCCATTGCTGCCCTTACTTCTTCCATTTCTCTGCTTGAGGTGGTTGTGGCATTTCTTGTGGAGGAGCTGAGAGTGAGCCGCAAAAAGGCCACCATCATGGCAGCCAGCGGAGCCCTTTTTGTCGGGGTCTTTTGCACCCTTTCATTCAGTTCGCTGAGCGAGGCAAAGTTTTTTGGGAAGACCATATTTGATCTGCTTGATTTTTCTGCATCCAACATCCTGCTGCCCCTGGGCGGATTACTCATCGTGGTATTTGTGGGCTGGGTGATGAAATCGGCCGAAGTAAAGGATGAACTCTCTAACGGCGGCTTGCTGAAAATAAGGCTTTTCGGGTTCTTCCGCTTTGTAATAAAATTCATTGCCCCCGTGGCCATTGCCATCATCTTTTTCAATAGTATTGGCGTTCTTTAAAACCTAAGCTTATGTCTGGAATTCTTGAAAGCATCAACCGCGTCATAGTCATGTATAACGAATATGTTGGCGGTTATTTGTTGCTTGCAATGCTGCTGCCTACCGGAATCTTTTTTGCCTTCAAGTTTCGTTTCCTTCATATCAGGAAATTTTGGCACTCGTTTTCCATTTTGGCAGGGAGGTATTCGAAGAAGGAAGATCACGGTGATGTGAACCATTTCAAGGCGCTGACGACGGCCTTATCAGCCACTGTTGGCACAGGGAATATTGTAGGGGTAGCCCTTGCCATTTACCTGGGAGGCCCCGGCGCCATATTCTGGATGTGGGTCACGGGTTTCTTTGGGATGATGCTGAAACTGGTGGAATGCACCCTGGGATTGAAGTTCAGGAAATTCAATTCGGATGGTACGGTATCGGGAGGCCCGATGTATTATATGGAATACGGGCTGAAGGAAAAGCTGGGCAAGCATGCCAAGACGCTGGCCATGATCTTTGCCTCGGCGGCTATTTTGTGTTCGCTGGGGACGGGCAATATGGCCCAGAGCAATTCGATGACCGATGTTTTGAATACCAGCTACCAGATACCGACCTGGATCAGTGGATTGATCATTTCAGGACTGGTTCTTATAATAATAGTGGGTGGTCTGAAGCGCATTGCCGAGGTAACCTCTTTATTGGTGCCCTTTATGGCAGGGATATACTTTATTGCTGCCCTTATTATTTTTGTCCTCCACATTGAGAATTTAGGTCCTGCTTTCGGGCTGATCTTTAATTATGCTTTTACGGGGACGGCAGCCACGGGAGGTTTTGTGGGCTCGGCCTTTA
This sequence comes from Bacteroidales bacterium, assembly GCA_012521995.1. Classification (GTDB taxonomy): domain Bacteria; phylum Bacteroidota; class Bacteroidia; order Bacteroidales; family UBA7960; genus UBA7960. The sequence continues at coordinate 13,641 of JAAYLH010000076.1, read as the reverse complement.
TAATGACCATGACCATGGGTATCCGGCGGGGTTTGTTCTCGAATGAAGCGGGCCAGGGTTCGGCAGCCATGGCCCATTCGGCAGCCAAAACGCCTTACCCCATAAGGGAAGGTATGGTAGCCAGCCTGGAACCCTTTATTGATACTATGTTTATTTGCACATTGACGGCCCTGGTGGTGATCATGACCGGGGCCTGGGAGTCGGGTTTGCAGGGGGTAAGCATGACAGTACTTGCCTTCGAGACAGGGCTCGCTGAAATTAACCTGGGGTATTTAGCCCCCCATATCATTTCCGTGGGCTTGCTGCTTTTTGCTTTTTCCACAATCATTGCCTGGTCGTATTACGGCACCCGCGCTGCCCAGTATCTGTTTGGCGATAAGGCCATCAAGCCCTATTATTATGTTTATGGGCTGTTTGTCTTTTTTGGTTCTGTCTGGGGCATTGATTTGGTGTGGAACTTTGTGGATATGGTGATTACCTTTATGACCATTCCAAACCTGATCGCCATATTGCTTCTGACCCCCGTGATCAAAAAGGAAATTGACGAGTATTATTCGAAAGATTATAAACATCTTTAAGCTGGCCCGGATTTTGCGGGATAAACAACAAGCGCGGCAGGTCAATAAAATATTTTGTGGGTTTTGAGGTTATTGATTAGACTGCGGTGCATTCCGTAATGGGTACAGGTATGAAACATAGAATTTCCAATGACTTAACGGGCAGGTTCATCTTGCTGACGGTATTTCTTTGCCTGTCAGGGTTCTCGGCCCTTGCCCAGGAGAAAACGCCCATAGGTTTTTCGGCCAGGAGCATGCAGTTTGACAAGCGGATAGGGGAGGATGCCCGCAGGTTGATTGATAACGTTCATTTCAGCCACGAGGGCACCAATATGTATTGCGACAGTGCTTACCTGTTTTCGCAACAGAACCGTCTGCAAGCCTACCGTAACATTTATATCCAGGTGAATGATACGGTAAGCATTTTCGGGGACAGGCTTGACTATGACGGGAACACGCGCATTGCTGAGCTTACGGGCAATGTGAAGATGATTGACCCCCAGATGACCCTTACCACGGGGCACCTGATCTACGACCTGAACAACAGCACGGCGAATTATGCGGGAGGAGGCAGGATTGTAGACAAGGAAAACACCCTGACCAGCCGGTGGGGATATTATTATGTGAACCAGAAACAATTCTTCTTTAAGGATGATGTAAAGCTTGTGAACCCCGAGTATGTGATGGACTCAGACACCCTCAGATACAACACCCTGACGGAGGTGGCCTATTTTCTTGGCCCGACGACAATTGTCAGTGATGAAAACACCATATTCTGCCGCAATGGCTGGTACGACACCCGCAACGATGTTTCCCGTTTCAGCAAGGATGCGTTTTTGAATAATAAGGAACAGTCAATTACGGGAGACAGCCTGTTCTACGACCGCAGGCAGGGCTACGGAAGGGCTGACCGTAATATCGTCATCCGTGATACAGTTCAGAATTCAATTATTACGGGTCATTTTGCTGAGCACTATGAACGTGAAGGGATTTCGGTGGTAACCAGGGAGGCCATGCTGACGGTTATTTCTGAAGGAGACTCTCTTTTTATGCATGCCGATACCCTGCGTGCCGTATACCTTGATGAAAGTGAGGAGCAGTTTGTCTTTGCTTATCATAAGGCCAAGTTTTTCAGGCACGACTTGCAAGGACTCTCTGATTCGATCGTTTATAATTTCAGCGACTCAACGATTTACCTTTTCTACAATCCCATCATCTGGTCGGATGTTCATCAGCTGACGGCCGAGCGCATGGAAATCCAGACTGCCGAGAATGAGATCCTTGCGGCCCATCTTTTTGATGCTTCCTTTATCATTTCAGAGGAGATGGATGTTGGGTTTAACCAGGTAAAAGGGCGCAATATCACAGGGCACTTTTCTGAAAATGAACTCAGAAGGATTGATGTGTTTGGAAATGGAGAGACCATTTATTTCGTGAAGGAGGACGATGGTGCCATAGTGGGCATCAATAAGGCAATTTCATCAAATATTATCATATATATTGAAGGTCAGGAAGTGACAGGTATCCGTTTTCTGGAAAACCCTGAAGCCAATCTGTACCCAATGGATGAACTCCCCGAAGCTGACAGGCGATTGCGCAATTTCAAATGGCATCAGGAAAAGCGGCCAAAGAAAAAGGAAGACATATTCATTCGTGAATAAGAAAGGCAAGCATGGTTGATTTTGATAAGTATGTATTGAGCAATGGTTTGCGGGTGATCGTTCACAGGGATAGCAGTACGCCCTTGGCCGCGGTAAATGTTTTGTATGATGTTGGAGCGCGCGATGAAGACCCGCAGCGCACTGGTTTTGCCCACCTTTTCGAGCATTTGATGTTTGAAGGTTCGGTGCACATTCCCGATTTTGATACAAAACTACAGGATGCAGGGGGAGAGAACAATGCTTTTACCAGCAACGACCTGACCAATTATTACGACACCCTTCCTGCTCAAAACCTGGAGACGGCCTTTTGGCTTGAATCGGATCGCATGCTTGAGCTGGCTTTTTCAGAAGAAAAGCTTGCCGTACAAAAGAATGTGGTAATAGAAGAGTTCAGGCAGTCCTACCTGAATCAGCCATACGGGGATGTCTGGATGCTTTTACGGCCATTGGCCTATCAACAGCATCCCTATATGTGGCCTACCATTGGGAAGGACATCTCACACATCAGGGATGCCAGCCTGGAGGAGGTGAAACACTTTTTCAGGAAATTTTACCATCCGGGCAATGCCATCCTGACCGTGACCGGCAATGTAAAGGCGGATGAAGTGTTCAGGCTGACAGAAAAATGGTTTGGGGATATCCCCGGCGGGGAACCTTATGTCAGGAGCTTGCCCCAGGAGCCCGTTCAGACCAGTGCCAGGCGGCTTGCCGTGGAAAGGGATGTTCCCTTCGACCAGATCTTCATGGCCTTTCCCTGTTATGGGCGGGGGGAAGATGAGTTCTATGCTGCTGACCTTTTGAGTGACATCCTGTCGAATGGGAGCTCTTCAAGACTGGTGCAGCGTCTGGTTAAGGGAAGGAGAATGTTCAGTGAAGTAAATGCGTATTTAACGGGAAACCTTGACCGCGGACTCTTCATCGTGACGGGAAAACTGCACGAGGACACCGGGATGAAGGATGCAGAGCAGGCTTTTCAGGAAGAGCTGGAGGCCCTGAGGAAAGAAAAGATAGGAGAAAGGGAGCTTCAGAAAGTAAAGAATAAGGCGGAAGCTTCACATGTTTATTCGGAGGCCAACGTACTGACCAAGGCGGTTAACCTGGCTTATTATGAATTGATGGGGGATGCGGGCTTGCTGAACCGGCAGCCAGAGCTTTATTCGAGAGAAGAGGCTGACCACCTTCAGGAAACCGCGAATGAAATGTTTAAACCCGAGTGCCTCTCGGTGTTGGAGTATCATTCCAGTAAAACCAGTCCATAGCGATGATCAGGAAAATGACATTCAGGACCCAGGCACCTGCCATCCAGCTTCCCGAGCAGTTGGCCTTTGATGCCCCCGAAAAGCTAAGGCTGGGCAATGGGGTCCCCGTATATTTGCTGGAGGGGGGAACTGAGGAAATCGTCAGGCTGGAGTTGTTGTTTCTGGCGGGCAGCTACCATCAGCATAAGCCATTGGTTACCTACCTTGCGGCCAATCTGCTGAAGGCAGGCACTGAGGAACGGAGCTCGGTGGAGATCAGTGAGGTCCTGGATTTTTACGGGACTTTTTTGCAGGTTGAAGCTCAGAAGGATATCGTCTCGGTCAGTCTGTTGGTTTTGACCAAGAACCTTGAATATGTGCTTGCTCTGTTGCAGGATATCATCCAGACACCCAGTTATCCCGGTTCTGAATTGGAAATCCTGCTGAAAAACAAGAAGCATCAGCATATCATCAACAGTGGCAAGGTTTCTTACCTTGCCAGGCTTCATTTTGCTGAGCAGCTATTCGGGCCAGAGCACCCTTACGGCTACAGGCTCAGGAAGGGAGATTTCGACCAGGTCGGCAGGGAAGATCTGCTTGCCTACCACAGGCAGTGGATACACCCCGGAAACCTTGTGGTCATTGCATCAGGGCGCTTTCCTTCAGAGATGATGGAGGAACTGGAATCCCATTTTGGCGGGGCATCCTGGAAGGCACCGAATGAAAGCGGCGATGAACCTGCTTTTGCTGTTCCCCTGCAAAAGGCTGATCCCCTGTTCATATACAGGAAAGATGCCCTGCAGTCGGCCATAAGGGTAGGGAAACGAATCATTGAACGCGCTGATGAGGACTACATCAGGCTAGCTATCACAAATGCCTTGCTGGGAGGTTTTTTTGGATCCAGGCTTATGAAAAATATCCGCCAGGAAAAAGGGTACACCTACGGCATCCACTCAGCCCTGGTTTCGATGGTCAGGGAGGGATATTTCTTTGTCAGCACCCAGGTGGGAACAGAGGTGTGCAAGGCTGCGCTTGAAGAAATTTACCTGGAGATCAGGAGGCTGCGAACAGAGCCTGCCACAGCAGCTGAACTAAATACCCTGAAAAATTACCTGTCGGGAAATTTCCTGCGTTCGTTCGATGGTCCCTTTGCCCGTGCGGAGCGCTTCAGGGAGATGCTGGTGTTTGGACTTAAGCCGGTGCATTATGACCTTTTTCTGAAGGAATTACATGAAATTACGCCTGAAACCATTATGGAAACTGCCCATAAGCACCTTCATGAGGAATCGATGATTGAGGTTGTGGCGGGCAATCGTTAGGCTTTTTCGATATTTTGGATTAAATTCGTGGGTACATACTGCATTGGAGGCTTAAATTTTGATTATACCAAAACAGATCAGCAGGATATTCGGAATAATTATATTACTTCAGGGAATCTTTTGCCTTGGAGCATTTGACAGTTTTGGGCAGACGGATGATTTTCTCAGGATTGACTCGGTAAGTGTACTCCCGGGTGGGGAAGGGAATGTGGTTATTGGGTGGACACTTCAGACGTCTGAAAATTTTGATTTTATCAAAATCAATCGTCAATTGGAAGGGGGAACTTATGAGGTTTTTTATACTATAGAGGACCCTTCCATAACCCATTTTATTGATAATAATGCAAATGCAAATCTGGGTTCGGTAAGTTATTACCTGGTTTTTAGTGAGGATAGTCCAACCCTTTATTCAGATTCCCACAGTACTATTTTTCTGGAGGAACCACAAACAGACCCTTGTTCAAATAAAATTACTTTAAACTGGTTAAATTATAAAGTTTCTTCAATTTCTCAAAACAATGAACCCTTAGATATTCCATTTGATTCTATAAGGTTTCAGGATTCCAATAATGGTGTGACTTTTGAGATCATTGAAACTTTTGATCAACCCCCGACCAGTGATGAGTTGCAGGAATATTCATTTGAGGGTCTGGAGCCGGGGCAGCATTTTTTCCGCATTCAATCCTTTAATTCCGAAAACGGTTATACGTCCACTTCCAATGTAAGGCCCTTTGGGTACAATCCCCCGCAACTGGAATATTTTGTGATAGACTTTGTAGATGTTGTTGAAAATCAGGAGATTCAAGTTTCTTTCAGTGGGACCGGGGATACCGATGATTTTTATTATGAGGTGGACCGATCGACGGAAGCGGGAACGGGATATGAAACGGTTGCAGGGATGCTTCCCCCGGAGGTCTTCACGGACTTTCCTGATATTCAATCGGGTCCCTGGTTTTACAGGGTGAAGGCCTGGCTGAAAGACTGGGCATGTGAGCTGCCCGGCTATGAGACCGAGGGGGTGTTTTCGAGTATTTTCCTGGAAGTTGGGCCCGGGAATAAGTCCAGATCCTTTGACTTTTCCTGGTCGCATTTTTATCCTGCGGACCTGCAATTTTTATACCGTCTGATGGTGATGACTGAAAAAGGGGATTGGGAGCTTGTCCCCGGGGTCGTAGATACAGAAATGCAATCCTTTGTTTTTGATGCGCCCTCTGATATGGCCGGAAAGTTTGTTTTTAAAATAGAAGGGTATGAGCAGGAACAGCCTTTGAGGACGATCTCATCGAATTATGTGACCATTGAGGTTGAGCCAGTGGTTTTCATCCCCAATGCCTTGCGGCCAGACAGTCAAAATCCCGATAATACTGTATTCAAGCCTGTTTTTCAAGGTTTTACTCCTGAAGGGTACGAGCTTTACATTTTCAACCGCTGGGGTCAGCAGCTTTTCAGTTCCACAAGCCCGGAACTCGGCTGGGATGGGAGCTATGATGGGCGGACATTGTCGCCCGGGGTCTACACTTACCAAGTGCGCTACCAGGTACCCGGCGGCAAGGGTTATGAAAAAAGCGGGGTAGTTAACCTTGTATACTAAGCGTTAAAATCCTGATCTGTTGGTCGCTGTTTCCCTTGATTTTAGGAATTTTTAAAAGACAATCTGTATAAAATTTCATACTTTTGCATTTCATTTTCTAAACCGCCCACCATGCTCCACGACGACCAGAAATTTGCAGGCCAGGGATTGACGTATGATGATGTTTTGTTAATTCCCGCCTATTCAGAGATATTGCCTCGCCAGGTTGATATCAGTTCAAGTTTTACGCGGAACATCAGGCTAAAGATACCGGTGGTTTCTGCAGCCATGGATACCGTAACTGAGTCGCGTATGGCCATTGCCATAGCCCAGGAAGGCGGCATCGGTGTATTGCATAAGAACATGACCATTGAGGATCAGGCGGCAAAGGTAAGGCAGGTGAAGCGTTCTGAAAACGGGATGATCATTGACCCCATCACCCTGAACGAAGGGGCGCTGATTGGAGATGCATTAAAAATTATGAAAGAATTCAACATCGGGGGTATTCCTGTGGTGAATGACCAAAACCGCCTGGTGGGAATCCTGACCAACCGTGACTTGCGGTTTGAGAAGAACCCCAGCAAGCCCATCGTGGAAGTGATGACCCGCGAGAACCTTATCACCACCGATGAGTTCATTGATTTTGAAAATGCTGAGGAAATCCTGCAAGAGCATAAGATAGAAAAGCTTCCTGTAGTGGATGCTGAATACAGGCTGGTTGGGCTGATCACCTACCGTGATATCATCAAAATTAAGGAGCGGCCCAATGCCTGTAAGGACCAACGGGGTCGTTTAAGGGTTGCTGCTGCTGTAGGAGTCACCGGAGACACCCTTGAACGGGTTGAAGCCCTGGAGAAGGCAGGGGTGGACTGTGTGGTTATTGACACGGCCCACGGGCACTCGAAAGGAGTCCTGGAAATGGCCAGGAGGGTGAAGTCGCGCTTCCCTTCCCTGGATCTGGTTGTGGGCAACATTGCCACTGCGGAAGCTGCCCGTGACCTTATCAAAGTGAATGTTGATGCAGTAAAGGTTGGTATAGGGCCAGGGAGTATTTGTACCACGCGAATAATAGCCGGCGTTGGCGTTCCCCAGCTTTCAGCAGTGTATGAAGTGGCCAAAGCCCTTCATGGCACAGGGATACCCATCATCGCTGATGGAGGGATCCGTTATACGGGTGATATTGTAAAGGCAATTGCAGCAGGGGCTTCATCCATCATGGCAGGTTCCTTGTTTGCAGGGGTGGAGGAGTCACCGGGAGAGACCATCATTTTTGAAGGCAGGAAATTCAAAACCTACCGTGGCATGGGCTCCATAGAGGCCATGGCTCAGGGTTCAAAGGACCGTTACTTCCAGGATGTTGAAGACGATATAAAAAAACTTGTCCCCGAAGGTATTGTGGGACGTGTACCCTATAAGGGGACCCTTTCGGAGGTGGTCCACCAGATGGTAGGAGGCTTGCGTGCAGGTATGGGTTATTGCGGGGCGTCCAATATCCAGGCATTGCAACAAGCGCGTTTCATGAGGATCACCAATGCAGGCATCAGGGAAAGCCATGTCCACGATGTCCAAATCACTCGTGAAGCGCCCAATTACAGCAGATCATAAAAAACGAATAAATACGTTATTAGAAAAATTTGGTTTTATGAAAAATCTGAAGGCTGTTGTTGTTCTTTGTTTCTTTTTGCCCCTGTTGTTTCATGGGTTCAGTGCAAAAGCTGAAAATAATGACCCGGTTCTGATTCAAATGAATGGCCGTTCAGTAACCTTATCAGAGTTTGAATCGGCATACCGCAAGAATAACCTGAGCATGCAGGTTGCCGATCCCAAATCGGTTGAAGAATACCTGGAATTGTACATAAACTTCAACCTTAAAGTGCTGGAAGCCATTCACCTGGGCATGGATACCAATGCTGTTTTCAGGCAGGAACTTGCTGGATATCGAGAGCAATTGGCCAAGCCATATCTCACGGACCAGGAAGTTACCGAGCATCTATTGCAGGAGGCTTATGAGCGTTTGCAATTCGACATAAGGGCTTCGCATATCCTGGTTAACCTGGGGCAGCATAGCAGCCCCGAAGACACGCTGGCAGCCTGGGAACGGATCATGCGTATCCGTCAAAGGGTGATTAGCGGTGAGCCTTTTGACAAGGTGGCTAGGGAAGAGTCAGATGACCCTTCGGCACGTGACCAGTCCAGTACTGCCAACCGCCCTGCCATGCGGGGTAATGGAGGCGACCTGGGCTACTTTACCGTGCTCGACATGGTCTATCCGTTTGAAACCGCAGCCTATAACACTCCTGTTGGAGAAGTATCGCTTCCTGTAAGGACCTCTTTTGGATATCATATTATCCAGGTGACCGATCGGCTTCCTGCCATGGGGCGGGCGCATGTGGCACACATCATGACCATGTTTTCGCCCGGGAGTGATGCACAAACAAAGGAAGAGGCTTACAAGCGCAGCCAGGAAGTCTATGAAAAGGTTTTGGCGGGCGAAGATTTTGGTGAACTTGCTGACCAGTTTTCGGATGACCGTTCATCGGGTCGCCGCAATGGGGAGATGCCACCCTTTACCTCCAACCGTATGGTTCCTGAATTTATCAAGGCTATTCACAACTTGAATACTGTAGGCCAGACCACCCCGCCCATCCTAACCCAGTATGGCTGGCATATCATTAAATTGATTGAGAAGACCCCTCCAGGAGCATTTGAAGATGTTGCCCTGGAACTTAAAAACAGAATATCGCGTGACAGCAGATCAGAGCTAAGCCAGGAGGTTGTTATTGAAAGACTGAAGAAAGAATATCATTTCAAGGAAAGCACACAAGCTCTCCAGGAAATCGTGGGGGTTGTTGACGAATCCATTTTTGAACGTAAATGGGATCCCGGCATGGCTGCAGAAATGAATGAAGTGCTGTTTTCTTTTGCAGGGCTGGAGGTCAGCCAGAAGGATTTTGCAGAATACCTGGGGCAAAGCCAGGGGATGAGAACCCCTGAAGCCATTGGCACATATGTTGGTGTTATGTACGGCAGTTATGTAAACCAAAGGATTCTTGCATTTGAAAATGCCAGGCTTGAGAAAAAGTACCCGGAGTTTCAAGCCATTATGAAGGAATATCATGACGGGATCCTGCTCTTTGAACTCACAGACAAACTTGTATGGACAAAAGCTGTAGAGGACAGTCTGGGTTTGAAATCATATTTTAACCAGCATCAAAATGATTATCTCTGGCCTGACCGCCTGGATGCTACCATTTATGTTTTTTCCGATGAGCGATTGGCTAAACGTTCGCGCCGAGAGATTGTAAGAGCAACGCGAAAGGGATTGGACCATAGGCATGTGCTTGAGCAAGTCAACCCTGCCTCCACACTGAATATTACTGCCCGCAAGGGGGTTTTCTCACAGGAAGATGAGGAATTGATTGGCTATGCAGCCTGGGAACCAGGAATAGGAAAACCTTTTGAATATAAAGGCCAATTTGTCATCGTCCATGTGCATGAGGTTGTTCCATCCCAGCCCAAGAAGCTTGACGAGATTCGTGGGATCTTAATAGCCGATTATCAGAATTACCTGGAAAAACAATGGGTTGAATCTCTTCGCAGTAAATATGATATTGTGGTTAACCACGAATTGCTGAAAGACCTGAAGTTTTAAGAAAAATTAAACTACCAGCGTGGAATTGTTGAAACGGTTAAAAATAATCTTTGGGATCAAGCAAGTATTGGTCCTGTTTTTGTTGTTAATAATCGGCTTGCAACTGGTTTCGTGCAAGCGGAATAAGACGGATTCCGGTCAGTCCTACGTTGCCAGGGTGAACAATGTTTATCTTTTGCCTTCTGATATCAGGCAGATATTGCCTGCCAATGTAACACCCCAGGACAGTGCAGTCATAGTGGAACGGTTTATTAATTCCTGGGTCAGCAAGCAGGTTTTTTTCCAGGAGGCCAGGAAAAAACTCCCTGCAGATAAGCAGAATTTTGAACGTCAGATCGAGGAGTATCGCCATTCACTGATTTCTTTTTCCTATGAGAATGAGTTGGTCAGGGAGCAACTGGATACCGTGGTTACAGAGCGTCAATTAGCTGAATATTACCAGGAGTATAAGGAGGATTTCAGGCTTCGTGATGCCATCGTAAAGGCAGATTATGTAAAACTCCCAATGGATGCGCCAGAACTGAATAAATTCATTCGGCTATTCCGCTCTGATGGGCCTGATGAAGCAGCTTTGATAGAGGAATACTGTGTTCAGAATGCTGCTACTTATTTCACAGGGTCTGATTCATGGTTAATTTTCAATGATCTGCTCCGTGAAGTTCCCCTAAAAGTTTCAAATCCTGAAAGTTATCTCCATTCCAATAAGTTTGTGGAAGTCAAGGATGAGAATTTCAGGTATTTTGTAAAGATCCACGACTACCAGTTACAGGGGGGGGTATCGCCGCTATCCTTTGAACGTGATAATATTCGCAGTATCCTTTTAAATCAGCGGAGACATGAGCTGATCAACAGGATAAGGAATGAAATTTTACAGGATGCGATTGACCGTGGTCAGGTTGAGATCTTTAAATACGAGTAAATTTTTATAAAATTCGCAAATTAAATGAAAAAATTACTGTTTCCAATTTTTTTCCTGTCAATTCATTTGAGTGGCATTTTTCCGGTTGAGGCGCAGGAAAAGGTTGTAATAGATCAGATTGTTGCCGTTGTTGGGAACAGTGCGATTCTTGAATCGGACATTGTGAACCAAAGCAGGCAATTACAGGCCCAGGGAATGAACTTGGGGCCGAATCCTGAATGTGCCATTTTGGATGACATGCTTTACCAGAAATTGTTATACAATCAGGCAGTGCTTGACAGCCTTGAGGTGAGTGATGAGATGGTTGAACAGGTTCTTGAGCGCAGGCTTCGTTATTTCATTGCCCAGATAGGAAGCCGCGAAAAGCTGGAGGCCTATTATGGGAAAAGTGTAGACGAATTGAAAGAGGAATTCCGTGATATAGTGCGTGAGCAGGAACTTAGCCAGCAAATGGAAGGAAAGATCACCGCCAACGTGAAGGTAACCCCTTCAGAGGTCAGAATTTTCTTTAACCGATTGCCGGAAGACAGCATTCCAATGGTTGAGAGTGAACTGGTGCTGGGTCAGATTGTTAAAAAGCCGCCAGTACAGCCTGAAGAAATAGCCGAGGTTAAGAGCCGTCTGGAAGAGTTTAAGCAAAGGGTAATTAATGGGGAGAGTTTTTCTACCCTTGCGATCCTTTATTCAGAAGATCCTGGATCCGCTCGCAGGGGAGGAGAGCTTGGTTTCTTTGGTCGGGGAGAGCTTTATCCTGAATTTGAAGCAGCGGCTTTTAATTTGAGGCCCGGAGAGCTTTCGGATATTGTGGAAACTGAAGCAGGATACCACCTGATACAAATGATTGAACGTAGGGGTGAGCAATTCAATGTTCGTCACATCCTGCTTCTGCCAAAAGTTTCCCCGCTCGATTTGATGGCTGCCCGTCAAGAATTGGATAGCATTCGAACGCTTATCGAGGGCGGTGAAATGACTTTTGCGGAAGCAGCGCTGAAGTTTTCAGATGATCCAGGTAAAATCAACCAGGGGCTTATGGTTAATCCGTATACTGGAACCACACGTTTCAAAAGTGAGGAGATTGAACCGAACCTTTTTTTTGTTATTGATCAACTGGAGGTGGGGGCAGTTTCTGCACCCATTGGCATGATGACGGAAGAAGGACAACAGGCTTTCCGCATTGTTCAGCTGCAAAGCCGTACAGATCCCCATAGGGGTAACTTACAGCAGGATTATGATTATATCCAGCAACTTGCCCTTGATGAGAAGAAACGAAAAGCAACCGAGGCCTGGATTAATCGCAGGCTTCCCAATACATATGTCTTTATTCATGAAAAGTTCAGGGGCTGTTCCTTTGAGCTTGACTGGGTGAAAGAGCCCTAATTTTTGTTACAAAACCGTATTATGCAAAAATTCTCGAATGACGTTGAAGCCCTGGAAGCACTGGCTGTAAAATATCAGGATCTCAGGGATGAGATTTCGCAAGTCATTGTAGGTCAGGATGAAGTTGTAAAAAATGTCCTGATTAGTATTTTCAGCCGTGGGCATTGTTTGCTGGTCGGGGTCCCCGGTTTGGCAAAGACCCTTCTCGTTAATACTATAGCCCAGGTCCTGGGCCTTAAATACAGCCGGATACAATTTACCCCTGACTTGATGCCTTCCGATATTATTGGAACTGAAATATTGGATGAGACGAGGAATTTTAGGTTTATCAAAGGACCATTGTTTGCCAATATCCTCCTTGCTGATGAAATAAACCGGACCCCCCCTAAAACGCAATCGGCATTGCTTGAAGCTATGCAGGAGCGTTCGGTTACGGCTGCTGGCAACACTTACAAGCTCGATGATCCTTTTTTTGTGCTGGCTACCCAGAACCCTATTGAGCAGGAGGGGACTTACCCCTTGCCTGAAGCGCAGCTTGACCGTTTCATGTTTAATGTCATGCTAGATTACCCTAGTTTTGAACAGGAAATAGAGGTGGTTAGGAATACCACTTCTGACCGCAAGACTGCTCTTAAGATTGTTTTAAGCGCTGAAGAAATTCTTTTTTTCCAGGATCTGATCAGGAGAGTTCCTGTTGCCGATAATGTAATGGAATATGCAGTAAACCTCGCTGCACGCACTCGTCCCAAGACTGCAAGAGCACATGAAATGGCCAATGATTACATTAGCTGGGGAGCTGGTCCCAGGGCATCCCAATATCTGATCATTGGAGCAAAGGCTCATGCGGCAATCCACGGCAAGTATTCTCCTGATATTGAAGATGTGAATGCAATCGCTTATTCCATCCTGCGTCACAGGATCGTCAGGAATTATAAAGCTGAGGCCGAAGGAATTTCGGTAGAGTCCATTGTTGATAAGCTTGTGGATTGAGGTTCAGCTAGATGGCCGGGATGATAAGGGGCTGAATATTTTTTCAAAAAAACCCTTGCTGAAAACTGAAAAGTATTTAACTTTGCATTCCCTTCGCAAGGGTAATCCAAAAACACGATCTTTTTAATTTTTTCAACTTTTTATTTGTTTATAATAAAAAGTATTTACCTTTGCACTCCCCAAATGCGGGGAAACGATCTTTGAGAAATTGGGAAAGCCAAAAAGTAGCGCAAAAAAAATACCCGTTGATTGACTTTAGTGTTGATTAACGAACCAGAGGAAAATAAGAGTCGGGACAGTACTTACATATTGTCTAGAGAAATTTAGAAACAATGGAGAGTTTGATCCTGGCTCAGGA
>JAAYLH010000010.1 GCA_012521995.1 Bacteroidales bacterium | reverse complement strand
GGTTTAAGGTTTAAGGTTCCAGGTTTCGGGTTTCAGAGCTTGTCCGCTTACCAGCGGATTTTACTCCATGCCCCATGCACCATGCACAATCCGTATAATCAATAGCAATCCGTGTAATCAATAAAATCCATGAAGATCATTTGCATCGGAATGAACTACCCCGCGCACCTGGCCGAGCTGAACAATCCCCTGCCTGAGGAGCCTGTTTTTTTTATGAAACCCGAGACTGCCCTGATCAGGGCAGGGCTGCCTTTTTTTGTTCCGGATTTTTCAAACGAGGTACATTATGAGGTGGAGCTGGTGCTGAGCATTTCGAAGTTAGGCAAACACATCCAGGAACGTTTTGCCCATACCTATTACCAAGAGATTGGCATTGGCATCGATTTCACTGCACGTGATGTCCAGCGGATGTGCCGTGAACAAGGCCTCCCTTGGGAGAAGGCAAAGGCATTTGACGGATCCGGGCCTGTCAGCAAGTTTATACCCTTGACAAACCTTGAGAACCCTTCCGATATTTCCTTCAGCCTGAAAAAGAACGGCGAGCTGGTGCAGCAAGGCCGATCATCCGATATGATCTTTAACTTCAACCAACTGATTTCCTACGTGTCAAAATACGCCACCCTCAAAATGGGCGATATGCTATTTACAGGCACCCCCTCGGGCGTAGGTCCCGTAAAGCCGGGCGACCGCCTCGAAGCCTTTCTTGAAGACAAAAAAATGCTCGACATCAAAGTTAAATAAGCTCCTCTCATTCTTCATTTTTCACTTTTCATTTTTCATTTCCATGAAAAGGCTTTCCCCCGAATACTACCTGAATCCCGACGTGGTTTTCCTGGCCCGGGACCTGCTGGGTAAGTCACTGATTACCAGCATTGACGGGCAGGGCGTAACGGGCGGAATGATTGTGGAGACTGAAGCTTATGCAGGGGAAATCGACCGCGCATCACACGCTTATGGGGGCCGCCGAACCCAACGCACCGAAACAATGTACAATACAGGAGGGATTGCTTATATTTACCTGTGCTATGGCATGCACCACCTGTTCAATGTAGTCACCAATATTGAGGGCATCCCGCATGCCATCCTGATCAGGGGCCTTATGCCCACTGTCGGGCAAGAGCTGATGGCCCACCGGACAGGTAAACCAACAGAGAAACTTCAATTGCTCAACGGCCCCGGGAAACTCACCAAAGCCTTGGGGATCACCACGCGGCACGATAAAACCTCCCTGGGCAGCGACCTCATCTGGATAGAAGACTCCAATCCCGGTCAGACAAAAGGCCATATCATTGCAGCCCCCCGCATAGGGGTGGATTACGCGGGCGAGCACGCCCATTGGCCTTACCGCTTCCTGATGAAATCCCTCCCTGAATCTGAACAACTCCCTCTTTCAAAAACCTGAACAAAAAGCAATTAAACCCGACTCCGGCATCCAGAATAAAACCATCGGTAATAGACCTTGCCTGAGCATTCAGCACCCCTTTTATTCCGGGAAAAAACGGCCCGGGCCCCATCTTTTCCACAAAGGATTCATTAACCATGCATCGGGTATCCTGACTCAAGGGTTAACCGTATTTTAACCAATTGTAATTGGTAAAAGTACGGTTTAACTAAAAAGAAAACCTGGAATTGATATAAGGAACCTTTAGACCGGGGTACTGCTGAGGGCAAATTTTCTGAATTGCTTAATCTTTATTTTTCAATTATTTATTAAATTGCAGGCACAAAGAAAAAACGGCTGAAACAGAGACATCCGCCCATTTCCCAATAATACAGAGCATATGCCCGAAACTGAGCTTCGGGAAATCCTGGTTAAACATTATAAGGCCGACATCCTTGCCTATATGGATGCGCATCCTGAGGCCTTTGAGGCGGCGGTCGGTCTGGCTCTTGGCGAGGAGTCGCCCCGGGCCTGGAGGGCCTCCTGGATTCTTTGGAGTTGCATGGAAGACAACGATGCAAGGATCAGGCCATTTGTTGGCGACATGATCCGCCAGCTAGCGCTTGTGAAGGAGAACCGTCAGCGCGAATGGCTGATCATCCTCCAGAAAATGGAAATCGGCCAGGAATACGAAGGCCTGCTGCTGGATGCCTGTATCCGAATCTGGGAAAGCGTTGGCAAGAAACCCGGGGTAAGGCTTCACGCTTTCAGAATAATGGCTAAATTAGCTGGCAAATATCCTGAGCTGGGCAATGAAATGGCTTTTCTCACCCAGGACCATTACCTGGAAAATTTATCGCCTGGCGTGAGACAGATCGTGACAAGAATGACAGGCCGTTTATTAAAGAAATGATGCTTTTTATTGAAGAAGCAGGGATCGAAAAAAGGAATCAGCTTTCAAAAAACATTTTAATCCTTTCAAGATGAGCAAATTCAGCAAACAAATACCCCAGGAATTCACCGTAAAGGGAAATGAATTAAAGTGCCCGGTATGTGGGAATAGGCGTTTCAGGACCCGGAAAGCCATGCTGAACACGTTCTGGGCCACCCTGTTCGACCTTGATTGGGTCAACCGAAATGCCGACTGCTATGTATGTTCGGAATGCACCCATATTATGTGGTTTTTAGGCGACTGATTCCTTAGCCAGTCCCCTGGAGGCGTATTACTTTCAAGGTTAAAAGGCCAGCACCCGGGCTGCCCCCTTTGATTTCATATAATCTATCCTGAAAACGTTTTCTCAAGCGTGATAATGCTTACTTTTGCAAATTATTATGCAAGGAAAACTGAAAATTGTATTGCATCCCGGCAAAGACGGGGCAATCAGGCGCTTTCACCCCTGGGTATTCAGCGGGGCCATCAAAAAAATTGAAGGTGAAGCCGGGGATGGCATGCAGGCCGAAGTATTCAGCCATCATGGCGATTACCTGGGCGCCGGCATTTACCAGGATGCCACCATAGCCGTGCGCATCCTGGCATTTCCACCGGCTCGTCCTGAACATCTGGATGATACTTTCTGGACAAAAAAAATTGAGCAGGCCTTCCAACTGCGGAAGGACGCCGGACTGACCGAAAGCAAGGAAACCAACGTATATCGTTTGGTACACGGAGAGGGTGACCATCTGTCAGGGCTCATCATCGATCATTACAACGGCCACCTGGTAATCCAGGTACACGCCACGGGGATGTATCCTTACCTGGAGGTCATTGCCGGGGCGCTGAAAAAGATTTACGGAAAAAGCCTCAAAAGCATTACCGACAAAAGCCGCGATACCCTGCCCGACGCCTTCTGGCAAGGAAAAACCTTTGAAGGCAATTTGTTTGGCGAAGCAGGGCTGGCAGAGGTTTTGGAACATGGCCATAAGTTCCTGATTGACCTTGAGAAGGGGCAGAAAACCGGCTTCTTCATCGACCAGCGTGAAAACAGGCAGTTGCTCGGGCAGTATTGCGCGGGGCGAAAAGTATTGAACACTTTTTGCTATTCAGGCGGTTTTTCGGTGTATGGCCTGGATGAGGGCGCGGCAGAAATGCATTCGCTCGACAGCTCGGCCAGGGCCATTGAGCTGACCGAACGCAACATCGCCCTGAACTTTGGGGAGGATGCCCCTCACCGTTCCATCATTCAGGACACGCTTAAGTATCTGAAGCATACGGATGAGACTTATGATGTGATCATTCTGGATCCCCCTGCTTATGCCAAGCACACCCACGCCCGCCACAACGCCCTTCAGGGCTATAAACGCCTTAATCTTGAGGCCATGAAACGAATCAGGCCCGGTGGCCTGCTGTTCACCTTCAGCTGCTCACAGGTGGTGGATAGGTCCCTTTTCAGGGGCACCGTGCTGGCCGCTGCCATTGAATCAGGCAGAAACGTCAGGATCCTTCACCAGATGACCCAGCCTGCCGACCATCCCGTAAACATCTTCCATCCTGAAGGGGAATACCTGAAGGGACTGGTGCTTACGGTGGACTAAGGGTTGGAAGCGTTGTGAATGTTGTACTTGTGGATGTTGTCCTGCTTGTTCTGCCGGCCAGGGGATTGTAGGGATGGTATTTGGTTTTTCAGAAGAGCGGTGTTTGAGCAATCCAGTGAGATTTGAATGAGGGACAGGGAATAACGATTTTTGATTTTTGAAGAGAATAAGCAGGCTAAGAACGCGAACCGGATAACAATACCAAGGATGCCAACCCCCAACTCAGCTGTCAGCAATACCTACCGCAGTATCTGGAACATCTCCTACCCGATCATCATTGGTTTGGTGGCGCAGAACCTGATGGTGGTGATCGACACTGCTTTCCTGGGCCGCCTTGGGGAGGTATCGCTTGGGGCGGCTGCCATCGGGGGGTTGTTTTACCTGACCCTTGTGATGTTTGGCGCGGGGTTTGCTATTGGGATGCAAATCATTATCGGACGCCGAAACGGAGAAGGCCGGCAGCGCACCATTGGAAGGATATTTGACCACGGCTTGTATTTTATGGTGGGGATGGCCCTGCTGCTGATCCTGTTCCTGAGCCTTGCCGGTCCCTCCCTCCTGGGCCGCTTCATCAGCTCACCTGCCATCCTTGAGCAAAGCCTTGTATTTATCAGCTACCGCCGCTTTGGCTACTTTTTCGGCTTCCTTATCATGGTGTTTAATTCCTTTTATGTAGGGATTGTGCGCACCCGGATGGTCTCAGTGGCCACAATCATTATGGCCACAAGCAACATCGTTCTTGATTACGGGCTGATATTCGGCAAGCTGGGACTGCCTGAAATGGGCATATCAGGGGCAGCCCTTGCCACCAACCTGGCCGAATTCATCACTTTTTTGTTTTATTTGCTCTGGTCATTTAAAAACAAGTGCATCTCCTCCTTCAGGCTTTTACGCTTCCATAAGCCCCGAAAACGGCTGTACGATGACCTGTTAAAATTGAGCCTGCCCGTGATGCTACAGCATTTCATCTCATTCTCGGCCTGGTTCATTTTCTTTATGATCCTTGAAAAGATTGGCGAAACGGCTCTTGCAGCTTCCAACATCACACGAAGCATATATATGCTGCTGATGATCCCGGTTTGGGGGCTGAGTTCGGCCACCACCACCCTGGTAAGCAATATCATCGGGCAGGGAAAATCAGATGAGGTGATGCCCATGATCAAGAAAATTATGACCATAAGTTTCATAGCCAACCTCTTGCTTATCCAGGTGCTGATTTTCTTTCCCCGCACCGTCATTTCTTTCTTTACCCAAAGTCCTGAACTGGTGGAAGCCACCCTTCCCCTGCTGCGGGTCATCACCCTGTCGCTAACCGTTTTTTCGGTAAGCATGATCATCTTCAGCGCCCTTTCGGGAACGGGCAAAACAGGCACGGCCCTTCGCATTGAGGTGATCTCTATCATTTTGTACCTGCTCTTTGCTTTCATCCTGGCCGTGGGTTTCGACGCCCCTGCCAGCGGCGTTTGGTTTGTTGAAGTTTTATACTTTACCGTCATCGGGGTCTTCGCCTACATTTTCCTCAAACGGGGCACCTGGAAGGAACTTGTTGTGTAAGGAACCCTCCCCGGGATAGCCTCTCTTCCCGAGCCATTAATCCGGGCATCCTGGCCGCCATTATTCCTTTTCAATCCCGAAATTTTAATGGGTAAGTTTTATGTTACGGAATGTAAGCTTTTAGGCAGGAAAGCGTTAAAATCATTTATATTTGCAGACAGGAAATTTTGTTGTGTTACTTTTTTCGGCTAAATATCAATGCGCAGGTTATTCATATATCTCCCCCTTCTCGTATTATTCTTTCTTTTACCGGTCAGTTCCCAGCCCCTTCAGCCCAAGTTTCTGCAGCCTGAAGGAGTGAAAAACTCCGATCCGGAGTTCAGCACCCTGTGGGTGGACTCAGTCTTTACCAGCCTGAGCCTGGAACAGCGCATTGCCCAGCTGATCCTGATCGCCGTGCACACCGACCAGGGGAGCGACTATTACAACCTTATTGAGCGTCAGGTGGCCGAAAACAACCTTGGCGGTATTGTTTTTTTCAAAGGAGGCCCCTTGCGGCAGGTGAAGATCACCAACAGGCTTCAGGAAGCGGCTGCAACTCCACTGCTGGTGGCAATGGACGCCGAATGGGGCGCTGCCATGCGCCTTGACAGCGTTAAGGCTTTCCCCTACCACCTCACAATGGGGGCCATTGCAGGGGAGCGCCTGGTATATGAGATGGGCCATCAGGCAGGTCTGCAGCTTCGAAGGCTGGGGGTGCATATGAGTTTCGGGCCCGTGGTGGATGTAAACACAAACCCAGACAACCCGGTGATCAACTACCGGTCATTTGGCGAAAGCCGCTTTAATGTGGCCGTGAAAGGCATTGCCTATATGCAGGGCTTGCAGGATGCAGGCATTATTGCTTCAGCCAAGCATTTCCCCGGGCACGGCGACACCCATACTGATTCGCACCACACCCTGCCCCTAATGGACCATAGCCGCGAGGAGATGGACTCCATACACCTGTACCCATTCAGAAAACTTATTGAAAAAGGCCTGCAGTCGGTCATGGTGGCCCACCTCGAGGTACCCTCCCTTGAGCCTGCCCAGCACCTGGCTACTTCCCTTTCCAGGAATGTTATTGAGGAGTTGCTGGTCAATGACATGGGCTTCCAGGGGCTGGTTATCTCCGATGCCCTGAATATGAAAGGGGTCAGCGATCATTATAAGGCAGGGGCCCTTGAGCTAAGGGCTTTGAAGGCTGGGAATGACTTGCTGCTGATGCCTTCGAACATTCCCCTGGCCATCCGCACCATCGGGGATGCCGTCAGAAACGGGGAAATTGAAGAGGGACTGATCAACCGAAAGGTGCGCAAGGTGTTGTATTACAAGCAACGGGCGGGTCTTGCCCAACACAGGCAAATAAAGCCGGAGCACCTGGTCGACGATCTGAATGGGCGGCAGGTGGATGTGCTGAACAAACAACTGGCCCAGGCTGCCATCACCCTGATACACAACGAAGGAGAGATCATCCCCTTGGGGGATATCCATAACACCCGCATAGCAGCCCTGTCGATAGGGCATGAGAAAGGAAACCCTTTTCAGGCAATGCTGGGGAACTATGCTTGTGTGGAGGAATTCTCACTGCCTAAAAACCCCAGCGAGGCCCAGACCACTGAAATGCTTCGGCGCCTGAAGGATTATGATCTGGTTGTGGTGGGTCTTCACCGCAACCACCACAACATGGGCAGGAATTATGGCATACATAACGGACACATCGAAATCATCCGAAGCCTGGCCCGCAGGCAAAAGGTCGTGGTTTCGGTATTCGCCAACCCATACAGCATCAAAGGCTTTGGAGCAGTGGCCCTGGAAGTGGACGGCCTGTTGGTGGCTTACCAGGATGGGAAGGATTTTGAGGAGGCTGCCGCCCAGGTGATCTTTGGAGGACTTCCGGCAAAGGGCCGACTGCCGGTATCCATAACGCCCCACTTCCCCGTTTATAAAGGCATACAAACTCCTGAAAGATTCAGGATCACATTTGCCGAGCCTGAAGAGGCAGGCATTTTGCCCCAATACCTGGGTGCCATCGACAGTTTGGCCAGGATGGGCATCGACAGCCTGGCCTATCCCGGTTGCCAGATTGCCATTGTCAGGGACGGGAAGCTCATTTACCACAAGGCTTTTGGTCACCACACCTATTTCAAGCAACAGGCAGTAAGCCTGGACGACATTTACGACCTGGCCTCCATTACCAAGATAGCAGCCACTACAGCCTCAGTGATGCGTTTAACGGATGAGGGAAAGCTTGACCTCCACAGGTACATCGGTGATTATCTTCCCTGGCTTAAGGGGAGCGACAAGGACAAGATAGACATGCGCGATTTACTGTCTCACCAGGGGAGATTTTTACCCTGGATCCCTATGTACAACAGCACGCTTACCGACGGGAAGCCCAGGCCGGGCATCTTCAGCCCGGAACCTTCGGCCGAGTTTCCTGTGCGGGTGGGTGAAAAGCTGTTCATCCATAAAGACTACCGCGACACCATTTTCAATCAGATCAGGGAGTCGAACAGGCTTCGCAAGCGTAGTTACCGATACAGCGACCTTGGGTTCATTTTGCTCACAGAAGTCGTTGAGCGCCAGAGCGGTATACCCCTGGATCAGTATGCAGCGAAGACCTTTTATGAGCCCCTTGGCTTGGCAACAATGACTTTCAACCCCCTTGGGAAAATCCCTGTTCAAAGGATTGTCCCTTCAGAGAACGATACGGTGATGCGCAAGGAAATCATAAGGGGCTTTGTCAACGATCCCAATGCAGCTATGCTGGGCGGTGTGTCGGGGCATGCAGGGCTGTTCTCCAATGCCCTGGATCTTGCAGTATTGATGCAAATGTTTCTTCATCACGGTGAATACGGGGGGCAGCAATACCTAAACCCTGCCACCATCAGGGAGTTCACAAGGGTGCAGTTTGCGGGTAACAGAAACCGCCGCGGCCTGGGCTTCGACAAGCCTTCCATCACCCCCGCCAACGGTAGCCCGGCCTGCGAGTCGGCATCACCCCTGAGCTATGGCCACAGTGGCTTCACGGGAACTTTCACCTGGGTTGACCCTACCGAACAACTGGTCTATGTCTTCCTTTCCAACAGAACCTTTCCCTATCCTTCCAATGGGAAATTAATGGAACTGGACATCAGGATAAAGATTCAGCAGGCCATTTATGATGCAATTGAACAATCACGCCCCAAAGAAAACCCTGAATTGAACGAACTCATTTTTTAAAATCTTTAGCCATGTTTTTAAACATTCCCCTCATTGAATGGATCGGTTATATTGGCTCAGTTGTGGTTGCCATTTCCCTGACGATGAGCTCCATCGTCAGGCTCAGGTGGCTGAACCTGGCAGGCTCAGCAGTATTCTCCTTTTACGGCTTTGCCATTGGATCCCTCCCCGTTGGTTTGCTTAACCTGTTTATCGTCATCGTCAATATATATTACCTGATCTCGATCTATTCCCGCAAGGATGCCTATAAACTTTTATCCATCAAGGGCGACAATGCCTATGTAAGGTATTTCCTGGATTATTACCAGTCAGAAATCAGGAATTTTTTTCCCGATTTTGATGAACACGCCAAAAAGAGGATGGAAGAGCGCGAGGATCCCATTTCGCTGATTACCCTGCGCAATGCGGCTGTAGCAGGCATTTTCCTGGGACACCAGCAGGAGGATGAGGTGATGGTAGACCTTGACTTTGTAATTCCCGAATACAGGGACATGAAACCCGGGCAATTCCTGTTTGAAAAGAACCTTCATTTTTTTCGAAAGAGGGGCGTGAAGCGCATCGTGAGCCAGGTAAAAAACAGCAAGCATCAGAACTATTTAAAGCATATGGGGTTTATTGAACAACAAGGCCCAGGGCAGGAAAATATTTTAATAAAAACCATTGATAATTAATTCTTAAAAAGTACCATGCTAAAGAAGACCTTATTGTGGGGTTTTGCATTACTGCTAACCCTTGGAGCTGTATATTACACCCGGCTGACAGGGCCAACCAAGCCTTACAAGGGCAGTGTTGCCCTTGGCCAGAAAACCATCCACTTCAGCCTGATCCGCACCTACAATAAACCCGCGGATGCCCCAGCCAAGGTAGTGGTGCCTGATACTTCTATCAGCGGGCATTACCGTTACAGGCGCACCCCCAGCCACGATGAATGGACCCAGGCGCCCCTGCTGAGGGAAGGAGATGAACTGATTGCCTACATCCCCCAGCAACCCTCGGCGGGTAAGGTAGCCTACCAGGTCACCCTTGAAAAAGACGGCGCACAGGTTGTGCTGAGTGAAGAGCCCATAGTGATCCGTTTCCGCAATGACGTACCCGCCTGGGCAATGATTCCGCATATCCTCCTGATGTTTGCAGCCATCTTCTTAAGCACGCGTGCAGGAATGGCAGGTGTATTCAGGCATAGGACCTATGGGCTGAGCCTGGCTACCCTGTTGCTTCTTCTTGGAGGGGGTCTGATCTTTGGACCCATCGTCCAGAAATATGCCTTTGGAGCCTTCTGGACGGGATGGCCCTTCGGAACAGACCTCACCGACAACAAGACCCTGGTGATGTTTCTGTTCTGGCTCTTCGCCTTCATTAAGGTGCGCAAAAACCCCTACCATCGCACTTGGATCATCGTGGCTGCTGTGGCTACCCTAATTGCCTATATGATACCCCATAGCCTGTTGGGATCAGAAATTGATTTCACCCAGGAAGGGATGCAATAAGATATTTCGGTTATAAAAATGGCTGCCTGGATTCAGGCAGCTATTTTTTTTTGCTAAAGAACACATAGCAGGAATATTTATTTTTTATTTAAGGAAAGATATAAAAATTTAAATGAAAAAAATCTGTAAATTTGAACCAAACCAGCATATTAACGCTTAGTTTCCTTCCTCAAACTTACAAAAATTTCTTTTACACATGGGATACATCAAGTTTGACAAAAACCAACTGATCAACCTGGAATATTCACTCAGCAAGGAAATGATCAGGTCGAACCGAGCAGGCTCTTTTTCCTGCACCACGATCATTGGTTGCAATACCCGAAAATACCACGGATTGCTGATCTGCCCCCAGCCTACCCTGGACAATGACAACCATGTCCTGCTGTCGAAGGTGGATGAGACCGTTATTCAGCACGAGGCCGAGTTCAACATTGGGGTGAACAGGTATCCCGGGACGTACAACCCCAAAGGGCACAAATATGTGCGGGATTTTATTGCCGACATCATTCCCCAGGTAACCTTTCGGGTTGGCGGAGTGATCCTAAGCAAGGAAACGATGTTTGTTACCGAAGAAGAGATGGTGCTTATCCGCTATACCTTGCTGGATGCCCACTCCCCCACCCGCATCAGGCTGAAGCCATTCCTGGCCTTCCGCAGCATGCACCGCCTGAGCAAGCAGAACATTGACCTGGAGACCCGTTACGACGAAGTTCCAAATGGAATAAGGACCCGCATGTATGCTGGCTATTCCAACCTTTATATGCAGTTTTCAAAAAAGGGGGTGGAGTACACCCATGTTCCCGACTGGTATAAAGACATTGAATACACCCAGGAAAAGGAAAGGGGCTTTGAGCACCACGAAGACCTTTATGTCCCCGGATTTTTTGAGGCAGACATCAAGAAGGGTGAAAGCATCATTTTCTGCGTTTCCACGCGTGAGGTTAATCCTGGGAACTTATCCAGGCTGTATACCAATGAGCTGAAGCGGCGCACTCCAAGAAGCACTTTTGAAAACTGCCTGGGCAATTCAGCACAGCAGTTCATTAACCGCCATGACGAGAAAGCGGATATCATTGCGGGCTATCCCTGGTATGACCGGATGGGCCGTTTCACCTTCATTTCCTTGCCGGGCCTCAGCCTTGAGCCCTCAGGGATTGGTGCCTGCAAAGCAGTGCTGCAGACAATGATCACCGAAATGAAAGGGGCCTTTTTCCCGGAATTTGGACGGGGACTCGCTACTTCCTATGAGTCGGCCGATACTTCCCTGTGGTATTTCTGGGCCCTTCAACACTGCGCTGAAAAGGGTGAACGCCCCGACCGCCTGTGGAAAGCCCACGGAAAGAATATCCGCACCATTCTTGAAACCTATGCCCAGGGCACGCCTAACGGCATCCGAATGCGCGAAAACGGGCTGCTGTATATTGACGCCATCTCGCCCAACCTCACCTGGATGAATGCAGAGGTGCACGGAAGGACAGTGACACCCCGTTACGGCTACGTTGTTGAGGTAAATGCCCTTTGGTACAACGCCATTCACTTCGCCCTGGAGCTGGCCCGCACAGGGAAGAACGAAGCCTTTGTGCGTGAATGGGAAAGCGTAGCCGAAAGGATTGATAAGAATTTCGTTGAAATATTCTGGAACGGGGAAAACAATTGCCTGTCGGATTTTGTTACGGATAACGGGTCAAACAATCAAATCCGGCCTAATCAAATCATTGCAACATCCCTGGCTTACAGCCCCCTTGAGGCCAATCTCAGAAACAAAGTGGTAGACGCGGTAAGAAAAGAACTGCTGACGCCAAGGGGCTTGCGGAGCCTTTCGCCCAAGGATCCTCAATACAAGGGCCGTTACAGCGGGAATGAGCAGGAGCGCAACCAGGCTTTCCACCAGGGAACCGTGTGGCCATGGCTGCTGGGCCATTACGCTGAGGGATTCCTCAGGCTCCACGGAGCACAAGGTGTGGGAGAAATCAGGAGTCTTTATCACGGCTTCGAAGAGACCATGATGGAGGATGGCATTGGTACGGTATCTGAAATTTATGAAGGCGATCCTCCCCATGCAGGATGCGGGGCCATTTCATTTGCGGCTAGTGTTGCAGAATTGATGCGTATGATTTATCTTACTGAAGTGGTCTATTCGGAAGACAAGAAAAAACAAAACAAGAAGAACTCAAAAAAATAACCGCATATGAAGGTATTGATGTTTGGATGGGAATTTCCGCCCCATATCTCGGGAGGCCTCGGAACGGCTTGCTATGGTCTGACCAAGGCCTTGATGAAGCACGGGCTCGACATCATCTTTGTTGTTCCCAAGGCTTACGGTGATGAAGAAAAGGAAAGCATCAGGCTGGTGAATGCCTCGGATGTCCTGATTGACATCAGGGATGAGCATTTCCGTGAAATGATCTCCAAACTCAGCTACCTGGAAATTGACTCTACCCTGATCCCTTATGCCGATGATGAGGAATATTTCCGTATCACCGAGCAACTGGAGAAAGGGGTGAAAGCCGAACAGCTGAGTTTAAAAACCCAGAAGTATAGTTTTTCGGGAGGCTACGGGAAGAACCTGATGGAAGAAGTCAAGCGTTATGCTTTGGTTGGTGCCGAGGTGGCCCGGCAGCAGGAATTCGACATCATCCACGCGCACGACTGGCTGACCTATATGGCTGGCGCAGAAGCCAAGCGTATCAGCGGCAAGCCCCTGGTGGTGCATATGCATGCGACCGAATTTGACCGCTCGGGAGAGCACGTCAACCAGCTGGTCTACGACATTGAAAAGGCGGGAATGGAAGCTGCCGATGTGGTGGTTGCCGTGAGCAACCTGACCCGCAACATTGTGATCAAGCGCTACGGCATTCCCCCTGAGAAGGTGATCACCGTGCACAATGGGGTAGAGCCTGCGAGCCCCAATAAATACCTCGACACTGAAAAAAAGGTGCGTGAGAAGATCGTCACCTTCCTTGGCAGGATCACCTTTCAGAAGGGCCCCGAATACTTTATTGAAGCCGCCCATAAAGTGCTTCAACGTGATCCGAACGTACGCTTTGTCATGGCAGGCAGCGGAGACCTGCTTCCGAAGATGATCCGCAGGGTTGCCAAGCTGGGAATGGCCACCAAGTTCCATTTTACCGGCTTCCTGAAAGGAGATGACGTGGACAAAATGTTTGGCATGAGCGATGTATATGTGATGCCCTCTGTCTCCGAACCCTTTGGCATTTCGCCCCTGGAGGCCATGCGCTCAAATGTGCCAGTGATCATCTCCAAGCAGTCGGGTGTGGCTGAAGTCCTTGACTATGCTATTAAGATTGATTTCTGGGACATTGACGCCATGGCCGACGCCATTTATGCCCTGCTGCATTTCAATGCCCTGCCCGAAATGTTTAAGAAATACGGGAAAACCGAAGTAGAAAACATCAAATGGGACCAGGCAGGAAAAAAAGTTAAGGATATTTACCAGGACCTCCAGAAATAACACCCCGGGGGGAAATAAACCAAAATGCATTAAAAAACCAAAACCAAAGCCATGAAGTCTATCTGCTTATTCTTTGAGATTCACCAACCATTCAGGCTCAGGACCTACCGTTTTTTCGACATCGGACACAAGCATGATTATTTCGATGATTATGCCAACCGTTTTTTAATGCAACAGGTGGCCGAGAAGTCCTATCTGCCAGCCAATGCCCTGCTTCTGGAAATGATACGCAAGCACGGCAAGAAATTCAGGATCAGCTTCAGTATTTCAGGAGTGGCCCTGGAGCAGTTTGAGTTGTATGCCCCTGAGGTCTTGAAGAGCTTCCAGGAATTGGCCAAAACGGGTTGTGTGGAATTTCTTGCCGAGACCTATGGCAACACCCTGGCTTCCCTGAAGAGCCCCGATGAGTTCAAACGCCAGGTAAAAAAACATTCAGAAAAGATGGAGGAACTCTTTGGCCAAAAACCCAAGACATTCAGGAATACCGAGATGGTATACTCTGACGACATTGGCAACCTGGTTTATGAACTGGGCTATCGGGCCATGCTTACCGAAGGCGCCAAGCACGTGCTGGGCTGGAAGAGTCCGAATTTCCTGTATTGCAGTGCAGTAAACCCCAAGCTGAAACTGTTGCTGCGCAATTTCCAATTGTCGGATGACTTGTCCTTCCGCTTCTCTGAGCAAAAGTGGAGCGAGTGGCCCCTGACAGCCGACAAATTCCTGGGTTGGATCAACAATATGAATCCCAACGAGGAAGTAGTGAACCTGTTTCTCAACTATGAGACCTTTGGCGAATATCAGTGGGCTGAGACAGGCATCTTCGATTTCCTGAAAGCCTTTACCCGGATGGTTATTGAAGAAAACAAAAATAGTTTCAAAACCCCTGCAGAGGTGGCTGCCAGCCTTCAGCCTGTATCGGGGCTGAATACTCCCTATCCAATCTCCTGGGCTGATGAAGAACGTGACCTCACTGCCTGGCTCGGGAATGAATTGCAGCAGGAAGCATTCGATAAGGTGTACAAGTTGGAACAAATGTTAAAGGGATGCAATGAGGCAAGCCTGATGAAGGAATGGGAACGCCTGCAAACCAGCGACCACTTTTTCTTTATGTCCACTAAATGGTTCTCGGATGGAATGGTCTTCAGGAAAATCAATCCTTACAATTCTCCCTACGATGCCTTCATAAACTATATGAATGTGTTATCCGATTTCGTCATTCGTGTTGAGCAAGCCTGTCAAGGCAGGGATTCTGCAGCAATTAAGCCAGAGGAGACCCAAAAAGCAAAAAAAACTGCAGCAAAGACCAGGCCAGAAAAATCCGTGAAAGCCGTCACTAAGGCTGCCCCCAAATCAAAGGCCCAAGGCAAATAAGTCCTGACAGCCCAGAGATTTTGTAACACCTCCCCGCACACTGGTTAACAACATGAAAACCAGTGTGCTGTGTTTTTCCAACCCACAATCAGAAGGGCGATGAGTCCTTTTTGCGTAATTTTTTGTAATTTCACGGCCCTTTAAAAATTGATTATTAATATCATTCAAATAATATGTCAGAAAAATTAATAAAACCCGATTACCTCTTTGAGGTCAGTTGGGAAGTATGCAATAAGATTGGTGGAATACACACCGTAATCAGCACCAAAGCCAAATCGCTGGTAGATCAGTTCCAGGATAAATATATCACCATCGGCCCGGATGTATGGAAGGAGACTCACGGGAACCCTGAGTTTATTGAAGACAAATACCTGTATCGTGCCTGGCGCAAGCAGGCCAATAAATCAGGTTTGCACTTCCGTATCGGGCGGTGGAATATTCCAAGCCGGCCCATTGCCGTTCTGGTGGACTTTACCCCCTTGTTTTCGGAAAAGGACAAGATATTCTCCGACCTATGGCTGAAATTCGGCCTGAATTCACTCAGCGGCCAATGGGATTACACCGAGCCCGCCATGTTTGGTTATGCAGCAGGGCAGGTGATCGAAAGCTTTTACAATTTCCACTTGTCGGAATATGACAAGATCGTTGCCCATTTCCATGAGTGGATGACTGGCTCGGGCGCCCTGTATTTGCGAGACCGCGTACCCCAGGCTGGCACCCTTTTTACCACCCATGCCACCACCCTTGCACGTTCCGTTGCAGGACATGGCATGCCCCTCTACCGCGACCTTAAGTCGATCAATCCCGAGAGCAAGGCCAACGAACTGGGCGTCAGCTCAAAGCATAGCATGGAAACCACCGTAGCCAGAAATTCAGACGCCTTCACTTCGGTGAGCGAAATCACTTCCCGGGAATGTGAGATTTTGCTGGGAAAAGCCGTCGACAAAGTAACCCCCAACGGATTTGATAACTCCTTTATCCCTGAGCCAAGCCTGTTTGCCACCAAAAGAATGGAAGCCCGCAAACGCCTCCGCAAGGTGGCTGAAGGTCTTTTAAACCAGGAAATCCCTGAAAATGCTTTTCTTGTGGCCACCAGCGGAAGGTACGAATTCAAGAATAAGGGCATTGACCTTTTCATTGAATCTTTGGGTAAGTTAAACCTCGACAAGCGGCTGAACAGCACGGTGGTGGCATTTATCCTGATCCCGGCCAACCAAACAGGCACGCGTACCGAAGTACTGGACCGCATCGAAAAGCCAGACTTTAACCAGCCGGTTTCACACGAATATGCCACCCATAAACTGGTGGATGAAAGCTTTGACCCGATCCTTCACCAACTGAAAAAGGTCAGGCTGCACAATGCCCCCTCTGACAAGGTGAAGGTAGTCTTCGTTCCTGCCTACCTCAATGGAGGCGATGGGGTGATAAACCTTGATTACTATGATGCCCTTATTGGGCTTGACCTGACGGCATTCCCCTCCTATTACGAACCCTGGGGTTATACCCCGCTTGAGAGCCTGGCCTTCAGGGTGCCTTCCGTGACCACCTCCCTGGCAGGTTTCGGAATCTGGGCCAGGAATGCCTTCCCCGAAAAGGGGAAAGCCCTTGCCGTAATTGAGCGCAATGATGATAATGCCGAAGAAGTGGCCAAAAAAATGGCTGAGCATTTCCTGGATTGCTTCAGCGGCGATAAATCCAACGAACTTGCCGATCCTTCCGATGAGCTGAATGCCCATGCCCATCTAAACCTGTTGGAGGACCGGGAGACGGCAGCCAGGATTGCCTCGAATGCCCTTTGGGACAGCCTGGTACAAAACTATTTCGAGGTCTTTAACGTGATCCTGCTCAAAGTGAGCCAGCGTTACGAGCTCTTCAAAGGGAAGAAACAACCCCTCGTTACTGAAAAACCAGTGGTGCCAGCAGCCAAGCCCAAATGGAAGAAAATGCTTGTGGAGGTCAGGATTCCCGAAGAACTGGCCGACCTGCAAAGGCTCGCCAAGAACCTCTGGTGGACCTGGAATTATGAGGCTGAGGAATTATTCTCGGCCATCAACAACGACCTCTGGCTAAAATGCAATCAAAACCCCAATATGTTGCTCGACCAGCTCTCGCTGGAGGACTATGAAGCCATGCTTGCCGATAAGACCCTTATGGAAAAGTACCGGAAGGTGATTCTGGATTTCGACGAATACATGAAGGTGGGTCAGCAAAAGAACACCCCTCCCATCGCCTACTTAAGTATGGAATATGGGATGCACACCTCAATTAAGATTTATTCAGGAGGACTTGGGGTGCTGGCAGGTGACTTCATGAAGCAGGCCAGCGACGACAACATCAATATGATCGGGATTGGGCTGCTTTACCGCTATGGATATTTCTCGCAAAACCTTTCCCTGACCGGCGAACAGCTTGCCAGTTACAGCAGCCACAATTTCTCGCATATGTCGGCAGTGCCCGTTCGCAATGAAAAAGGGGAATGGATCAGAATCAGCATTGCTTTCCCGGGGCGCACCCTGCAGGCCAAGATTTGGAAGATTGATGTGGGACGTGTCCCCTTGTTCCTGCTGGACACTGATATCCCAGAAAACAATTCCGCTGACCGTTTTATCACCCATCAGCTTTACGGGGGTGACTGGGAAAACCGTTTCAAGCAGGAATTCCTGCTGGGCATTGGGGGTATCAGGCTTATGGATGCCCTGGGAATCACCCCCGCTGTCTATCACCTGAATGAAGGGCATGCTGCCTTTGCAGGTCTCGAGAGGCTGCGCAAACTGGTTCAGGACCAGAAGCTCTCGTTTTACGAAGCCCTGGAGGTGGTCAGATCGAGCAGCCTGTTTACCACCCACACCCCTGTACCTGCAGGCCACGACCACTTCAGCGAAGACATGCTCCGCACCTATATGCCCCACTACGCCGATCGGCTGGGGGTCAGTTGGGAAACCTTCATGAGCCTCGGCAAGATGAAGCCTGGCAATGCTGATGAGCCCTATTCAATGAGTGTGCTGGCCGCCAAGCTCTCACAGGAGGTCAACGGAGTCAGCCGCCTGCACGGGAAGGTATCACGCGATATGTTCAAAGACCTTTATCCCGGCTATTATCCTGATGAACTCCACCTCAGCTATGTAACAAACGGGGTTCATTATGGAACCTGGACCGCTAAGGAGTGGCAGCAGCTATATGAAGAGACCTTTGGCAAGGACTTCCAGAAAAGTGTAGCGGATCCCAACGCCTGGGAGAAGATTTATTCGGTGCCCGATGAAAGGATCTGGGACCTTCGCAATGAGCAACGAAAAAAGCTCATGGAATATATTCGCGAGCGCATGCTCAGAAACCTTTCCCGCAGACAAGAGACGCCAAGGAAGATCTATCAAACCCTTGAAGGGATAGATGATAAGGTGCTCACCATTGGCTTTGCAAGGCGATTTGCAACTTATAAGCGTGCCCACCTGCTCTTTAATGACCTGGAACGACTTTCAAAAATCCTCAATAACCCCAAAATGCCCGTCCAGCTTCTGTATGCAGGGAAAGCCCACCCTGCCGACAAAGCAGGGCAAGACCTGATCAAGCACATTGTGGATATCTCCAAGCGTTCTGAGTTTAAAGGAAAGATCCTCTTCCTGGAAGACTACGACATGCAACTAGGGGCAGCCCTAACCAAGGGGGTCGATATCTGGCTCAACACCCCTACCCGCCCGCTGGAAGCCTCAGGCACCAGCGGCATGAAGGCCGTACTCAACGGGGTGATGAACTTCAGCGTCCTTGACGGATGGTGGGCCGAAGGCTATGTCCCTGAGGCAGGATGGGCTGTCAAGGAAGAACGTACCTACGACAACCAGGCCTTCCAGGATGAACTCGATGCCGAAACCATATACAGCACCCTGGAAAACGAGATCGCCCCCATGTTCTACAAACGCGACAAAAAAGATGTCCCCGTGGAGTGGATCCGATGGATCAAAAACAACATCTATCGCATCGCCCCCCATTACACCAATAAGCGAATGATGGACGATTACTTCGAGCGTTTCTACAACAAGCTTTTTGAAAGTTCAAAACGCTTTCACGAAAACAACTTTGAGAACGCCCGCGGGAAATGGCGATGGAAATCGCAGGTAATCCGCAGTTGGGACAGCATTGAAGTGGAGAAAATCGACATGATGAATACCGCCGACAATTCCATGATGCTGGGTGATAAATTTAAGGCAGAGATTGTCCTTGACGTCAACGAACTGGACCATGAAGACCTGGGTATCGAAGTAGTATTTGTCCGCCAGTCGCTGGCTGACGAGACTGATGAGGTCATCTCGGTCTATGAAATGGAAAAAAAGGGAATAGACAAGAACAACATCCTTGTGACTTTCCATTGTGAGGTGCCCAGCAAAAAAGCAGGCGTGTACAACTATGCCTTCAGGGTATTCCCTAAAGGAAAATACCTGGCCCACCGCCAGGACCTGCCATTGGTCAGGTGGATCTAGGCGGTGTCATTTCATAATAGAAATCATTAACAAAACCTAAGATTATGAAACTATTGGAAGGAAAAACAGCCCTGATCACAGGAGGTGCCAGGGGAATCGGTAAAGCCATTGCCGTGGCCTTTGCACAGCAAGGCGCCCATCTTGCTTTTTCCGATTTGAAATATGATGAACCGGCCCAGGCTTTGGAAAAAGAGCTTCAGGGCTTTGGGGTGAAAGCCAAAGGCTATGCCTCCGATGCAAGCAATTTGGCCGCCAGCGAGAAACTGGCTGACGAGGTTGCAGCCGAGTTTGGCCGCATCGACATCCTGGTTAACAACGCAGGAATCACCCGCGACACCCTGCTGATGCGTATGACCGAAGAACAATGGGACCTTGTCATCCAGGTGAACCTCAAATCGGTGTTCAACCTTACCAAGGCCGTGCAAAGATATATGCTCAAGCAGCGCAGCGGCAGCATCATTAATATGAGTTCGGTGGTTGGTCTGGGAGGCAATGCAGGGCAGGCAAATTATGCGGCTTCCAAGGCAGGCATGATCGGCTTTACCAAATCGGTGGCCCAGGAACTGGGCCCGCGCAGCATTCGCTGCAATGCAATAGCCCCCGGTTTTATTGAAACCGAAATGACTGCCGTCCTTCCCGAAGAGGTGAAGAAGGGTTGGGCAGAGAAGATCCCCCTCCGCAGGGCGGGAACCCCTGAGGATGTGGCTAATGCCTGCATCTTCCTGGGCTCCGACTTGTCGACTTACATCACAGGACAGGTAATTCCGGTTTGTGGTGGCATGACCAAATAAGTTTCGTTCAACCCCGTAAAAAACACCCCGTCACTTCCTGAGTTAACGGGGTGTTTTTTTAAGTCGGGGAAATATTACCTTTGACCCGATAAACTGCTCCTATGTTTAAATACCTGCTGCTGATCGGTTCGGGAGGATTCCTTGGAAGCATCTCCCGCTATGGGGTGCAATGGTTGGTCACAAAGCATTTCCATTGGTCCTTCCCTTTGGGGACATTATTGGTAAACATTGCAGGCTGCCTTGTCATTGGCTTCCTTTGGGGGCTCACCGAAAAGCCCCACCATTTATCCAAATCCTGGCGTTTTTTCCTGGCCACAGGATTCTGCGGTGGGTTTACAACCTTCTCGTCTTTCAGCCTTGAAAATATGACACTGCTCCGACACGGGGCCTATTCCCAGTTCTTTCTGTACACCTCCCTGAGTCTATTCCTGGGCCTGCTGGCCGTTTACACCGGATTCATACTTTCGACAAGCTTCGTAAGGAAATAAGCGAAAACACCCGATCACGTTTTTTAAGCCATTTCTTTCATGGATTTTCTTTTCAGGAGTTCACTTTTCTGACCTTCAAGATGCACTCCTTTTAACTTTGGCCTGACCTCCTTTTCAGTAGGTTCCCGAATCCCCTTTGGACTGGTTCAAAACAATACTTAAGACGTACCTTAGACGTACTTAAGACGTACCTTAGACGTACCTTAGACGAACAAAATACGTTTAAGATACGTTTTAAGTACGTGTAATGTCCGTGTCAGATTCATTTTATATCCGGTTTTAAAAGGGCGAAAAAAAGGCTTCTTTCCAATCGGGCCACGACAGGAAATAGTATCAAAAAGAATCGAAATAAAAAGCGTCAGAAAAGGGATCTTCTGTTTTTTCAGACCCGGAAAAACAACAGAGGCTGCCCCGGTGATTTGGGGCAGCCTACTGCTAAGAAACCAAAATTAATCAACAAACACAATCGGGAGATTAAAATTTGAGGAGCGCTTTTGCTGCCTCATAGATCTTCTCGTCGGAAGGCAGGATGGCTTTTTCAAGATTGCGATGGAATCCTACGGGAGTAAAGGTAGATCCAATTCTCTTCACAGGGGCATCCAGGTATTGGAAGGCCTCTTCGGCAATAATTGCTGAGAGTTCTCCGCCAAAACCGCCAAACACCTTGTCTTCATGTACCACAAGAGCGCGGCTGGTTTTCTGAACAGACTTCAGGATGGTTTCCTTATCCAGGGGAATGAGCGAACGAATGTCCACCACTTCTATTTCCTTGCCTGTTTCCCGGGCTAGCTTTTCAGCCACCCTGATACTCATATGGGTTGTATTTCCGTATGTAATGATGGTCAGGTGCTTACCTTCGCGACGAATGCGTGCCACGCCAAAGGGGACCTCGTAGTCTTCGGGGATTGGGGTCTCGGCTTCTTTGGCATTGTACAGGGCCTTGGGTTCCAGGAAAAGGGTCGGTCCCTCTGAACGCATGGATGTTCGCAGCAGTCCTGCTGCATCGTCAGCGAAGGAGGGATATACGATGCGCATGCCCGGGAAAGTTGCCAGGGCCCCTTCGATAGTCTGTGAGTGATACAAGCCACCCCCAATATATCCCCCCGAAGCCAGCCGGATGGTCACGTTGGGAGCAAACGCTCCATTGCTCCGCCAGTAGTCGTGAGTCATCTCCACAAACTGCTCCATGGCAGGCCAGAAATAGTCGGCAAACTCGGCGCCTTCCACAACAATGCGGATCTTTTCGTTAAAACGGCTCATCCCGTTGGCAGTGCCCAGGATGAAGTCCTCGGCAATGGGCGCGTTGAATACCCTGGCTTTGCCAAATTTATGCTGCATACCCTTGGTAACGTTGAAAATCCCGCCCTTATCCTTATGGGCCACATCCTGTCCCCAGATAAAAGTATCGGGGTTATGCTCAAATTCAGCTTTCAGGGTTTCGTTCAGGGCTGTAATGAGTTTCTTTTTGGGACCATCGACCGTATGAATCCCTCCGGGGTATTTCTTACTCACATAAGGCTCGGGGATTACAAAGTCGAAGATGGACTCAGGACTTGGATCGGGAGCTGCCATAGCCTTTTTGTGGGCATCAGTGACCACCTTGTTTACTTCATCCTCAATGGTTTTCAGCTCGGCTTCGGTACAGACCTCATTTCCAATGAGTGCCCTTTCGAACCTGGGCAGGGGGTCACTGGCCTGTGCACAATGCAGTTCGCGCTCATCGCGGTAAAGATCGTGGCGGTCGCTGTTTGAATGGGAATGGATACGCACCACGCTGGCGTGGACAATCACGGGTTCGCCAGCTTTTAAAACATGATCACGGGCTTCCTGCATGGCATTCATCGAATCGAAGACGTCGCGGCCATTGCAATGAATGACCCTCAGATTCTTGAAGCCTGTGAAGTTATCGGCTGCCTTTCGGTTAGCAGTCTGGTCGCTCTTAGGAACGGAGATCCCATATCCGTTATCCTGGAAAACGAAAATCACGGGCAACTTTTCGTTGCTGGCACCATTGATGGCTTCATATACATAACCTTCCGAAACCGAGGATTCGCCCTGCGAACTGATTGCCACTCCCTTGTGCTTGTATCGGTTCATCCCGCGGGCTACCCCAACGGCATGAAGGGTATGATTGCCTGTAGCCGAGGATACGTTGTGGATATTCCACTCAGGCTTTGCAAAATGGTTCGACATATGGCGCCCCCCGCTGGAGAGGTCGGTTGCTTTCGAGATTCCGTTCAGAATGATCTCTTCAGCCGTCAGACCCGCTGAAATAGCGGTGAGCATATCACGGTAATAGGGGAATAAATGATCGGTCTCCCGGTTAAATATCTGCCCGATGGCAAGCTGTATGCCATCATGACCCGCATAGGGTGCATGGTACGACCACCCAAGGGCCTGTTTTAAATAATTCGGGGCTTTTTCGTCAAGCTTCCTTCCCAAAATCATCAGGCGGTACCACTTCTTCAGGGTTTCTTTGTCCACCGTGTCAACACTATATTTTTTCTGCAATTCTTTGGTTACAGTATCTTTCATTATTGTCAATTTTTCTGGTTTTTATGCGCACTTCATTAACACCATCACTGATGGTTTTGTTTAATCATCCGCTACCCTTAAAAGGGGTGCAAAGA
The DNA here is from genome assembly GCA_012521995.1 of Bacteroidales bacterium. Lineage (GTDB taxonomy): Bacteria > Bacteroidota > Bacteroidia > Bacteroidales > UBA7960 > UBA7960. The sequence goes on along the minus strand of JAAYLH010000010.1, from coordinate 31,315 downwards.
TAGGAAAATTTATTTTTATTCAGTCTAAATAAGAAGAGAAGAAGGGCCTGGCTCCACCCAGGGGAGTCAGGATGTAATCAAAGGCATTAAGCCATTTCAGGAATGAAAAACCTTCTTAATGGCCTTCGGCAGGTGAGCAACTATATCGCTCGCAATCAGGCTTTCAGGCCCCTGTCTGGAGGCAGCCATATCACCTGCAAGGCCATGGATATAAACCCCTGCCAGTGCGCTTTGCAGGGGGGTATATCCCTGGGCCATCCACCCAAGGATAATGCCCGTCAGCACATCGCCGCTTCCCGCTGTAGCCATCCCCGGATTGCCTGTAGAATTAAAAAATATGCGGCCGTCAGGGCTAATAATTGCCGTATGGGCGCCTTTGAGAACAAGGTAGACCTGGTATTTAAGTGCAAATGCACGGGCGATCTCCAGCCGCTCGTAATCATCGGCAAATTTCCCCACTAGGCGTTCAAATTCCCTGGGATGGGGGGTAAGCACAGATCCTCCGGGCAAAAAGGACAGCCAGGTTGGGTTCTCCGAAAGGATGTTCAGGGCATCGGCATCCAGCACCAGTGGCATTTGGGTATTCTGGATCAGCAGTTTCAGGGCATTGGCAGTCTGCGGGTCCTTTCCAATTCCGGGGCCTACCGCGATTGCGTTGTATGGCAAAACATCGCCGGGGTGGGTAAGGATCGAGTGGCCCTCATCAGCAACACACATGGCCTCGGGTAAAGAGGTCTGCATGACCGGTACCAGGCCTGCAGGCAGGTGGGCTGTAAGCAGACCTGCCCCTGTCCTGAGGGCAGCCCTGGCAGCAAGCACCGCTGCACCTGCCTTGCCATAGCTTCCGGCCAGCAAGAGGGCATGCCCGAAATGGCCCTTATGGTCAAACTTATTGCGGGGTTTGTAAAAGGAACGAATGTCACCGGCCTGAAGATAAAAATTTAAGGTTTCAGCAGCATCTATGGCTTCAGGATGCAGTTTGATGTCCAGCATTTCCCAGTTTTCTGAGCAGGCTGAATAGCCGGGCAGCAGCAAGGCAAGTTTGGGCAATTGGAAGGTCAGCGTGAGCCGGGCCCCGATCACCTTTTTAAAGTCATTTCCACGATTATCTTCGCAAAACAAGCCACTGGGCAAGTCAATGGAAACCACGAAAGCTTCTGACTGGTTGATGTGCTGCACCACTTTTGCAGGAAGGCCCTTGAGTGGACGATTGAGACCTGTGCCAAACAGCGCATCCACAACCAGTTCGCCAGGGCCAATGTCAGGAAGGTCTGAATCGCTGGTGATCTCTTTTAACTCAGCTCTTCTGACCTTCTTCAGCCGCTCTTCATTGATCAGAAAATCGGGAGAAGGCTGTTGTGAATGCACTACCTTATAAACGCTTACCGGAAATCCTGAACCCGCAATCATCCGTGCAATGGCGAGGCCATCTCCCCCATTGTTTCCCATCCCGCAAAAGACCCTGATGGCCAGTCCGGGCTTCAGCAACCTTTTGATGCGATGAAAGCACTGCCTGGCTGCCCTTTCCATCAGATCAATGGATTTAATGGGTTCATGCTCTATAGTCCATGCATCCAGTTTTCGGATCTGGGGGGCGTCGAGTATTTTCATGGGTTCAGGCTTTTCTGAAGGATAAAGTTACAAAATATGTCAATGTGGATGTCCCGCATAGGCCTGCTTTTCCCTTCTGCCTGCCTGGTCCTGATTTTTCTTTACTTTTGCAAAAAATCAAGAACCCTTGAAATCTCAGGCTCCCATCTTGCTGCTTCCCACGGCCTATCTGCCCCCCATTGAGTATATGGCCTGGCTGGCCGTGGCCGAAAGTGCAGAGATTGAGCTTCACGAGACCTACCCCAAGCAGACCTGGCGCAACCGCTGCAGCATCCTCACGGCAAACGGGCCTCTTGCCTTAAGCATCCCTGTGGAAAAGCCTCTGGGAAACCATAGCCCCACGGGTATGGTGAGAATCAGCAAGCACCTGCCCTGGCAAAAACAACACTGGAGGTCCATAGAGTCAGCCTACAGCAAATCGGCATTTTTTTTGTATTACAAAGAGGTCCTGGAACCCCTATTCCAAAAAGAGCCTCCTGAAAAACTGACAGAATGGAACCAGCTTATTCTGGATCAATTGCTGGAAGCCCTGGGCCTGTCGCTGCCTATAAGATATACCAGGAATTTTGAAAGGGAATCGAGCGGGAAAACGGATCTCCGATTCCTCCTGTCGCCTAAGGCAAAAAACAGAGATGTCAAAACCCATGAAGCCTTTAAGGAATACTTTCAGCCCTTTTTGGATCGCCATGGCTTTTTTGGCAACCAAAGTATTATCGACCTTTTGTTCAACCTGGGACCTGATACGCCGGCATACCTGCAACAGTGCGGAGAGGAGCTAATAGCTCAGTTCAGGGAGGGATAAACGATCCGCACGTGATACATATTCATCAGCCGTCGTTTGAAGATCTTCTTTACCACAGTGATATCCTTGAAGGTAATGTTGGCATTTTCAAACTGTTTTTCAGTGATCTGGGTATCGATGATCTTTTCTACCAGTTCGCTGATGCTTCGCTCATCAGGCTTGCGCATGCTGCGTGAAGCGGCTTCCACCGAGTCAGCCATCATCACCACCGCCGTTTCCTTGCTGAAAGGTCGCGGGCCGGGATAGGAAAAGACCTTGATGTCGGTCTCCATCCCGGGATTTTCCTTTTTGTACATGGAAAAAAAGTAGCGCGCCGTGGTGGTGCCATGATGTGTTCTGATAAAATCAATGATGTACTCAGGAATATTCTTTTTCCTTGCCATTTCAATGCCTTCAATCACGTGGTTGATGATGATCCTGGCGCTTTCCTCACGCGGGATGTCATCATGGGGGTTAAAGCCCGTGGCCTGGTTCTCAGTGAAATACATGGGGTTGTTCATCTTACCGATGTCGTGATACAATGCTCCTGTACGGGTCAGCAGGCTACTGCCACCTATTTGAATTACAGCTTCCTCCGCCAGGTTGGCAACCTGCAGAGAATGCTGAAAAGTGCCTGGAGCGTTAAGATTCAATTCTCGCAGGAGCGGGTTGTTGGTATCGGCCAGTTCCAAAAGGGAAAAATCGGTGGGCAGGGCAAAAAGGCGTTCAAAAAGGAAGATGAGCGGATAGGCAAACAAGGTGAGGGTAGCGGCCCCGCCAAAATAGGCAAAATTAAGCCAGTCGATACCGGCAGCGGTTCCTGAATGTGCCAGCGAAAGCCCGAAGTAAATAGCAGAATAGGTAAGAAAAACCAGCATGGCAGTAAAAAATAACTGTGAGCGCCTCCTCAGGTGGACCATGCTGAAGATTGCCACGATGCCGGCAACAAACTGCATAAATACAAACTCAAAGGATCGCGGCACCAGGAAGCCGATGATGATGATGGTGATAATATGCACGTACAGGGCCAGGCGGTTATCGAAAAATGCGCGAATAATGATGGGCACAATACACACAGGCAAGAGGAACAACCAGTCCACTTCGGCCTTCACCACTTGGCTGGTGATGAACACCATAAAGGACACCGAAAGCAGGATCAGCACCAGCCTGCGGTTGTCAAAAAAGACTTCTCGCCTGAAAAACCACAAAAACAAGGCCAGCACCACGATGGAAATGCTTACCAGGAGGAATTGCCCTGCATACAGCACATACTCAATGGAGGTCTGCCCTGCCTGCTTCTGAAACTCAGCCTTGAACGATTCAAGCAATTGAAACTTTTCAGCAGTAACCAGCTCTCCCCGCGAAATAATCTTCTCCCCCTGCTGTACCATCCCCCTGCTCAATGGGATTTTGTCCAGTTCTGCTTCACGCGTCAGGTCAGTATACTGTCCGTCATACACAATATTTGCAGCCATGGCATTTTCAATAAGCGACAGCAGCAATTCTTTCTCAAGCCCCGGGTTGGCCTCCAGTTGTTCAAATATCCACAGATAAGCCTCGGGCATGGTGAGAAAATCAGAGATACGGTGGCGTGTGGCCGTACGACCTTCAATAAGCCGGAAGGAATAATCAGGGTTCCCCTCAGCGGGGGCTCCCTCCCAGGAGATTACCCCGCGGTTGAACACTGAGTCAAGCAAACGAAATCCCTCTTCCAGGTTGCGCGCCCTGGCCCGGCCATCGGTTTTCCCAAAGCGCTCCTGCCAGTTGCGGTCGAACTCCTGCACAAACCTCATCTCTTGTTCTTCGGCCATTTCAGGGATCCTGCGAAAGAATGGCCTGAAATCACTCAGAGCTTCCCCGAGGTCATTTTCAAGTTCTTCTTCGCTTTTCAGAACGGCATAGTTAAAGGGAGCGATCAGGTCATCGTGCAGCCAGGGCCTGCCTTGTTGAAAGTCATAGGCAAAACGCGTCTGACGAGGGAAAAACTGAACAATCAAAAGAATGCTCCCCACAAAAAGAGCCACCTTATATAAATCTTTATAATGCCTCTGAACCCATTTTGATACTTTATCCATAGCCTGGCAATTGTAACCACGAATTTAACAATTTATCATAAAGTTGGTTTCTTATATCTATTAAACCTTTTTTTCAAAAATCGGTTTATCTTCTTTTAGTTTTATCTTTGTAAAAATATTAACAGAATAAGCCATTCAATTATGAAGCAAGGTATTTGCCTCTTAAGTGTAGCGGCCTTGCGGGCGGAGCCCGATTCACGGAGTGAGATGGTCAGCCAACTTGTATTTGGCGACTTATTTGAGGTCGTTGACACCCAAAAGGACTGGCTGCAGATTCGTATGCATTATGACCATTACCTGGGTTGGGTAAGTGCCAACCAGGTGCATTTACTTTCGGACTCTGATTTTTCGGACCTCCGGGAAAGCCCCCTGACAATCAGCACGGACCTGATTCAACTTTTAGAAGACCGCACCCACAATACCAGCTTTGCAATTGGGGCTGGAAGCACATTCTATTTCTACGAAAGGGGAAGCTTGTCGATGGCGGGCAAGGTGTTCCAATATGCAGGAACTGTAAACAAACAATTCCCGGCAAAGCCCCTACAACTGACCGAACTGGCCCTTCTTTTTCTCAACACTCCATACCTTTGGGGTGGCCGCTCACCCTTTGGAATCGACTGCTCGGGATTCATGCAACTGGTCTTTAAGATGGGCGGAATGCGAATCCCCCGCGATGCCTCCGTCCAGGCTACTCAAGGCGATACTGTTCACCTGATCAACGAAGCCCTGCCCGGCGACTTGCTGTTTTTCGACAACGAGGAACAACAAATCACCCACGTGGGAATGCTCATCAATGAAGGACACATCATCCATGCCCACGGAAAGGTGCGCGTTGACCTGGTGGACCACAACGGAATCTTCAGCCGCGACATCCGTCGTTACACTCATTCCCTCCGGCTGATCAAGAGAATCAAGCCAAATCCAAACAATATCCTTGGATAAATGTTTTTCCTTTGGCATTTTTTCATGAATAGCTGAAATAATCGGCTAATTTTTTGTATTTTTGCGCCCTGAAAATCCGAAAGGAGAACTATGATAAAAATAACATTTCCAGATCATTCCGTTCGCGAATTTCCTGAAGGCATCACCGGATTGGAGATCGCACAGAGCATCAGTGAAGGACTTGCACGTAAAGTGCTCTCCATCAGCGTCAATGGCGAGGTAAAAGACCTTACCCGCCCCATTATGAATGATGCGCGCGTGAAGCTATACACCTGGGACGACGAGGAAGGCAAAGCCACCATGTGGCATTCCTCGGCCCACATCATGGCAAGCGCCATCGAATCGCTTTACCCCGGAACCAAATTTGGCATCGGCCCCGATATTGAAAACGGTTTTTATTACGATATCGACCTGGGCGACCAGGTCCTTTCGAGCAATGACTTTGAAAAGATTGAAAAGCGTATGCTCGAAATTGCCCGCGAGAAACAGCCTTTTGTGCGCCGCGAGGTGCCCAAGCAGGAAGCCCTTGATTTTTATTCAAAAAAAGGGGATGAATACAAGGTAGACCTGATCAGTGACCTTGAAGACGGCACCATCAGTTTCTACGAATCGGGAGACTTCACCGACCTGTGCCGTGGCCCTCACCTGCCCGACACCAGCCCCATCAAAGCCGTAAAATTGCTTGCCCTGGCAGGCGCTTACTGGCGTGGCGACGAAAGCCGCAAACAGCTTACCCGCGTATATGGCATCACTTTCCCCAAGCAGAAAGACCTCGATGAATACCTGGCAATGCTTGAGGAGGCCAAGAAACGCGACCACCGCAAAATCGGCAAGGAACTTGAACTGTTTGCCTTCTCGGCAAACGTAGGGCAAGGACTGCCCCTTTGGCTTCCCAAGGGCGCCGAGCTGCGCGAAAACCTCGAGAAATTCCTCAAGAAAGTACAGCGCAAAGCAGGTTACCAGCCCGTAATCACTCCTCATATCGGAGGGAAAAACCTTTATATTACAAGCGGCCATTATGAGAAATACGGCAAGGATTCGTTCCAGCCTATCTCTACCCCCGCTGAAGGCGAGGAGTTCATGCTCAAACCCATGAACTGCCCCCACCATTGCGAGATCTTTAAAACCAAGCAATATTCCTATAAGGACCTGCCTGTTCGCTTTGCTGAATTCGGAACTGTTTATCGTTACGAGCAGAGTGGTGAACTGCATGGCCTTACCCGGGTACGTGGCTTCACCCAGGACGATGCCCACATCTTCTGCCGCCCCGACCAGGTGAAGGAAGAGTTCATCAAGGTGATCGACATCGTATTATATATTTTCAAAGCCCTCGATTTCAAGGACTTCAGCGTTCAGATTTCACTGCGTGACCCCGATAATCACGAAAAGTATATTGGCACCGACGAAAACTGGGAGAAAGCCGAACAAGCCATCATCGAGGCAACCCGCGAGAAGGGCCTCCAGGCAAGCATTGTACCGGGAGAAGCAGCCTTCTACGGACCCAAGCTCGACTTCATGGTAAAGGATGCCCTGGGCCGCAAATGGCAATTGGGAACCATCCAGGTCGACTACAACCTGCCCGATCGTTTCGAGCTGGAATACATCGGCAGCGACAACCAAAAACACCGACCCGTGATGATCCACAGGGCCCCCTTCGGGTCTATGGAACGTTTCGTGGCCGTTTTGATCGAACACTGCGCCGGGAAATTCCCCCTATGGCTCGCCCCCGACCAGGCTATCATCTTGCCTATCAGCGACAAATACCAGGAATATGCGAAAAATGTTTTAAATTTGCTGAATAATTCCGAAATTCGCACCCTCATTGACGAACGCAGCGAAAAAACCGGTAAGAAGATTCGCGATGCCGAGACACGCAAAATTCCCTATATGCTGATCGTCGGAGAGAAGGAAGAAGCCAATGGCACGGTTTCTGTAAGGAAACACGGACATGGTGATCTGGGAACCTTCACCATAAAAGAATTTGAAAAATTAATTCGTGATGACATCAACAGTGTCATTGAATTTTAATGCTTAAATATTAACTAAAGATAGGAGGAACGAAGTATAGCAGCACCATTCAAACCCCGCCACGGTGGCAGGCGCTTTGTAAAACAGGAAGACCCGCACGCCATTAACGAAAGGATTAAAGCACCCGTTGTCCGTGTGGTTGGCGACAATGTGGAACCCGCCATTATCCCCATCCGTGAGGCCCTGACCAAAGCCGAAGAACTTGGCCTCGACCTTGTAGAGATCGCCGCAACGGCCAACCCGCCCGTGTGCAAGATCATGGATTACAAGAAGTTTCTTTACGAACAAAAAAAGAAACAGAAAGAAATCAAAGCCAATGCCGCCAAAATTGTAGTCAAAGAAATCAGGCTCGGGCCTAACACCGATGAACACGACTTCAACTTTAAACTCAAGCATGGCATCAAATTCCTTGAAGAAGGCGCCAAACTGAAGGTCTATGTTTTCTTCAAAGGACGTTCCATTATTTACAAGGAACAGGGTGAAGTCATCCTGCTGCGTTTTGCCCAGGAGGTGGAAGAAGTTGGAAAGGTAGAACAATTGCCCAAACTGGAGGGGAAACGAATGATCATGCTGATCGCTCCCAAGAAACCACAAAAAAAAACCTAATGTTCACTGAATAATAACCCGTAAATTGTTTTGTAATGCCTAAAATGAAAACCAAATCCGGTGCAAAAAAGCGGTTCGCTCTTACCGCTACCGGGCGCGTGAAGCGTAAACATGCTTACAAAAGTCACATCCTGACCAAAAAAAGCAAGAAGAGGAAAAGAAATCTGACCAAAACTGGATTAGTCAGTAAGGCAGATGAGAAGAACGTCAAAGCGATGCTCGTCAAGTAGTAAAATTTAACATGAACCTTTGTTTAGCCAGAAAAGTCTTTCCCGCGTGAGGAAAGCGCTAAACGAACCAAAAACAAAAAGTTATGCCAAGATCAGTCAACAAGGTTGCTTCAAGAGCTAAGCGCAAGAAGCTGCTGAAACTCACCAAAGGATACTTTGGGGGTCGTAAAAACTTATTAACCGTAGCCAAGAACACCTGGGAGAAAGGGCAAACCTATGCCTACCGCGACAGGCGCAACAAGAAAAGGGAATTCCGCAAACTATGGATCCAGCGTATCAACGCAGGTGCCCGCCAGCATGGCCTGAGCTACTCGCAATTTATCGGGAAATTAAACGCCAGGGATATCCAGATCAACCGCAAGGTCCTTGCCGATCTGGCCATGAACAATCCCGAGGCTTTCAAAGCCATCGTCGATTCTGTTCAGAAATAGCCTGTAAAGAACATTAGTGAAAAGGGAACCGGACAGGTTCCCTTTTTTTTGGAATAACCGGCAAGCTTGAAAAACAAAAAGAAGAGGCCTTCCCAAAAATCCCTCTATTGCTTTCCCCCTTCAACCGCCCCCACATTTTTATTTTTTCATTTTTAGCTTTTCATTTATTCCCCTCCAAAGACCTGCAACAGACCTACCACGGCCGTGTGTGCTCGAATCTTACACGAGCATGGTACGACCATGGTATGAAGAAGGCACTATATTATTCATTAAACAGATAGCTTTAAAAAATATGAAAATTTCATTTTTAAAAACCGCTAAATATTCGGGATCAACAACATAAGTTATTGTTTAAGAAAATTTTAGAAAAAATAAATAAAGGTTGGACTTGCAGAAGAAAAGCATCCGGGCGGGCTTATTTAGCAGATTCTGCCTTTAGCCTTTTCTGACAAGCTCGAGGAATTCGCTGATCATCATGGCTGTGGCGCCCCAGATAATACGGCCGTTGATGACAAAGCATGGGGTTGTGAGACGGTATCCTCCAATGAGGCTGAGTTCGCGTGTCTGGCAATGGGCAGGTTGGAAGAAATCGCTTAGCTCAATTTCCAGGATGCTTTCCACCTCCTTCTCATCGGGAATGAAGCGGGGCCTTTTTTGGGTGATGCCCACGTAAGGGCTGACGATAAAATTGCTGGGCGGGATAAACAGTTCGGAAAGTTTTCCCAGGATTTCGACGGTATGAGGCGGCACCCCGACTTCTTCGTGGGTTTCGCGGAGGGCGGTGAAGTCAAGGCCAGGGTCGGTGGGCTCGAGCCGGCCTCCTGGAAAGGAGATTTGCCCGCCATGGGCCCCGTTGTAACTTGGCCGTTGGATAAAAACAGTGGCGGTATGGCCGTTTTCGAGAGGATAGAAAAGGAAAAGCACAGCGCTGAGCGTTGCGTCCATGCCTTTGCCCAGGGTCATGATATCCTGCTTTCGATTCAGGGGGGCCATTTTTAGCTGTGACTCCAGGCCGGGAAGCCGGTCAAAGGGCAAACTTTTCAGGAAGGGGACAAAAGTGCTGAACAGGCTTATCTGATCAGGGACAGGGTGTTTTTCAATGACAGGCATAAGGGCTCCCGGAGAAGTTCAAAAGGTTTACATTTGCAAAATAAGGAAAAAGTTTTTCATCATCCAAAAAAGGAACAATGAAGCCCGGTGCTTTGTTTGCCCGTTTTCTGATTCTTTGCCTGGCACTGATGCCGGCAATCCATTCCTGCAGCATCATTGCAGGGAAGGAGGATCAGAATCAGGACTACCGGCTATCGGAGCAGGAGCTGGCCATGCTGGAGCCGGGAGATCTGATCCTGCGACAGGGTTTTGGGGTAGTGAGCCAGGCCATACGCGAGTATTTGAATGAAGAATCCGGGGTCTCCCATGTGGCCCTGCTGAGTCAAAACCGCCGGGGCGAGTGGCAGGTCATACAGTCCATCTCCAAACGGGTCTCGCAAGTGGATGGAATGCAGAAGCAAGACCTCCCCTCTTTTATGCGCGAAAGCGAAACCCACAGCATCGTGGTGGTCAGGTTTAAGGGATATGCTGCTCAGCCTGGGCTGAACCTGCGCGTGGAGCAGGCAGCCCGAAAATACCTGGAACGGCAGGTTCCCTTCGACCATAGCTTCAGCCTGGAAGACAGCAGCCGATTCTTTTGTTCGGAGCTTGTCTGGCGCCTGTTCCTGGAAGAAGCAGGCGTGGATATTTTTGAAAAGATGAACTTAGAGGAACGAAAAGAACGTCTTAGTTTTGCCTCTTTTTTTGACCCTGATCACTTCGAGGTGATCATCAATCATCATCGGCTGACCAACCTTAGGTAAGGGCTTTTTTAAAGGCAGCCAGACATCTTTCGCGAGCGGACTTGTGGTCCACTATTGGCTCGGGATAGCCGGGCGTATTCAGTTCAGGAATCCAATGCCTGATGAATAGCTCATCGGGATCGAACTTTTTCCTTTGCTCGATGGGATTGAAGATGCGGAAATAGGGGGCGGCATCGGTTCCGGTCCCGGCGCTCCATTGCCAGCCGCCATTGTTGGAGGATAATTCGAAATCAAAGAGTTTTTCGGCAAACCAAGCCTCGCCCCATTGCCAGTCGATGAGCAGGTGTTTGGTAAGGAAGCTGGCTGTGATCATGCGCAGGCGGTTGTGCATATACCCGGTGGCCGAGAGTTGCCGCATCCCGGCATCCACCATGGGATAGCCTGTTCGCCCTTCCTTCCACCGTTCAAATTCCTGTTCATTGTTGCGCCATTCAATCCGGTCGTATTGAGGCTTGAAGGAGGCGCTGACTACCTTGGGGAAGTGCGCCAGGATCATGGCATAAAACTCGCGCCATACCAGTTCGTTCAGGAAAGTATTGTTCCATTGTTTTGCCTGCCGCACGAGTTGGCGAATGCTGATCAATCCAAATCGCAGGGCAGTTCCCAGACGCGAGGTACCATCGAGGGCCGGGAAATCGCGGGTCTTGTCATAATGCCTAATGATATCTTCGCGGATCCCGGCAGCAGGCATCGGCATGCCTGAGGGTTTAAACCCCAGTTCTTCAAGGGATGGCAACTCAGGAAAAGGTTCTTTCAGGCAATTCTTCAGGAGGGTTTCTGAAGAATACCTTGCCAGGTGACGGTCGTCGAGCAACTCATTCCAGCGCCTGCTGTAGGGGGTGAAGACCAGGTAAGGCGTGCCGTCGCTTTTCAGCACCTCGCTTTTCCCGAAGATCAGGTGATCGAGTTCCTGCTCGAAAGCAATGCCATGAGAGGCCAGCAGGGCGCGCACCTTCTCGTCGCGTTCCATGCCGTAAGGTTCATGGTCGGAGTTGCTGTATACTGCCTCAATATCGTAATTTTCAATGAGTTGACTGAACACATCAAGGGATTTACCCTTTTTTACAAGGATGCCGCTACCCTCCTTCCCCAGTATTTTGTTCATTCCCGTAAGGGCATTGAGGATATACTCTAACCTGTGGTCATTGCGGGGCAAGGGTTCCAGGATATTCTCATCGAAGATAAACAGGGGCAATACCCCAGAGGATTCTTTCAAAATTTTGAAAAAAGCCTTGTTGTCGTGCAGTCGCAGGTCGCGTCGGAACCAGAAAACGGATATCGGCATGGAAGTGTATCTATGTTTGTTTGAAAAAGGGATAAACAAAGGAAGGGGGTAAATTGATCAAAAAGGGCTGACCAAAACCCTGTACCATCCAGGCTTGATTAAAGAACTGGCTTACTGCTCTTTCTGAGGACAATCAGGGAGATTTCAGGCGGCATCCCCACCCTGCCAGGGATGCTCAGGAATCCAAAGCCCCGGTTGACATAGAGTTTTTGATCGCCTTCGGAATAAAGCCCTGCCCATTCATTGTACTTATACTGCACTGGGCTCCAGTTGATTAACTGGTTACTGATGCCAAACTGCATTCCGTGAGTGTGGCCACTAAGGGTCAGGTTCACATCCGTATTGGGGATGATCTCCTGTCGCCAATGCGAGGGGTCGTGTGAGAGGAGTATCTTAAAAGGGAATCCGGCATTATCGCCCAGGGTTTTCTGCAGATCGCCATGTTGTCCAAAGGGAGGGATGCCCCAGTTCTCGACCCCGGCCAGCATAATGGAATCGTTGCCCTGCCTTATAAAGACGTGTTCGTTGAGCAGCACCCTGAAACCCATTTGGGCTTGCACTTCAAGAAGGCGTTGGGTATCGGGCTCTTTCTTTTCAATGGTACCCCAGCTGCGGTAGTCGCCAATATCATGGTTACCCAGTATTGAAAAAATCCCATCAGGGGCTTGCAGATTGCGAAACACAGGGATGAACTTCTCGGCCTCAAGGGCTCCGTTGTTGACCAGATCGCCCGTAAATAGGATAAGGTCGGGTTTCAGACTATTAATCACCTCCAAGCCCCGGGCAACTTTTTCCTCACGGGTGAAGCTGCCCAGGTGGGCATCAGAGAATTGTACAAGCCGATAGCCATCAAAGCTTGCGGGAAGGTCATCATACCATATCTCGACTTCTTCTACCTGAAAGTTCAACCTGCCAAAGCTGAAACTATAGACTGTAACCGAAAACATATAGGTGGCAAAGACCAGCCCCAGGACGGGAAACAGCAATCCAAGGCGCATATTTTTAAGGGGGCGAAGGAAACCTGCCCTGTATGGCAAAACCTTGTCAAACACACGTCCACCCAACAGCCTGAAGTCGTTCAGGAACACAAAAAAGAAGAAACTCACCTTGGGGATGATCACAAGGAGGAATGCTCCTATCAGGACATAAAACCTGCGATACTTCACATAATCTTCGACCCCTGAGCTGTGCACAAAAAGAACCCAGAAAAAAGCAAATGCCACAAGGGCCAAATCCAGCAGCCAATAGCTTTTCAGAACCAATTTACGGAATGGGGTAAGCCGGTTGTGGGCAAAAAGCTGGCGGAGGCCACGGAAGGCATAGATGTCAACAAAAACCAGGACAAGCGCAATCAGGAGGAATCTCAGGATCATTAATTCAGAAAAATATTACAGAAAGCGCAATTACATTATGTGAGTTAAGCTTACCTTTGGACAGCAAAAAATGTTCCAATTACGGCCTGCAAAGGTAATTTTTTTCAGGAAGTAAAACACTTAATTTCAGTAAATTGTTCAGCTTATGAGCCAGGTTGTTTTTGAAGGATATTTTGTACTGTTTCTGATCATCACCCTTGGGATTGTGCTTGGGAATATCAGGTTCAGGGGCTTTTCGCTCGACATTTCGGCCGTGATATTTGTAGCACTGATCCTGGGGCATTACGGCTTTATTGTACCCCCTGCATTTCAGACCATCGGACTGTTGTTTTTTATCTTTGCCATAGGGATACAGGCGGGGCCGGGCTTTTTTGGCGCCTTCCAGAAGTTCGGACGGCAGTTGTTGATTGTATGTATTATCCTGGTTACCCTGGCGGCGGGAATTGGCTACATCCTGGGATACACCTATGATATCGATCCCTTCCTGGGCGTGGGCTTGTTCAACGGCGCCCTGACCAGCACCCCCGGCCTTGCAGCAGCCATTGACATCACGGGCTCGCCTCTGGCATCCATTGGCTACGGGGTAGCCTACCCTGCAGGGGCGGTGCTGACCATACTGATCATCCACTTCTTGCCTGTGGTGATGGGGGTTGATTTGAAGAAGGAAGAAAAGAAATACATTGATAAAATCACCGAGGAGTTCCCCCGGGTTATCAACAAAAACTTCGTGGTTGAAAACCAGAACATCCACGGAAAGAGTTTGAAAGAACTGAAGATCGGCACCATGACCCAAGCGGTCATCTCGCGTGTGAAACACGAGAACCAAGCCTTCACCCCTAATGCAGATACTTGTCTGTTCCTGGGCGATATCGTTAAAGGGGTGGGAACAGAAGCAGCCCTGCACCAAGTAGAATTTTTGATCGGAAAGGTTTCGGAAGAAGAAATATCTCTAGCGGAAGATTATGATGTGAACTGGGTGCTGGTGACCAATAAGGAGGTGATCAACAAAAGCCTGAACGCCCTGAACCTGACCGCATATTACGGGGGCACCATTACCCGTATCCGTCGAAGCGGCATCGACCTGAGCCCCCAGAGGACTTCCACCCTTCGCTTTGGCGACAAGGTATTGCTGGCCTGCGGGAAAGAAAACATGAGCAAAGTAATGAAACTGCTGGGCAATGATGAGAAAAGGCTGCGTGAGACTGATTTCCTGCCCATCAGCCTGGGGATCGTCTTAGGCATCCTGGTGGGTTCGGTCAATATTCCTTTTTTCGGGCTGTTCGATTTTTCGCTGGGATTAACTGGCGGAGTGCTCACAACTGCTTTACTATTAAGCCGCATCGGGAAGACAGGGCCCATCGTATGGTCGATGTCGGGCAGCGGAAACCAGTTGCTGCGTAAGCTGGGGCTGCTGATGTTCCTGGCTGCGGTAGGGACTGATGCCGGGGCGCATATTGTGGAAACCTTGGCCGAGCACGGTTGGAAGCTGCTATGGATCGGGATGGCCATTACCGTGGTGCCAATGGTTTTTACCACCCTGATTGGGCATTACTTCCTTAAGCTAAATTTCCTCACCCTGCTTGGTGTGGTGGCAGGAAGCATGACCAGCACCCCGGGACTTGCGGCAGCCGACTCGAAAACCGAGACTGATGCTGCCTCGGTGGGCTATGCCACCGTATATCCCATGGCGCTGGTGCTGATGATCATCTTCTCGCAGGTGCTGAGTATGATCTGAAAATCCATCAAAAAGCTTTATTCTTCACGGGTCTTTTTGCGGGTAATGGCAATCACATTATCATAGCCAAACAACTCGCGGCCCTTCCCATCCTTATAAACCGTAATGCTTTCGATCTCATCAGGGGTAATGACCTCATCGAGGCTCTTGTTGCCGGTATCTACTTTGACCCCATCAATAAAGAAGACAGGCTGGTCAGAAATCCTAACATTGATGCTTTCCTCAACAGAGGCTGAACCCGATTCCTTATCCACATCCAGGGCAAAGCGGACAGGCAGGTTAAACTGGACCCGTACATTTTCTCCTCGCTGAGTGCCGGGTTCCCAGTCGGGCATGGCACTGACCACCCTGACGGCTTCCATGTCGAGGGCCTCAGAGACTCCGCGAATAACCTTGACTGTGGAAACTTTCCCGTCTTTTTCAACGATGAAGGAAACAAAAACAGTCCCCTGAACCCCAGCCCGACGTGCTTCGGGGGGATACTTGACATTTTGTGACATAAATTGACCCAGGGCTTCCATTCCCCCGGGGAATTTTGGCGCGTTTTCCACAACGACAAAGAACTCCTCATTGTCCGGTTTGGCCTCCCGGGGAGGGACCTGGGTTTCAGCAGCACGTCCAGGTGGGGGGGCACTGAGAAAATCCAGGGACTGAACCGATACCTCTAAAAGGGCGGAGGTGTTGAGGCTCAACTGATTGGCCTGCAAATCCATTGATTGCAGAAGGAACATCCCGGCAAACATAACCAGCGAGGCAAAAAGACTTAGCGCGGCCTTGTTGCGGGATTCCATACTTGTCTTGTTCATCATCTTAATTCGTTTTTTTAAGGGTGAAAAATTAAATGGGTTGGTGATGGGCAAGCCATCGTTATTAAAGGAAAAATTAAGCAACAATTGCTGATATTCCAGCCTGTCGGAAAACCTGAGGACGTAGCGGTCGGCTTCGTATTCGTGCTGGAGTTTAAGTTCCCGCCTCAGGTACCAGATGGCAGGATGAAACCAGAATATGATTGTCAGAAATTCGGTAAAGATCAGATCCAAGGAATGCAGCTTTTGAATGTGGGCTTGTTCATGGAGCAACACTTGTTCAAGGGAAGGCTCACCGATCAGTCGCTCAGGAATGAAAACCATACGAAAGAAACTGAAGGGAGAGCGCTCTCCCCGGATCGGGATTACCCACAGGCCGTCAATCCTTATTCTCTTCTGAATTTTTCCCATACCCAGCAGATAAAAAAGACTACCCATAAAGCGTAGGGCAATCAGGGCACTCACTACTAAGGTCAAAATCACCAGGCCCTTAACCGAGAATAGGCGCAGAAGTAACTCCCCGCTTGATTTTTCAAGTCCATCAAAGGCATATACAATAACTTCAGGCAAGGTAAGGGCTCCGGGCGAAGGTAAGACCGTGATCAGGGAGGTCCTAAGCAGGAAACCCAGACCTGAAATCAAGGAGAGCATCAGCCCTCCCAGGATAAAAGCCCTTGAGAAGGCTGGATTATCCTGCGGCTTTACCAGGAATTGATAGGTAAGGCCCAGAAGGAAGAAATAGGCAGAGGTCCAGAACAGAAATTTGAAAAAGGTTTCCATGATCAAAGTTTTTTTATTGTCCCAAAAGATGCAACAATTCACGTAGCTCCCTGACCCGCTGAATGGCATAGGCACGCTGGTCTTCAGAGTTCTCACCTGCCAATTCTATGAACATTTGGTAATGTTGCAGAGCTGGCTGCTTATCCTGGTAAAACAGGTCGAAGTTTCTGGCAAGCTGGTATATCAGTTCAGGGCTATCCTTAAAGAGCCGTCCGGTTTGCAGCCATCTGATGGATTCCTGGTATTGCTGGTTCTCCCCAAGTGTAATAGCCAATTGTAGAAGGAAGGGGTTAAAGTTGGGCGAAAGGGTCATGTGCACCGCCTTTTCATAATACCCCAGGGCCTCATTTTTATTCCCCCTGGCATCGGTCACCTTCCCCTTATAAAACCAAACATCCTCGCTGGTCAGGTCTTTGTTTAAAAGATAATCCAGCCAGAATTCCGATTTATCCATTTCACCAAGATCGAAATAGGCAAAGGCCTTTAACCTCACCACGGTTGGAGTGGTATCGCCCCTCGCAGTTAAGAAAGAACCATGATCAATCACTTCAACCATCTTATTTCGCCGGTAACAAACGGGAACCATTTGTTTTCTGAAAAGTAAGCTCTCCGGGAAAATTTTAATCCCATCGCTTAACAAGCGATAGGCATTCCCGGGCATCTCAAGTTTCATCCATATTTCAGCCAGTTCGGCTATGGAAGTTTGGTTTAAGGTGTCGCACCGATAAGCAGAAAGCATATAATTCATGGCTGCAGGAAAATTCCCTTCCGAATAAAAGATCCGTGCCACCCGCTGAAGATATAGGGGGTTATCAGGGTAATATTGACTTAATTTAAGCAAATAGCCAAGGGCTTCCGTATTGTTCCTTTGTTGCTGGGCAATGACAGCCAGGAGCTGTGTGGCCCCGGGGCCCAGAATACTGTCGGTTTCAAGGGGAATAAGCAACCCGCGGGCCTCTGTAATCTGGCCTGTATTAAAAAGAGCCCTGCCTTTATAAAAGGTAAATTCTTCCGAGGGTTGAGTCCTTCCGAAAACAGAATCAAGCAAAAGAATGATTGAACGATGGTCCTCCAGGTCATGCAATGCCCTGATCTGAGCCCGTAAGTCCATGCGATCCTGCCCAATCACCTGGAAGGAAATTATGAAGACCAACCCGAAATTAAGCAATGCCCTCATTTTGTTAAGTTTTTTACTGTCAGTTTCATTTTTATTTGACAGTTTCTGCAACTGCCTATTTCTCATCTCTCACTCCTCACCTCTCGCTTCTTATTCTTCCTGTTTCCTGATTTCTTCATCGATGATCCGCTTGAGTTCTTCCAATTCAGAGACTGTAAGTCCCTTCTCCTGAGAGAAGAAGGAGACCATTTGTCTTAAAGAATTACTGAAGTACTTCATCAGGATCCCCTTCATCATGACGCGGGTATAGGTTTTCTTTTCCACGGCAGGATAGTATTCATGAGATTTCCCAAAGGCCTTGTGCTTTACAAAGCCTTTTTGCTCGAGTATGCGCACGATTGTGGAAACCGTGGTGATGGCAGGACGGGGTTCGCGAAACTTGTCGCGGATGTCCTTTACAAAACCCGTTTTGATCTCCCAAAGGATCTGCATGACCTGCTCTTCAGCTTTCGTAAGTTCTTTCATATTCATTTGCTATTAAGCTCCAAATACCAGACCAAAGGTAACTAAATTATTAGTTATACAACTAATTCCTTAGTTTTTTATTTAAATAAAACAACCACCCGTAGTTTTTCAGTGCAAAAACTGAACCAATTAAAACAAAAATGATACTTTTGTAATATCCATGATTATAAAGCCCCACTTATCGGAAAACGATCCTTTTGTCTTCTGCAATTCCAGTTACAAACACCCCATAATTAATTCCGAATGAAAAAATTCTACTTTGCTTTTGTTTTGCTATTCAGTTTGGCATGGGTTCAGCCCCTGCTGGCCCAGCCTGAGATTACCCCTTCCCTTCAGGGAGCCGTAAGCGAAAAATCGGCTGATGAGTTTATTTCGATCAACATCAGGCTCAGCGCCCAGTATGATGAGACGAAGCTGCTTAAGGACAGTCGTCGCATCAGGCAAGCTTCGGAGCGAAGAGAATATGTAGTGAATACCCTAAAGGAATATAGCCAGCGTGAGCAAGCGGGGCTGCTGGCCCTGCTCAGGGACCTTGAATCCCAAGCTAAGGTAAAGGAAATCCAGGCTCTCTGGATCGGCAACCTGGTCACCTGCCAGGTATTGCCCGAGGTAGTGGGCTTGCTTTCGACCCGTAAAGACCTGGCCCGCTTGGATTATAACAGGATGCAGCAGGTGCTCGACACCACTATCCTGGACGAGCCAGTTCCGGAGGCCAAACCCGACCAATTGCGCAATGGCAAAGCCATCGTATGGAGCCTGAGCCTTATCAATGCCCCCCAGGTGTGGGAAGAGGGTTATACAGGCGAGGATGTGATCGTTGCGGTGATCGACAGCGGAGTGAATTACAACCACCAGGACATTGCCGCCAATATGTGGACCAGCCTGGCATTTCCCTTTCACGGATACAACTTCCTTAACAACAGCAATAACCCCATGGATGACAACGGCCATGGCACCCACTGCGCCGGTACTGTTGCAGGAAATGGAACGGCAGGCACGCAAACAGGGGTAGCCCCTTCGGCCACCATCATGGCGCTGAAGGTACTCGACTCGGGCGGCAGCGGGACAGAAGCCGGAGTATGGGCAGCTATACAATTCTCTGTGGAGCATGGCGCAAGGATCATGAGCCTTTCGCTGGGCTGGAAACACGCCTGGAACCCCGACAGAAGTATGTGGCGCACCACCATGAACAATGCCCTGGCGGCAGGCGTTGTTGCTTCGGTAGCTGCCGGCAATGAAGGCGACTCTTATTCAGATAGTCCTCCCAGCCAGGTGAGGACACCCGGGGACATCCCGCCCCCATGGACCCACCCCAACCAAACAGCCCCGGGGGGTAATTCAGCCGTTGTTTCGGTTGGCTCCACCACCAACACCGATGCCATCTCGAGTTTCTCCAGTCGCGGACCTGTGACATGGCAAGCCATCGCCCCCTTTAACGATTACCCCTACAACCCCGGTATAGGACTGATCCGCCCCGATATTGTAGCCCCAGGTTCAAGCATCACTTCACTGACTTATAACAACAATACAGGCTATACCAACAAAAGCGGTACCTCAATGGCCACCCCTGCGGTTGCAGGCTTGATGGCCCTGATGATCTCAAAGAACCCCGGAATCACTCCTGAGTTGATCAGCGAGATACTCGAGACCACCGCAGTGCCCATGTCACTGGGAAAAAGCAACACTTTTGGCAGCGGCAGGATCAACGCCCTGGCTGCAGTGGAAGAGACACCCTATATGGGCATTCGCTACGTTTCGCATGAGATTGAGGAAACCGAGGGCAACAACAACAGCCTGGTGAACCCGGGTGAGCTCATCACCCTGAACCTGATCATGGAAAACCCCACTGATGAGGATATTCAGGGCGTGGAAGCCCGCCTGCTCCTCAGTTCTGAGTATGCTGAACTTGTGGACAGCATGGCTGTTTTCGGTGATTTTCTTGCAGGGGAAGTAAAAACCATTTCCAATGTTTTCAGCTTCCAAACCTCAGAGGATATGCCCGGAAAGCACGAGCTTTCCTTTATCATCGAAGCTTTTGTTGAGGGAGAGGAGACCATTTGGAGGAGCCGTTTCACCGAAACGGGCTATGCCCCAAAACTGGCTGTTACCCAACTCAAGATCATTGACAACCAGGGCGGCAACGGCAACGGGCGACTGGATCCGGGGGAATCAGCCACCCTGCAGTTCAGGATAGAAAACTCGGGACAGGTTATTTCTGAAAGCTTAAACCTTAGCCTTATTGCCAATGATCCACTGGTGGTAATCGACAATCAGGAAATCACGGCAGGCCCAATTGCACAGGATGGCACCTTCCTGGCCAATTTTGAAGTCACCGCTCACGGTTCCATTCCTCCGGGGACCACCTCCACCATCAACCTTGACCTGGTTTCAGGGCCTTACTACATTAACAAGGATTATTTTCTGAAGGTGGGCTTGATTGTGGAAGACTGGGAGACTGCCGATTTTGAGCAGTTTGAATGGGAAGAGACAGGAAGTGCAGGATGGCAGATCGTTTCAGATGAAGTCTTTGAAGGCGGTTATGCGGCCAGGAGCGGCAGCATCAGCCACAGCTCCACTTCGGGATTATCAATCACCCTCGACGTGGTGGCCAACGACACCATCTCCTTCTATCGCAAGGTGTCTTCCGAGAATAATTACGACTGGCTCGAGTTTCACGTGGACGGGGTGCGCATCGAACGCTGGTCGGGCATCAAGGAATGGGAAAAGTTCTCGTATGCCGTTTCAGAAGGCAACCATACCTTCAGCTGGATTTATACTAAGGATTATTCTGTTTCGAGTGGAGCGGATGCCGCCTGGATCGATAACATTGAAATGCCTGCCACCATTCATACAGTGGCCTTTGCAGGCTTCGACAACCAGCAATGCGGTTCAGAGCCCTTTATTCTGGAAGGATTTGCCAGCCAGTATGAAGAGGTATCCTGGACCACCAGTGGGGATGGTTCTTTTGGCGACTCCAGCCAGGTTGAGACAACCTACACGCCGGGACCCCAGGACATCATCATTGGACAGGTTACCCTTACGCTTAAAGCTTTCAGAGATAATGATGTGAAAGCCCAACACTCCATGCTGCTGACCCTCATCCCTGCCCCTGAAGTGGATCTGGGAGACGACTTCACCCTTTGTGTCGATCACGTGACACTACTCAATGCCGGTACAGGATACAGCAGCTATCTTTGGTCAAACGGAGAGACAAAACCCTACCTTTGGATCACTCACGAAGAGTTCGGGGAGGAAGCCACGATCTGGGTGGAAGTCACCAATGAATTTGGCTGTATTGCACTTGATTCTGTAATCGTCACCTTTGACTCCTGCCTTAATGCAGAATTGCCTGAAAGTCCCGAAGAACAGTTGGTAATATTCCCCAATCCAGCAAACAGCAGGGTCCATGTTTCCTTCTTTAATGGAGGATCCACTCCAGCTATCATTCGCATTGTTGATCAGCGCGGGCAAGTGGTGCGCTCCGAAAATGTTCAGAAATCGGGAAGCCTTAACCATGAGCTGGATATCAACGGACTCAATGCAGGCCTGTACTTCCTGATGGTGGAAACCCAAAAGGGCCGATTGGTCAAACCCCTGAGCATTTATTAATCAACGGATAAAATTGTAAAGAAGCCGTATCAGCAAAAGCTTTTGCGGCTTCTTTTTTTTTATTTTTGTTAAAAAAAAATCGGTATGAGAACCAGAATGACCACTGACTCCAGGGAGATCAAAGACATCATCGAGAAGTGCGACACTTGCTTCACCGCAATGGTGGATCAGGAAGGCCTGCCCTATGTGGTGCCCATGAACTTTGGCTATGAGGATGGGATCATTTACCTGCACTCGGGGAAAACGGGCCACAAGTTGGATATCCTGAAGAACAATCCCGAAACCTGCATTGCTTTCAGCACAGATCACAAGATCTATTTCAGGCATGAAACCGTGGCCTGCAGCTATGGAATGGATTACCGCAGTGTGCTGGCCTTTGGCAAAGTGGCTTTCATTGAGGATTACGATGAAAAGGTGCGCGCCCTCAACATCATCATGCGTAAATACACGGGAAAGGAATTTCCATTTAATGCGCCTGCGGTGAATAATGTGGAGATCTATAAGTTGGAGCCCGTAAAAATTGAAGGAAAAGTATCAGGCTCATAGCCCTCAGACTGTTTTATCCGTTTTGTGTTCGGGAAAAAACCCCAGGAAGATATCCCAAAGCCACCAGACCAATAACCCGATAAACACGCCCAACAAAGCCCCGAAGATTACATCGCCAGGGTAATGGACGCCCAGGTAAATGCGGCTGTAGGCGTTAAGGCCGGCATAGGCAAACATCAGGGGAAGCACCCACTGAAACCTGTCCCCCAGCAGAAATGTCATGAAGGTGGCCAGGGCAAAGGTGTTGGCGGCGTGCGAAGACACAAAGCCATATCGCCCCCCGCAATGCCCCCTGACGATGTGCACCAGCCCTTCCAACGCCGGCTCATGGCAAGGGCGCAAACGCAAAAAGCTGTTCTTCATCAGCACCGATAACTGATCGCTCAGCGTCACCAGCACCACAACAAGCAACAGCACCACCAAGCCCCGCCAGCGGAAGCGCTTGAAGATCAGGAATAGCAACAGGGCATACAAGGGAATCCAGGTGACCTTCTCACTGATGTAATACATCACCTGGTCGAAAAAGCCATTGTTAAGGCCGTTCAGTGCCAGAAACAGTTGCTTGTCAAGGTCAAGAAGGAAATCCAGCATATGTTAGGTTTGGAGTTTGGAGTTCAAGGTTCAAGGTTCGGAGATAAAAGTTAAGGTTTTTTTAGTCTTACTTCCCTTTATTAGAGGATCTTGGGTAGGTTTAATCCTTCCAGGAGTTGGCGGTCGGGTTAATAGTGTAATTTTTTTTTGGGAAGAAGCCTGGCTTCCGGCAGACAGAGATTAACGATTTGCAATAAATGAAGCACCAGACCCCCTTAAAACTTTAAACCTTAAACTTTGAACCTTGAACCCCAAACCCCTAACTTATTCATTCATCATCTGCCATAGCTTATCCTTGAGCTTGACAATGCCCATCTGTGTATGCGATGAGATCATCACAAAAGGCACTTTGGGAATTTTCTTCTCCAATGCCGCGAGGCCTTCCTCATCCAGCAGATCGCATTTGCTGATGGCCAGCAGGCGTTTCTTATCCAGAAGTTCGGGGTTATACTGCCCCAGTTCGCTGAGCAGGATGTCGTATTCCTTTCCAATGTCCTCGCTATCGGCGGGGACCATAAACAGCAACACTGAGTTGCGTTCAATATGCCTCAGAAAGCGGTATCCCAGTCCGCGGCCTTCGTGGGCCCCTTCGATAATGCCGGGGATGTCGGCCATCACAAACGACTGCATGTCGCGATAGGCCACCATCCCCAGGTTGGGCACCAAAGTAGTGAAGGGATAATCGGCGATCTCAGGCTTTGCAGCCGAAACCACGGACAGCAAGGTCGATTTCCCGGCGTTGGGGAAGCCCACAAGCCCTACATCAGCCAGCACCTTCAGTTCAAAGATCACCCACAGCTCTTGTCCCGGCTCACCGGGTTGCGCAAAGCGGGGCGTCTGAAAGGTGCTCGATTTAAAATGGGTATTACCCAGTCCACCGCGTCCACCCGGGAGCAGCACTATGGTCTGTCCATCCTCCATCACCTCGGCCAGCAACTCGCCTGTCTCGGCATCCTTGGCCACAGAACCCAGGGGCACTTCAATGAGCACATCCTTGCCTGCGGCTCCGCTACGTTGCTGCTTCCCGCCTGCCTGGCCTGCCTCGGCGTGCACGTGCCTGGTATAGCGTAAATGCAAGAGCGTCCACAACTGGCTGTTGCCTTTCATGATCACGTTTCCTCCACGCCCTCCGTCGCCCCCGTCGGGACCTCCCTTGGGCACGAACTTTTCGCGGCGTAAATGGGCCGAGCCTGCTCCTCCCTTTCCTGAGGTGCAGAAAATCTTTACGTAATCAATAAAGTTTGAATTCATCCTTTCATCTCCCGGCCCGCACGAAAGGCCTTGGCTGGTGCAAGCATTTAATTGATTTCAGGAAGGATCACTTCTGTTGACAAATAGGTGTCAATGGCCCTGGTAATCCGCTCAAACACGATTTCAACAGGTGACATACCATTTATGACAGCGATCTTGCCCTGTTTCTTGTAATAATCCATCAGGGGAAGGGTCTGGTTCTTATACACTTCAATCCGATGCCTGATGATGTGAGCCTGGTCGTCACTCCTTCCAGAATCCTGCGCACGGCCCATCATACGGTTGAAGAGCTCTTCCTCCTCCACCTCTACCGAAAGCACAATGCTGACAGGAATCTCCCGCTTAACCAGCATACGGTCAAGCATTTCAGCCTGTATGATGGTGCGTGGGAAGCCATCAAAGATCATCCCCTGGGCATCCAGGTACTCCGAAGCCTTCTCATACAACTCACGCATGATAATCTCATCCGGCACCAGCAGGCCCTTGTCTATGAACTTCCTGACCTCAATGCCCAGCGGGGAGTTCCTGGCCATCTCCTCACGCAGCAGATCACCGGTGGACAAATGCACCAATCCATATTTTTCCACAATCTTCGCCGACTGGGTACCCTTACCTGAACCCGGAGGTCCAAAAATCACGATATTCAGCATAGCTTTGAATTTTTCCTATAGAGGATGTTAATGATTTATTCAACAATCTTATAGATATCCTTCAGGTTGCGCCCAAAGCCATCGTAGTCCAGGCCATAGCCCACAATAAAATCGTTGGGGATCTCCATCCCCACGTAATCGGGGCGAACCGCTGTCCGCAGGGCTGCCGGCTTCAGCAGCAGGGTGGCAATTTTTATGGCACGCGGCTTGTATTTCTGAAGATCATTGACCAGGTGGGTAACGGTAATGCCGCTGTCGATGATGTCCTCCAGGATCACCAGGTCGCGGCCCGTTATGTCCTCCGTGAGGCCGATGACGGTCTTAACTTCCTCGGTGGTCGCGGTACCCTTGTAGGAAGAGAGCTTGATGAAACTGATCTCCGCAGGGCCTTCATACACTTTAAACAGGTCGGCCGCAAAGATGAAGGAGCCATTGAGCACGCAGAGAAACAAAGGGGCCGTGTCCTTAAGATCGGCCTGCATCTGCCGGCCGATCTTCATCACGGCCTCCTGTATCTTTTCGTGGCCGATGAAAGGCGCAAAGGTTTTATCGAGGATTTTAATCGTATTCATAAACAGGAAAAAAGTCTGTTACATTCGTGAAATTATGCAAAAATAAGGGAAAGCCCTTGCCCAAGGTCAAAAAACTATGGAAAAGTATCAACAAATTGTGAATTAATGAAATATTTTATTGCTTTTTTATCCTGAGCCAGGTCCTCACCCCTGCAATAAAGACCAGCAAGACAGGAAAGATTTATTAATTTTGAAAAAAGGCAGTTTATGGAAAACGGCAATAAAACCTTTTCCCTGATCAGGGATGAACTGACCGGCATTAAAAAAAGCCTGGCTGAATCCAATTACAGGGATTTGAAAAACCTGCTGATAGATCGCCAAAGGGAATTGAGGGCAATGGATCTGGAGCGCGATCAGCGAAATGAGCTCAGGATGCTGATTGATCAGTGCTTTGAAAAGATCAAGGCTTTACGCGAAAGCGAACAAAAAGCCTTTGAGGAGACCTCAGAGCAGAACCGCGAAAAGCTTAGCCCCCTGGTTGAAAAAGCCCTGTTCGAAGCCCGCTATAATGAAGATACGCGTCAGGCCTGGGACTTTTGCATCTCCGTACAGCACGAGTTCAGGGGAATCAGACTGCAAAAGGAGATCCGCGAAATGCTGTACCAGCAATTGCAGGAAGCCTTCGACCTGCTGAAGCAAAGGCGTTCGCAGGAGCAGGGCATCCTTGAGAAAAAGTCGCTTTCAGCTCAAAGAGAACTGATGCCAGAGGTCGAGAAACTGGTCAGTGAAGCGGAAACCTCTGATGATGTGAATACCCTCTGGAGCAAACTCATTGCCCTTCAACAGGAGATCAGGGATCAGGAGCTGACCTATGAGGCCCGCAAAGGCTTGCTCGAAAAGATCCAGCAGGCCTTCGACGCCCTGAAACCCCGCCGCGAAGAAAGGCAGAGCGCCCTGGAGGAGGAAAGCCTGACCAATGCACTGAGCCTGGAGGAAACGATTGCCGAGGGTGAAGTCGTAGCCGCTGAAGCAGAGGATTTCAGGATGGCTTTCGACCGCCTGAAGCAAATACAGCAGGCCTTCCGCGTGCTCAGCCTGCCCCGCGAAGAACGCGAGGGCCTTTACCAGCGCCTGCAACAGGCCTTCGACACCCTGAAAGGCCGTCAAGAGGCCTGGTTCAACGAGCGCGACAGGGAAACCACCATCAACTACAACAGGCTGAAGCCCTTGGTGATCAACGCCATGGAACGTGCCCGCACCTCCAATGAATTCAAGAAAACCCGCGAGATGCTCAAGAATGTCCAGGCCGAATTCAAGGGCATCCGCATGAAGGCCGAACGCCGCGAAGAGCTCTACAGCCAGTTGCAGAAGGCCTTCGACATCCTCAACCATCGCCACGACGAATACCTGGCCACCAAAAAAGAAAAGATGGAGCTGAGGGTCGACTACCAGCTCTCGGACGTGGAACTACGCCTGGAAGATCTTGAAAAAGAGATTAAAAAGGACCTGCTGCAAATTGAAGAACTATCAGAGACGGGCGATAATCCCCTGTTTAAAGGTGGGGAAGCAGACCCCTCCGATGACATCCACAACCAGGCGGAGGTGCTGAAAGCCGCCCTGGCCAGCAAGCAGGAATTACTGGAGGAACTGCTGCAGGAGAAAGAAACGCTGCTGAAGAAAAAGGATAAATGGGCGGGCCTGGGCCAGGAAGGGGAAGAAGAATGAAACGAATCGGACTCCTCTCCGACACCCACGGCTTTGTTCACCCCGAGCTGCCCCGCATCTTTGAACAATGCGATGAGATCTGGCATGCAGGCGACTTCGGCAACCACCAGGTGGCAGAAGCCTTAAGCCAGATCAAGCCCCTGCGGGGCGTCTATGGCAACATCGACGGGCAGGACCTCCGCATCACCTACCCCAAGACCCTGCGCTTTCACTGCGAGGAGGTGGACGTGCTGATGACCCACATCGGCGGCTACCCCGGCCATTACAGCCCTGAAGTCCGCCCGGTCCTGCAGGTCCATCCCCCTAAACTCTTTGTCTGCGGCCACTCCCACATCCTCAAGGTGATGTACGATAAGCGCTTCGACATGCTAACCATCAACCCCGGCGCCGCCGGCAAAAGCGGATTCCATAAAGCCATCACGGTGATAAGGTTTTCCATTGATGGTAAGGATATTAAGGATATGGAAGTGGTTGAATTCCAGAAGTGAGGATTGCACGGATTGGGGCGGATTACACGGAAAAAGGCATGGGGTTTGGGGTTTGGGGTTTGGGGTTTGGGGTTTGGAGCAAAACCCGAAACCCGAAACCCGAAACCTTAAACCTTAAACCTTGAACTTTAAACCTTAAACCTTGAACTTTGAACCTTGAACCCCAAACTCCAAACCCCTAACTCCGAACCTTACTCCCCTATCCTTTCCATCGCTTCCCTGATCGCCCGGTCCAGTTGGGGGTCGTTGTTGTTCAGGCGGTCGAGGAAGGTGTTGTGGACCTCGATGTCGGGAGCCACGCCGGTAAACTCGAGGTTCTCCCCGTCAAGGGTATAGCACCCCCAGCTGGGCAGCCGGCAAAACGAGCCGTCCACCATGGCCTTGCCCGAGGTAAAGATGATCCAGCGATAGGTCTCGGTGCCGACGATGGTGCCCAGCCCCAGGCGGCGGAAGCCCTCGGCCGTCATCTCGGCATCGCTGAGGCTGCGCTCGTTGATGAGCATCACGATGGGGCTGCCTGCAGGCGAGAAGTTGGGCTGTGGCGCCAGGGCCCCGCCGCGGTATTTCCAGCTCAGGTAGGGGCGCTGCGACAGGAACTGCAGCACCTGGTCGTGGACATTGCCCCCGCGGTTAAAGCGGATGTCAAAGATCAGCGCTTCTTTTTCCCGCACGTGGGTAGTCATATCGATCAGGAACTGTTCGAGCGAAGCCCCGCCCATATCCTTCATAAACACATAACCCACCCTGTCATGGGTCTGCTCGTCCACATAGCGGCGGTTGGCGGCGATCCATTCGTCGTACAGCAGGTCACTGATCTGCCCGGGGGTGTGAGGCCTGGTGCGCACCTCCACCCTTTCATTGCCGCGCTGAAAGGTGAGCGACACCTCCTCGGGCATCCTGGCAAAATAGAAATAACGGTTGCGGTCCTGAAGCGGGTCCACCTCCTGCCCGTTCACGGCCACCAGCACATCACCGGGCCTTACCGGAACATCGCTCAGGTCGAGATGGCTCTTTCCGATGATGCGCTCCACCCGGTAAGGGTTCTCACGGTCGAACAGCAGTCCCGTTTCGGCGGTTTTGGCCGAATAGAAAGGTTTTTCTTCCTCGCCATTGCTGGAAAAGCCCATATGCGAGGAGTTGAGTTCGCCCAGCATATCATTGGTCAGCCTGCGCAGGTTCTCGCGGGTCCTGACAAAGGGCAGGTGGGCCGCATAACGGTCGCGCATCGCGGGCCAGTCCACCCCGTGGAAGCCTTCCTCGTAGAAGTTCTCGGCCAGGGCCGCCCAGGTCTCATAAAAGATCTGCGAAAACTCATTTTCGAGCTTGCGCGTGAAGCTGTGATCGATGTTTATGGCTTCCAGCTTGTTGCTGCCCAGGTTCATTTTCTGGATGTTACCCCCCGCCAGCACGTAGAAATCGTCCTTGGCAGTAACGATCCAGGGGCTCATCCCTGCTGAGGGCCCTTCAATTTTAACCGGACGGTTACGTTCGAAGGGTTCCATCTCCAGCTTCCACAGGGCCCATTCGCCGCGCTCGTGGTTCGAGCCGAAGAGCAGCACGTCCTTGCCCTTCACCCTGAAGGCCTGGGGGGCAAACTGACGGCCGATACCGGCCACGCGGACAGGCTCCCAGCGGTCCGGGATGCCCTCCAGGTCAATCCGGATCAAAGGGGCCAGCGTATCTTTCTTCTCAGCCTCAAACAAGGCGTCGAACCGCTCCGATTTCAGCTCACCGGCAAAGCTGTACAGGGGTATGCGGTACAGGCGATCCTCGGCCTGACCGCCCGGATAACTGGGCTGGGTGCGGTCGGTGGTGAAATAGATATACCTCCCGCAGGGCGACCAGTAGGGCGAACGCTCGGTGACCCCGGTATTGGTGAGTTCTATGGTTTTCCCTTCACGGATGTCGTGGATCAGGATCTCCTGCTCAAAATTGCGGTAGGCCGTAAACACCACGTAATGGCCATCGGGCGAGAAGCGTGGCACCGAGTTCTGGAAGCCCCACAGCTCATCGGTCACGAGGGTGCGGGTGGTTTTCTTCTCCAGGTCGAGCAACATCACCTGGTCGCGGCCGCTCAAGTACACCCCCATCTTGCGGTCGGGGCTCAGGGTCATCAGCCGGCTGGTGGCATCGCGCTGTTCGATCTGCTGTTCGGTGCCCGAGCCGTCAGCGGCCATGCTGTATAGGTTGGCCCAGCCATCGCGCGTACGGGTATAAAACAGGGTCCGGTTGTCGGCGGCCCAGTTCACTTCCAGCACCCGCTCACGGGGATTGGTCAGCAACTGCCTTACAAACTTGCCCTCTATGTCCGACACGAATAATTCGCCGCGGGCCACGAAAGCCAGCTTCTTATTGTCGGGCGAAACGTCGAACGAGGTGATGTTGCCCTTCACTTCAAAGGCCTGGTCGAGCGGCAGGGTATTGCTCTGGAACAGCCTGATCCGGGGGGCCGTGGTCGTGCCGCTGGTAACATCATATACCATCAGCTGGTAGTCTTTTTCAAAAACTACCTTGCTGCCATCCGCGCTGACCCTTGGCCGCCCGATGGAGGTCCCGAAGCCCGTCAGCCGAATCTTCTGGCCATCCCTGAAGGTATAGAGGTTGTACTCATCATTGAATTCCGCGGAAGCGAAAAAAAGATTACCCGCCTGGTCAGTCGTGGGCCAGAGGTCCTTGCCTTCAAAGTCTGTCAGCTTGCGGAAGGCGCCCGTGGCGGGGTTATAGGCGAGCAGGTCGGGGCGGTGGGCCCCGCGGTAGCGCTTGCGCTCAGGAAAGCGGAGGCTCTCCCACGACTCGGTGAAGATCAGCTCGCCCGTCAAAGGGTGCTCAACCAGGTGGTGCGGAAGATTGAAATAATGTTCAAACAGCCTTTCGGGCGTGCCTCCCTCCCGCTCCACGGCATAGACCGAGCTCATGTTATAGCGCGAGGAATGAAAATAGATACGCTGCCCGTCCCACGACCAGCCGTCCACCAGGTCATCGGCCTCGTGGAAGCTCAGCTGGCGGATCTCCCCGCCTTCGGCCGGCATGATGAACACATTGGTATTCCCGTCGAGGCTTGCTGAAAAGGCAATCCATTGACCATCCGGTGAAAAGCTTGGCAAAAACTCCCGTCCCTGCAGGGCAGTAAGGCGCCAGGCCGTGCCCCCGTCCACAGCCACCCGCCAGAGGTCGTTCTCATAGCTGAAGACAATGTGGCGCCCGTCGGGCGAAAGGACGGGATCGGATATAAATCGCGCAGGCGTATCGGCCAGCGAAGGGCTTAGCATCCCTGCAAGAATACCAACAAGAACCAGCAGTTTTTTCATCATTCTGTATTTAATGGATCAGCGAATTTTTCAACGGGAGTAAAATTAAAAAAATATGCCGATGCTCAGCACGCCATGCCATCTGCCAGGGTCATCATTTTTATGAAATTTGATCATACATTTTTACTACATCCCTCCAAAGCCCCCTTCCGGGGAAGGATCCACTGCCCCCTTCCTTGCCTTACAGGAATCAAATCGCTTGGTTGATTAGCAGAATGGTTGAGAAGTTGAGAAGTTGACGAGTTGAGGGATTTGGGGATTAGCAGATAGGTAGATCCGTAAAAATCCGCGTTGAACGGATTTCATCCGTGGCATCAGCGTTCCAAAAAACCCTCCACTGAAAAACCCTGATGAAAACACAGATAAATACTGTTTTTAATCAGTGAACATCTGAGTCTTCATCAGATTCAATCAGTGGACGATTCTTTTTCGGGTTAATTCGCCCAAAATTCGCGTG
>JAAYLH010000075.1 GCA_012521995.1 Bacteroidales bacterium | reverse complement strand
GTCTGGATGACAAGCGGAACGGCCGCCAGCAAAATGATCAGGGGGTTGCTGGTGATATTGGTCCCCTGGAAGGCAAACAAAAGAATCAGGGTCACAAGCAGGGCAAGGATTGAAACCGGTTTAAGCTTGGGCAGAAACACTTGTTTGAACCAATCCTCCCCGTGCTTTCTGATCAGGTACCGATTGGTGAAATAGCCCGCTAGAAGTGGCACCACCACAAAGATCACCACACTGGCAAACAGAGTATCATATGGAACCGACACATTGGTGATGCCCAGCAGCAAGCCCACGATGGGCACAAAAGCCACAAGAATGATCAGGTCGTTGACCGACACTTGAACCAGGGTATAGTTGGGGTCGCCATCGGTCAGGTAAGACCAGACAAACACCATGGCAGTGCAGGGAGCGGCACCCAGTATGATGGCCCCTGCAATGTATTCCCCTGCCAGCTCAGGCGTAATCCAGGCCTGGTATAATTTCGAAAAGAACAGCCAGGCAAAGAATGCCATCGTGAAAGGCTTGATCAGCCAGTTGATCACCAGGGTCAGAATCACCCCCTTGGGCTTGCGGCCCACCCTTTTAATGCTCGTAAAATCAACCTGCAGCATCATGGGGTAAATCATCAGCCAGATCAGGATGGCCACAGGGATATTCACCCGAGCAATTTCAAGGCTGCTGATGACCTGCATGCCATCGCCGGCCCAGTGGCCAATCAAAATCCCAAGCCCGATACATAGGGCAACCCATACGGAAAGGTATTTATCAAAAAAGCCAATCTTCCTTTTATGTTCCATAAACTTGAAATTTTTGTTTTAAAGCTTTTTTACTCCACTGACCGTGATGCTAAATATGCCTGCACTTCCTTTTTTGAATGCAAGCATATCCTTATCGTCAAGATACCTGGCCAGCAAGTCGTCGGACAGGCTTATGCATTTTTCTTTGTGAACGCTCACTTCAGCAAACCCCTGACCGTGAATAACAGACAGATATTCTTCTTTCTGAAGGGCACCCGAAACACAGCCGGTATACATTTCCGCGTCCTGCTGAAGCTGAGGGGGTAGCGCCCCTTTCACCACCACGTCTGAGATACAGAAACGCCCGCCGGGTTTCAACACCCTCCATATCTCCGAAAACGCCTTCCCCTTGTCAGGGACCAGGTTCAGCACGCAATTGGAAAGCACCACATCAAAGCTTTCATCAGCAAGTGGCATATCCTCAATATCCCCTTTCAGAAAAAGGACATTGGAATACCCAAGTTTTGCGGCATTGCGCGTGGCTTTCTCCACCATTTCATTTGTAAAGTCAATTCCTGTCACCTGCCCGCTTTCGCCCACCAGGGCACGTGCCACAAAACAATCGTTGCCGGCACCGCTGCCCAGATCAAGCACATCATGCCCTGCTTTAATCCCAGCGAATTCAGTGGGGATACCACAACCCAGGTTCAGGTCAGCATCAGGCAAATAGCCCTCCTTCCCTTCATAGCTTTCGCTGAAAACAGAATAATCAGCGCCCCCACAGCAGGATGAGGTAGGACCACAACAGCCTGATTCCTTCCCTGACTCGTTCAGAAGGATGATCTGTCCGTACTTCTCTTTTACAATGCTTTTCAGGTCTTTTTCTTTCATAGCTGAGGTAATATTTCTTCGGTATACAACTTATAAAAGCCTTCCCTGATTTCGTCCCTGACGCGAATAAACTCACCCCGGATAAATGCTTCGGTTCCGGTGGCGTGCGAGGGATCGTCAAAACCAATATGCAGGCGATGCTTCACTTTGCCCAGGAATGCCGGGCAGTTTTCATTGGCGCCTCCGCATACGGTCACCACATAATCCCACTCCTCGCCAAGGTAGTCTTCCACTGAGTCCGAGGTGTGATGGCTGATGTCAATGTCTATTTCTTTCATGACCGCAACGGCCTTTTCGTTGAGCTTCCCGGAAGCTTCAGTCCCAGCCGAACGCACTACCAGGCGATCATCGAAGGAGCTCAGAAAGCCGTGAGCCATTTGGCTTCGGCATGAATTGCCGGTACAAAGAATCAGGATTTTAACAGACATAGGCAAAGATTAAGATTAAGGTTAAGGTTAAGGTTAAGGTTGAGGTTGAGGTTAATGCGTTTGATTTTGAACCATTAGCAATAAGTTTTCCTGATGTCGATTTTGGTAAAAAAATCATTTGCGGCCTGTTTGAGCATTTCAATGGCCCGG
The DNA here is from genome assembly GCA_012521995.1 of Bacteroidales bacterium. Taxonomy (GTDB): domain Bacteria; phylum Bacteroidota; class Bacteroidia; order Bacteroidales; family UBA7960; genus UBA7960. Next base: position 3,324 of record JAAYLH010000075.1, on the reverse strand, counting down.
GCGTCGAGGCAATAGTTTTTCCGGGCCCCCTCTACCGTTCCCTTGATCAGGCCTGCATCGCGAAGTTCCTTTAAATGCTGGTTCACTGTCGTCCGGCTTAAAGGCAGCTCTTCGGCAATGTTGCCCGTCATGCAGGTCTTCATATGGGCCAGGTATTGGAGGATGGCCAGGCGGGCCGGATGCCCAAGGACTTTGAACAAGGCAGCCTGCTTTTGCAGTTCTTCATCAAACAAAACACGCTTGTCGCGAATCATTGCTTCATCATTTAAAAAGAATAACGCAAAATTACGTCACATTTTTCAAACGACGTATTTTTACGTCGCATTTTTTTACAAAAAAACAATACTTACCGTTCAGAGCCATACAAAAGACTTAACATGGCCGTATGAGGACGAACCAGACAAGACCCTGGCAGGGACATTACACGAGCATGGTAAGAGCATGGTAGAACCGAAAGTAATTTTTCTAGCATAAAACAAAGCTTATTTCAAACTAAAATTTGAAATAAGCTTTGCAGGATGATTTTCAAAGCCAATTTATTGAAAATCAGCTAAACATAGGGGTTTCGTTAATGCCCTCCGCAGCAGCCTTCACTTTTGTGGAAGCCCAGGAGGCGAAAACCGCCATCGGTAAAGTCAATGGTCACGGGGCTGAGTTCGGGCAGGAAGTCGGATGCGACAAAAAAGGGCACCCCTTCCACGTCCACCTCCATTTCACCGGGGCGCAGGCCTTCTGCCAATTCCATTTGCACCGAAGCTCCGCAGCAGCCCGAAGCGTTATAGATCCTCACCCCTGCAGGACGTTCTTCCATTGAGTCGATGATTTCTTTAAATTTTTCGGCAGCCTGGTCAGAAACACGAAAGCCACCTGTTTTAGTTGAATGATTTTCCATAATTGATTTTTCTTCCTCAAAGTAAAACTGAAATAAAACTTCTTTATTTGTTAGCGCAGCAGTTTATGGTTCACCACACAACATTAGGATTTAGATTGACAATCCTTTAATTAACCGGGAGGGGACTACCCACCGGGATATCGCAACGGTGAAAAGGTTGTCCGTGCGGGGGGTTAAGCCTCGGCGGCGTTCCTGATGCGGCAGTGGCCTGGCTGGCTGCCGAACCACCGGTTCGATTGGCGTTTTCAACAGTGGGAATCATCGACCTGTCGACTGGGGCAGATGCAGGAGCTGCAGCCGCTGTGGTGGTTGACTGTTGGGGTGAACCGGCCGGCAAAGGACTTCCCACCGGGATATCGCAACGGTGATAAGGTTGTCCGTGGGGCGGGTTTAGCCTGGGTTGGGCTTCATTTTGTGAAACAGTCGATTGAACTGATTCCTGAGCCGGTGAATCAGTCAGGGCTTCCACGTTTAAGGAATCCTCCTGCTGCTGAACCTGCTCCTGGGCAGTCACCTCTGACGATTCTTTTGCTTCATCATTAACTGGTCCACTGCAGGAAACTGCAAAAAACAAGGCTAGCGCTGAAATAAAAATATTCTTTCTTCTCATTTTAAATTTTGTTTAGATGCTTAATAACATAAATATACAAATAACATTTCATCTTTCAAATAGTTTTTCTGTTTGCCAGATTTTTTCCAAAAAACACCAATCTCACATTCGCAACTAGCTTTTTTCACCCAAAAAGTTAAAGTCAAAAGGATGGTCAGTAAATCTCCAAAGGCCCTCGGACAAGCAAGAAAGTGCCTATAAGCCGATGGAAATCAAACGCAAGCTTTAGAATCCTTATTTCAAACATCCATTATTTATGGCTTCTCAACCACATTCCCGGTGATCCTTAAAATCACCGTGGAATTGATGGCATTGGAGTTCACAATGATGACTTTGTTGATTACGCCCAGCCTCCTGGTGTCGTATTTCACCTTGATGACGCTGGTTTGGCCTGGCAGGACCGGTTCTCTTGACCATTCAGGAATGGTACAACCGCAGGATGAACGGACAGAAGTTAAAACAATGGGTTCTTTGCCAGCATTTGTAAACTCAAACTCGCAGGTTCCATCACCACCTTGTTCAATGGTTCCATAATCGTGGACCTTATTGTTGAAAATGATTGAATCGGCCTTGGCAACCGGATTGTCCTGGGCCTGTAATCCCAAGTTAAGAAAACCCAGGAAGGACAAAAACAAAAATGCTTTTTTCATACCAAATAAAATTTAATGTAAAAGGTTAATTTTCTTATTTCAGGCAAAAATGCGCCTTAGATTATTCTTCTTTCAAGTAACAATTTCTCCAAACGCTGAAAGAGGAAATCCCCTTTCAAAAGTGAAAGCTTCTTACAGAGCGGCCTTGAGGAGCCAGCTTAAGAGGGTTGTTTTTGTGGGGAGTTTCCCCTGCGACAACACCTTGCCATTCACAACGAGGCCTGGCGTAAGAAATACATTGTAGTTTCCAAAGGCATTGAGGTCGGTAATTTTTTCAATGCTGGCCTCAATGCCCAGGTCACCGGTCACTTCCCGGCAGAGTTCTTCCAGCCGGATGCAATTGGGACAACCAGTCCCCAGTACTTTGATTTCAAGCATAATAAAATGTTTTAGAGGCTTCCAAATATCAAGCCAGCGATGGTGGACAAAACAACCACGATGCTGATATATACAAGGGTTTTCTGTGTTCCGATGACGCCGCGAATGACCAGCATATTGGGCAGGGACAGGGATGGGCCAGCCAGCAGCAATGCCAGGGCAGGCCCTTTTCCCATTCCGGAGGCCAGCAGCCCTTGCAGGATGGGCACTTCGGTCAGGGTGGCGAAATACATAAACGCCCCGATGACTGAGGCAAAGAAGTTGGCTGCCAATGAGTTGCCACCCACCAGCCAGGCCACCCAATGGTTGGGGATGACGCCCGGGATGGACACATCATCGTGGGTGGATCCCAGCAGGAATCCTGCAATGACCACCCCGATGGCCAGCAGGGGCACAATTTGCTTTGTGAAACCCCAGCTTGAGACAATCCACTCCCGGTTCTCGCCGTGGTCGGCTTTATCCATCAGCCCAATGGCGCTGACAGCGGTAATGGCCACAACCATCACAACGAGGGGATTGCCTATCAGCAAAGCGCTCAGGGTCGTTATTGCCGCGCCCAGCAACACTTGCCAGGGCTTCATTTTCAGGATATAAATCATGGAGAACACCAGCACAAGCCCAAAGATAGCGGTGATATGCCATTTGTTTGACCAAATAAAGTACCAGGCACCGCTGGTTTCTCCGCTGGGTTTGCCCCAGTTGGCAAAGACCAGGATGAGCACCAGGGTAAAAAAATGAAGGGCGGTTTGCCACAGGGGGCGGGTTTCGGGCACTTCGGGAAAATTCATTTGTTC
>JAAYLH010000074.1 GCA_012521995.1 Bacteroidales bacterium | reverse complement strand
GGTGCAGCCCTGCCCGAAGAACAGCGCGAAGAGCTCAAGAAACTCAACGAGCGCATGAGCATGATCTCCCTGCAACTGGGTGAAAATTCGCTGAAAGAGAATAATGGCTTTAAACTGACTATTGAAGACGAAGCCGACCTGGCAGGTCTTCCTCAGGATGTGATCAACGGTGCTGCGGCACTGGCTGAAAGGGAAGGACAGGCAGGCAAGTGGATGTTCGACCTCTCCAAGCCAAGCTGGATCCCCTTCGTGACCTTCTCTGAGCGCCGTGACCTTCGCGAACAGCTTTACACCGCATATTTTATGCGTGGTGATAATGACAATGAGAATGACAACAAAGCCCTTTTTGCCGAGTTGATGAAATTGCGTCAGCAGGCATCACAAATCCTGGGTTTTAATAACTATGCCGAATATTCTGTTGACGTCAATATGGCGGAAACTCCTGAAAATGTGTACAACTTCCTTTATCAGGTTTGGGAGCCTGCATTGGAGCGTGCCAAAGAAGAACGCGATGACATGCAGGCGATTATCAACCGTGAGGGTGGTGATTTTGAACTGGAATCCTGGGACTGGTGGTATTATGCCGAGAAAGTCCGCAAAGAAAAGTATGACCTGGATGAGGAAGAGCTGAAGGCTTATTTTCCCATCGACAATGTTCGCGATGGCGTATTTTTTGTTGCCAACCAGCTTTACGGCCTGGAGTTCATCAAGCGCGATGACATCCCGGTATACCACGAAGAAGTGGAAGCCTTTGAAGTGAAGGACAATGACGGAAGTCATCTTGCCGTGCTTTATATTGACCCCCATCCACGGCCTAGCAAGCGCAGCGGCGCCTGGTGCGGCACCTATCGCAGGGGCAGCTATAAGGATGGTGAGCGCATTGCGCCGGTTGTGACGATGGTCATGAACTTCTCGCGTCCTTCGGGCGACAAACCTGCTTTGCTTAGCTGGGATGAAACAGAGACCTACTTCCACGAGTTTGGTCATGCATTGCACAACTTCTTTGCCGATGGCAAATACGACCGCACCTCCCGGAGCGTCCCGCGCGACTTTGTGGAATTGCCATCTCAGGTGATGGAAAACTGGGCAGGTGAGCCTGAAGTGCTTAAGGTCTATGCCCGTCATTACGAAACCAATGAGCCCATGCCCGACGATTTGATTGAAAAGCTGAGGAATGCCCAGCATTTCAACCAGGGCTTCATCAACACCGAATACACGGCTGCTGCTATCCTTGATATGGACTGGCACACTGCCGACCATAGCGGGGATATCGATGTGAATGCTTTTGAAAAGGCAAGCATGGATCGCATCGGTCTTATAGACGAGATCGTTCCGCGCTACCGCACCACCAACTTCGGTCACATCCATGGCACAGGCTATGCTGCAGGCTATTATGTTTACCTCTGGGCCGGCGTCCTTGATGCCGATGCCTTCTATGCATTCAAGGAAAGCGGCGACCTCTTCAACCAAGAGTTGGCTGCTAAATTCCGCGAGTATGTCCACGCAAAGAATTCCCTCTATGAAGGAATGGACGCTTATGTCCGCTTCCGCGGAAAGGCTCCCGCAATCGATGGCCTGCTGAAACAAAGGGGACTGGATTAATCCTCCTTTTTGAAAGCATTAGAAAGGGCGTTCCGGAGGGGACGCCCTTTATTTTTGACACAAGCTTAAAGAATCAGGGATCAATTTTGTAAATTTAATTGTATTTTTGCCGCAACGAAAGATTTGATATGCCAAAACCGCTGCCTGCCATAATGTTAGCTGTCCTGGCCAATGTGCTGCTACTGGCCCATTCCCTGGTGCCACACCATCACCACGGCGAACGGGTTTGCTTCGATGTGGGAAGCTGCAATACCCGTGAAAGGCAGCACCACCATGAAGGTGAGGGCTGCGATGATTCAGGGCACCCGGCAGGGCAGGAAGAAGGCTGTTGCGTGCTCGACCATTTGGTGATATTTCATCCCGAGGGCTTCCGCCACGAGCTCGAGGAGGCCGGGCAGCCTGCTGAACTTGATTTCCCCCTGGACTTTCAGTGGCCTCTGATTCATTACTCCATACGTGTTTCTCTGTTTGCTTACCAATTACCCTTCAGGCAGCATCCCCCAAGCCTGACATATCATTCTTCCTGCTTGTCCCACGGTCTGGGCTTGCGCGCTCCCCCTGTTGTTTAAATGATTTGAAGCTTTCCTTTTCCGGATAGTCCCTGAGGACTTCCGCATTGATTTATTTTCAAATTCATTTAAACAGGATCACCATGAAAAAACTGTTTTTCCTTTTGACCATTCTGGGCTTGCTGTGCTCTGCCTGCGGGGGCAGCACCGCCCAAAACGACAGCCACACACAGGCTGAGGGTACCACCCACGTTCACAGTGCAGACTGCGGCGATGATCATAGCCATGATAATACAGCCCCTGAACAAGAGCACTTTGTGGTAGAAGACCACGATTGCGATCACGAGCATGAAGAGGATTTTGACCATGATCACGCCCATGATGGGGAGGCGCACAGCCACGAAGACCATTCCGCGCACATCCATTAAGTCCTGCACTTTTGTGGGATAAGCCCCTTGCCCATAGGCCTACGCCTTTGGGAATTATTCAAAGTATTGCCTTTTTGCCGAAAAACCATTCAAAGATGTACAAGAAGTTGAGTTTATTTTTTTTGCTGGTAATTTCCCTGTTTGCCTGTAAGCGTGCAGGGGACAGTCATGATCACGCGCACGATGAGGCCTTCCTCTACCTGACTGCCTACAGCGATGATTTCGAAGTGTTTGCCGAGGCGGCCCCCTTTGCTGTCGGGCAGCCCTCAGGTATCTATGCTCATTTTACCCGCCTTGCTGATTTCAAACCCCTGGAAGATGCCGTGATCACCATGAGCCTGGTAGTAGGCCGTGACGGGATCAAACAAACCCTTGAGGCCCCTGTCAGGAAGGGTATCTATGCCTTTCAACTCACGCCTCTGGTGGCGGGGCAAGCCAGTGTATACTTCGATGTCAGAACTCCTGATGGGGAATACAGGGTAAATATGCCCGGGGTTATGGTTTATGACGATGCCCACAACGCCATCCATGCCGCTGAAGAACAGATGACCCACGATCCCAATGCCGTTATGTTTACAAAAGAGCAGTCGTGGAAAGTGAACTTTGCCACTGAATTTCCCAGTCTGGAGGCCTTCGGGCAGGTGATCAAAACTTCGGCACGGGTGGTGCCTGCCCAGGGCGATGAGGTGGTAGTCCCCGCCAGGGCCGGTGGACTGGTTCAGTTCACTACGGGAAGCCTGGTGGAGGGGATGCCTGTCGCGGCCGGAAAAACGTTGATGAATATCTCCTCGGGCAACCTGGCCGACCAGAACATGAGCGTGCGCCTGGCTGAGGCCCGCCTTACCTTTGAGAAGGCAGGGGCCGACCTGGAAAGGGCGGAAAAGCTGTCTGTCGATCAGATCGTCTCAGAGCGCGAACTGCTCCGGGCAAGGACAGAGTTTGAAAATGCCAGGTTGGTGTATGAAAACCTCAGCCGCCATTTCAGCCAGGCAGGACAATCGGTTTCCAGTCCTGCCTCAGGGGTGATCAGGCAGGTTTGGGTGCAGCAAGGGCAGTTTGTGGAGACGGGTGAGCCCCTCTTCAGCGTCCTGCAAAACAAACGGCTTTTGCTTCATGCCGATGTTCCCCAGAAATATTTCCGTGACCTGCCCTCGTTGGCCGGTGCTAACATCCGTATTCCGGGGCAGGATGAGGTTTTGAGCCTCGAGCAGCTCGGCGGGCGTATCCTTTCGGTGGGGCAAGCTGCCAACAAAGAAAATTTCCAGATCCCGGTGCATCTGGAGGTGAGCCAGGTTGGTGACTTTTTGCCCGGAGGCTTTGTGGAGCTCTTTCTCTTGGTCCAAAAGGACCAAGAGGTGATCACCCTGCCGGTTGATGCAATCCTTGAAGAACAGGGCACCTATTATGTGTTCGTGCAGCTAAGTCCGGAACAGTTCGTGAAACGTGAAGTCAGAGCTGGGGCCACCGACGGCTTGCGCACTGAAATACGGGAAGGCCTCAGCCTTGCTGACAGGGTGGTGACCCGCGGGGCGGTTTGGGTTAAACTGGCCCAGTCCTCCGCAGCACTTGATCCTCACGCAGGACATGTCCATTAATACTGAAGACTCATGTTAGACCATATCATAAAGTTTTCGCTCAACAATCGCTTCCTCATCCTGCTGGGGGCGGCCATTCTCTTGATCTGGGGATTATATACGGCTAACCGGATGGATGTGGATGTGTTTCCCGACCTGACAGCACCCACTGTGGTGGTGATGACAGATGCCCATGGCATGGCTGCCGAAGAAGTGGAGCGCCTGGTGACCTTCCCCATTGAAACCGCAGTGAACGGAGCTACCGGTGTGCGCAGGGTCCGTTCAGCCTCATCCCAAGGCTTCTCCTTTGTTTGGGTGGAGTTCGACTGGGGCACCGATATCTTCCTGGCCCGACAGGTGGTCAGCGAGAAGCTGATTACCATCGCCTCCGGTATGCCCTTAGGCGTAAGTCAGCCCATGCTGGCTCCTCAGTCAAGCGTAATGGGCGAGATCATGTTTATCAGTGTGCAGGCCGACAGCACCTCAATGATGGAGCTGCGCACCCTGTCCGACTGGATCATTAAACCCCTTTTGCTGGCCACAAGCGGAGTTTCGCAAGTGACCATCATTGGGGGCGATTACAAGCAGTACCAGGTGCTGGCCGATCCCCAACTCCTTAAGTTCTTTGGCGTCTCTCTGGGCGAGCTGGCCGATGTTTGCCGCGACTTCAGCAACAACTCCACCGGGAGTGTGCTTCGCCAGCATGGCAACGAATATGTTGTCAGGGGCGTGGCCCGCACCAATGACCTCGATGAGCTGGGCAACTCCTTCATTGGCTCGCAGAATGGCAAACCCGTCAGGGTGCGCGATGTGGCTGAGGTTATCATTGGCCCCGCTGTAAAAATGGGCCATGGCTCAAAAAACGCCAGTCCCGCCGTGATCATTTCTGTCTCCAAGCAGCCCAACGTCAACACCCTCGACCTAACCCGCAGGCTGGAAGAGAACATCGCCGCTGTGCAGGAGACCTTACCGCCTGATGTAGAGATCGACACCAGCATTTTCAAACAGGCTGATTTTATTGAACAATCCGTGCGCAATGTGCAGAATGCCTTGGTGGAAGGGGCCATTTTTGTCATCGTCATCCTGTTTATCTTCCTGGGAAGTTTCCGAACCACCATTATCTCGCTTGCGGCCATCCCCTTGTCTCTGCTGGGAGCGGTGCTGGTGCTGAATGCCCTGGGACTGAACATCAACACCATGAGCCTTGGGGGCATGGCTATTGCTATTGGCTCAGTAGTGGATGATGCCATCATTGACGTGGAGAATGCCTTCAAGCGTTTGCGCGAAAACCACCGCAAGCCCAGGGAAGAGCAGAAATCGAAGTTTCTGATCGTATTCGAGACCTCCAAAGAGATCCGATCTTCTATCATCAATGCCACAATGATCATTATGGTGGCATTCCTGCCTTTGTTTTTCCTTTCGGGAATGGAGGGCAGGATGCTTCGCCCCCTGGGCATTGCCTACATCGTGTCGCTCTTTGTTTCGCTCCTGGTGGCTATGACCCTGATTCCCCTGCTGTGCAAGCTTTTGCTCACCAACGACCGGTATCTGGAGAAGCACAAAAAGGATCGCTGGCTGGTGCGAAACCTCAAGCAAGGCTACAGGCGCTCGCTTCAGTATGCCCTGAACCATCCTAAGCTGGTGCTATTGTCCACCATCGGCCTGTTTCTAATTTCCGTTATGGTGTTCTCCACCCTGGGGCGATCCTTCCTTCCCGAGTTCAACGAAGGCTCGCTGACCATCGGGGCGGTAAGCCAGCCGGGTACCTCCCTCGAGCAAAGCAACGAGATAGGCAGGCTTATCGAGCAGGAGTTACTTGCCGTCCCCGGGGTGATCAGCACGGCCCGCAGGACGGGCAGAGGAGAGCTGGATGAACATTCGCAGACGGCCAACAGCGCCGAAATCGACGTCAATTATGAGCTCGATGGTCGCAGCAACGAAGCCTTGGTTGCTGAGGTGCGCGAGCGCCTGGCGGGCATCCCCGGCATTGCCTTTATGGTGATGCAGCCCCTGGGCCACCGCATCGATCATATGCTCTCGGGCACCAGCGCCAACATTGCCATCAAGATCTTTGGCACTGAACTTTCGAGAATGTACACCGTAGGCAAACAAATTGAGGCTGCCATTCAGGGCATTGAAGGCCTGGTCGACATCAACGTCGAACAGCAGGTGGAAGTACCACAGCTCCAGATCCGTGCCCGGCGCGAAATGCTCGCCCATTATGGAATCACAATCGGCGAGTTTAATGAATTTGTGGAACTGGCCTTCTCGGGTGAACGCCTGGGCGATATTTACGAGGGGCAGCAACGCTTCGACCTGGTCGTTAGGTTGAACAAGGATTACACCCAAACAATGGACGGCTTCCGCAATGCCCTGATTGACACCCGCGATGGCCGTAAAGTTCCTCTTGAACAGGTGGCAGAAATCGTATCCGCCACTGGGCCCAGCTCCATCAGCCGCGAAAACGTGCAGCGTAAAGTGGTGGTGTCGGCCAATGTGGCGGGCCGCGACCTGTTGGGCGCCGTGAATGACATCCGGGAGAAAGTGGCCGAAAACATTAGCCTTCCTGAAGGCTACCGCATTGAATATGGCGGGCAGTTTGAAAGTGAAGCCAGGGCTTCGCAAACCCTTTTGCTGACTTCCATCCTGGCCATCTTTATCATTTTTCTCCTGCTTTTCCAGGAGTTCAGGAACCTCAGGCTTGCGGGCATTATACTGATCAACCTGCCCCTGGCCCTCATCGGCGGGGTGTTCTCCATTTACTTCACATCAGGAATCCTGAGCATCCCCGCCATCATAGGGTTTATCACCCTTTTCGGAATTGCTACCCGTAACGGGATCCTGCTGGTCTCACGCTTCCAGCACCTGCTCGATGAAGGGGCAGGCCTCAGGGAAAGCATCATCATCGGTGCCCTCGACCGTCTGAACCCCATCCTGATGACTGCCATCACTTCAGCCCTGGCACTTATCCCCCTGGCTATGCAGGGACATCTCTCGGGCAATGAGATACAGAGCCCGATGGCCAAGGTGATCCTGGGCGGGCTGCTTTCATCCACCTTGCTCAACATTTATGTCGTCCCTGTTGTCTTTAGCCTGATGCGCCAATCTTACGTCTCAAAAGAGGAGGAATTATGAACCCGATAAAACCTTTTGTTTTTATTTTCTTTTTAATACCCCTGGCATGCCTTCAGGCGCAGGGCCCCGTGGAAGCTGTGCTACAGGAGATTGAGAAGAACAACACCACCCTGGCAGCCCTGCGCAGCGGGGTGGAAGCTGAAAAGCTGGGCAACCGGACGGGGATCTTTCTTGCCGATCCCCAGGTGGACCTGTTCCTGCTGAATAAGTCGGATGAAAACCTGAGGCGTACCAATTTTGGCCTGGTGCAGCCCCTTGACATTCCTACATTGCTGGGCAGAAGAAACCAACTTGCACAGGCGATGAATCAACAACTGGATTACCGCTATCTGGAGCAGCGGCAGCAAGTCCTGCTGGAGGCGCATCTGCTGGTGATCGACCTGATCTACCACAATGCCCTGGCCCTCGAGTTGGAAAAGCGCTTGCAGCACGCTTCTGAAATTGCTCGCTCCTACCAGGCGATGCTCGATGCCGGTGAGGTTAATATCCTTGAGCACAACAAAGCCCGCCTCAACCTCTTTAACGCCCGGAAAGCCCTTGAACTCAACGAGATTGAACGCAGGTCACTAAGCAATGAGCTTCAGGCCCTCAATGGCGGAAAGGCAATAGCTGTCGACGAAACGGAATTCCCGATCGCAGTGCTACCCCCTGACTTCCAGGAGTGGGTGCAAGGCGCCTTTGATGCCAACCCTGTGTTCCGTTCCCTGGAGCAGGAACTGGTGATAAGCCGGGGTGAGGAACGCCTGGCGAAAGCCGCTTACTGGCCTGAATTCTCGGCGGGATATATGATGGAGGCCCTGCCTGACGAACGCTTTTCAGGCTTTGGGATGGGAATCTCCATTCCTCTTTGGGAAAACCGCAACACAATCAGACACGCCCGCCTGAAATCCATTGCGATCCAGCAGCATAACGATGACCTGAGCCTTCGCTATCTGAATCATTACAGAGGGTTGTATGATCAGGCCAAGGCACTGCAGGAATCTTCACAGGATAATTACCGCGTGATCAGCTCTTTCGACAATGCAGCATTGCTGATCAAAGCCCTTAATGCAGGGCAGATCTCCCTGATCGAATATATGCTTGAACTGGGTTTCTATTATGACGCCGTAGACCTTTCACTGGAAACCGAACGGCAGTTGCAAAAGGTGCTTGCACGGATGGAACGCTTCGCCCGCTGAAGGGGCCTTTGACAGGGGGTCGTCCACATTTGGACATGACCTGTTCAATAATGGACAATAACGCCTGTTATATGTCATAAAGCAATTGTTTAATGGTTTAATAATCATTTGATTATTTAATATGGTTCAATAGTTGATATATTGACCGTATGAAAACAAGTGACCCATTAAACCCGGCTTAAGACATGAGCAGGATGACCCTGATTCTCCTGTGCCTGTTATCGCTGCAATCCATTGCGCGGAGGGGCCAGAAAAAAGAATATTCCTCCCTTCGCCTTGAAGGGCCTGCTCCAACAATTGATGGCATCCTTGAAGAGCCCCTCTGGCAGGAGGGGCCCTGGGAAGGAGGCTTCATTCAGCACGAACCCTTGAATGGGCGGGCGGCACCACAGCCCACTGAGTTTAAAATCTTTTTTGACGACAACAATCTTTACGTAGCCATAAAAGCCTATGATTCAAGCCCTGACAGCATTGTCAGGCGCCTCACCCGCCGCGACAACGAAGATGGCGACGGGGTTGGGGTTGCCTTCGACAGCTATTTCGACCAGCGGACTGCTTTTGTTTTTGCTGTTACTGCCAGCGGGGTGAAATACGATTGGATCCTGAGCAACGATGGAGAAACCGAAGACAAAACCTGGGACCCCAATTGGTGGGTAAAGGTCAGCATAAACCCTGAAGGTTGGGTGGCCGAGATGCGCATACCCCTGAGTCAGGTCCGCTTTGAAAAAGACGGCAGTGGTGTCTGGGGACTCCAGGTTTTCAGGAGCATTCACCGGCACAAGGAATTGGATTTCTGGAACCATATCCCCAAGGATGCGGCCGGAATGGTAAGGTATTGCGGATTGCTGAAAGGCCTTGAGAACCTTGAACCCCGGAAAACCCTGGATGCCACTCCATATGCAGTGGCTTCAATCTCACGATATCCCATCGAGGAAGATAATCCTTTTTCAAGCGGGAAGGATCACGCCCTGAAGGCCGGCCTGGATGCCAAGATCGGCCTGAGTAACAATTTTACAATGGATTTGACCCTGAATCCCGACTTTGGACAGGTGGAAGCCGACCCTTCCGAGGTAAACCTTTCGGCCTATGAGACTTTCTTTGAAGAGAAAAGACCGTTCTTCATCGAGGGGCGTAACATTTCCAATTTCTTCCTGGGCATAGGCGACGGAGGACTTGGCAATGACAACTTGTTTTATTCACGTCGTATTGGACGCAGGCCCCAGGGCGAAGTCAGCGTCAATGGCGATTCCTATGTTGACCGCCCTCCCTTCACGCGTATCCTGGGTGCCGCCAAGGTCACCGGCAGGAATGACCGGGGCCTTTCCATCGCTTTTATTGAAACCGTAACGGCTGAAGAAACCGCAGCAATTGATCTGAACGGCCAGCGTTCTGAGGAAACCGTCGAACCCCTCTCCAATTTTTTTGTGGGACGCCTGCAGAAAGAGATCAAAGATGGGAACACCCTTTTCGGGGCCATCCTGACTGGGGTGAACCGGAAACTGGATAGTAATCTTGAGACCCAGATGCACCGCGAGGCCTTTTCAGGGGGCATTGATTTTACCCAGTATTTCAAGGAAAAGTCATGGATGTTTAACGTCAATATGGCCTTGAGCCACGTGGCAGGCCATGAAGAAGCCATCCTGGAAACCCAGCGCTCCCCGGCCCGTTATTTTCAGCGCCCCGATGCCAGCCACCTCAGCCTCGATCCCAGCCGCACTTCCCTCACCGGCTCCGGCGGGCGCATGCAATTCCTTCGCCTGGGCGGGGGACACTGGACCTATTTGGCTGCCGTGGTATGGAAATCGCCCGGGTTTGAGATCAACGACCTGGGCTATATGCGCGAAGCCGACCAGGTAATCCCCCTTGTTTATGCGGGTTACCGCGAATGGGAGCCGGGCAGCTTTTACCAGTCTTTCACCCTGAATCTTTCTCTTTACGGAGGCTGGAATTTTGCCGGTGAACGCATTGCCCTGGGAATTAACCCCAACGGGAATATCCTTTTCAAAAACTACTGGCAGGCCAATGCAGGGGGTGAATACAGCCTCGACATAGTTTCTATGAATCACCTGCGTGGCGGGCCTTCCCTGAAACTCCCCGATGCCGCCAATATCTGGTTTGGCATGCGGACCGATAACCGGAAAAAGTGGTACGTGGGTTTCAGCAACAGCCTCAGCCTCGGCGCCGAACAATACCAGCGGCATCTGAACATTTCTCCCTACATCACCTATATGCCTTTCGACAATGTCAGCTTTTCGCTGAACCCCTATTTTTACAATGGTTTCGAGACCTTGCAATATGTGGATGAACTGGATTTCAACAGCCAGCCAAGATATGTCTATGCCACAATCAACCAGCAGGTGGCCAGCCTTTCGTTCAGGGTAAACTATACGATTCTTCCCAACCTTACCATCCAGTATTGGGGCCAGCCATTTGTCGCCGCCGGTAAATACACTGATTTTAAATATATTACCGACCCCCAGGCCCGTGAATTCAGCGACCGTTACCAGGAATACCTGCCGGCCCAGGTCTCCTGGGATGAGGACGACTACTTCATCAATGAAGATCTTACGGGGGATTACGATTACAGTTTTGAAAAGCCTGATTTTCACTTCCGTGAATTCCTTTCAAACCTGGTGATCCGCTGGGAGTATAACCCGGGTTCAAGCCTATTCCTGGTGTGGAGTCAAAACCGCAATGACTTTGAAAACCAAGGGGAAATGGATTTCTTGCCCGATACCCGGAATTTGTTTAAAGAAAAGGGTAGCAATATTTTCCTGGTCAAGTTAAGCTATCGCATCGGGATGAGATAATTTGACGGCCGGCAAGCTCATTTTTGCATCAGGCGGG